>JBHENA010000071.1:526-13320 GCA_046262275.1 Chthoniobacterales bacterium
GCAGATGAGACTGCTCGCGAAAAAGATGCGCCCCGTGCAGGACCAGCGGGTAAAAAAGACCAAATGGGTGGTTCTCCGCTGGCCAACGCCCTCGATGGCGCAGCTCGCCGGCATGAGCACGGAAGCCTTCGAAGATTTTTATTTCGAGGTCTGCACACTCGACTACCGGAAGCTGCGGCCCGGCATGCGGGCGCTCAAGGCGTTGATGGAGAAGACGGACCGCGTCGAGATCAAGGGCCCGGCTACCGACTTGCGCTTCAGCATCAAAGGAATCGGTGCGGTCATTTGCGGCGGCGATCGCAATATTCCCGACGGCGAGGTCTTCAGCTGTCCCGTGAGAGATTCAGTGGAAGGTCATGTGACGTTCAATGTGCCAACAGTTTACCAGAGCATCGGTTTCGACGGCGTGCGTCTCTCGTTCCGAGAGGGCAAGATCGTGGAAGCGACCGGCAACCAGACGGAGAAGCTGAACAAGATTCTCGACGCCGATCCCGGCGCTCGCTACATCGGCGAGTTCTCGCTCGCCTTCAATCCGCGGATTTTGCACCCCATGCGCGACATCCTCTTCGATGAGAAGATCGCCGGCTCTTTCCATTTCACACCAGGGCAGGCATATGAGGAAGCTGATAACGGCAACCGCAGCCAGGTGCACTGGGACATGGTGAGTATTCAACGGCCGGACTACGGTGGCGGCGAAATTTTCTTCGACGGTAAATTGATCCGTCGCGACGGCGACTTCGTGCCGAAGGCGCTGCGTTCGTTGAATCGCAGCCACTTCGCGAAACGGTAGTTTTTTGGTGCTGGCGTCTGCTGAAAATGCGCCCTGCTCGAGTTCGCGGTGCAACTAAGCAGCTGTAGCGACGGCGCTCTGTCGCCGTAAGTACGCCCGAACTGCAATCCGGGCGGCGAAACGCCGACAGAGCGGCGTCGCTACAACCGAGTGCGTGGATTATAGCGGGCGCCTCCGAGCGCCGACGCAGCGGCGTTGCTACAGCGTTGTTTCGCGCGCAGCGAATCAGATAATGCCGTGCTCGCCACCACGCAGCGAAATCAAACAAAACGGCCCGCGTCGAATCAACGCGGACCGTCGACTTTCTTGCTGCGAGCGCCTTAGGCGCGCTTTGCGGCAGCGCCCGGCGGGTTGAGCTGCATCATGCCGATCTCGCCGTTCCCGGCGAGCTGCACATTGGCGACCTCGAAGACAGGAGCGCCTTCGACCGCAGTTGGGCCAGCTCCCGGGAGCTGCACGGAAACGTTTCTTGAGGTCGAGTTCAGGATGATCGAGGCAATCTCGAACGAAGGTGAGAACTCAACCGTAGCAATCTGGAAGCCGGCCGTGACATGCACGGAGGCTTGACCCTGTTGCGACGGTGTCAACTGCACGGGAGCGCTCTCCGCGCCGGAGACCAATTGCATCCCAGCGATGTTGAAGGCGGGCGAGCTTGTGATGCTCGGGCGCTGTTGCTGCGATGGCGTCAACCGCACCATTCCGATGGCGTTGCCGGCCAACTGCACAGAAGCGATTTCGAACGTGACCTGGAGATTCATGGCCGGCTGCGGATGCTGCGAGGGCGCGAGCCGCATCGTCACAATCCTGGAGGTGGGCTTCAACTGCAGCGCGCCCATCTTGAAGGTTGGCGTCAGTTGCAGGGAGGCGATTTCGAACGAGAACGTCAGTTGCACAGCGGTGTGCATGCCGCCAGCGGCTTGCGGCGCGCTTGGCTGCATACCGCCAGGAGCTTGAGGCGCGGCCCCAGTCGTTGGAGTTGGAGGAGCGGTTCGGATGAGAGGGGCTGGTGTTGGTTGGGTCGGTTGGGGCATGGTTGCTGGTGTGGTTGGCTGCTGGGCCGTCGGCTCCGCGGAAACAACTCCGGGAGTGCTGGACGGGGTTTCGACAGAATGGCGCAAGGCACCAATCCCTGCAAGTGCTAGACCCGCCACTCCGGCAGGCGCCTGTTGCTCCGCTTCCGGCCCGGCTTCTGCCGGCGTGCTTTCAGCAATGGAAGCCGGAGTCAGGTACGGCACCGGCTGTCCCTGTCCAACCGGTTCGTTGTCTTCCGCGAAGGCTGCCGTGGGCGATGTAAATGCGTCGTCCGCGACGACAGCGGTTTCGGCGCTGGCCGCGAGAGGCGCCGGCTCGAAGGTGGGCCAGGACGGAGCCTGTTCTGATGGTGCTTCAACGGCAGCAGCCGTCGGTTCTTCGGCGGTTTCTGCCCATCCCGCCGGAGCGGGCGCAAAGGTGGGTTCAGCCGCGAAATATTGCGGCTCGGGAGCAGCGGGCGCTTCCGTGACCTGCGGCGCGAAGGCGCTCGCGGTGATCGGTTCACCCACGCCTTCTTCGAACGAGCCTGCTTCCGGCGCGACGTAAGGCTCAGTTTCCACAACCTCATGAGCCGGTGCGACGGCGGCTCCGCCACTTTGTGCGAAGCCCTGCCCGTTGCCGTGGCCATTGCCATTCGTTCGGCTGGCCTTCCCGAGCGGCATCACGGCGCGTCGCAGCGCTGGCTCGGATGCCCGCAGCTGCAAGGAAACCTGCGGCGGCCCGCCCGCGAGGCGGGTTGGCGCGACGAGCTGCTGGACAGCTCCCATGGGTTCAACGGCATCAAAGGCGGGAGCAGAAGGTGCTGGTGTGCTTGCTTTTGCTGACGCCTTTTGCATTCGGCGGCGGAGTGCAGGGATCATGACCCATGCAAGCAGCAGGATAGCGGCCAAAACCAGCACGCCAACGAGAAGACCTTGGTCGCCGAGGCGCTCGAGAGTTTCACTAAGGCTCGGCTGCGACCATTCGCGCACTTTGGCCGGCGCGAGGACCGTGGCGGGAGTGGCGGATGCGGCGGTAACGAGCGGAGGAGCAGTCGCTGGCGAGCTTTCAGGCGCGGTGGTCGAGGCGGCGGGCTCCGAAGTTTTCGCGATCACTGGCTGGGTCGCAGCTGGTGACTGAGTGGACGCTACCGGCGTCTCGACGCTAGGGGATGAGGCGACCAAAGCAGTGGAGGCGCCTGGCGCCTGCTCCGCCTGTGATGTGGTCGCCTCCATTCCAGGAACCACGGAGTTCGGCGCAAGGCTCAAAGTGTCGCTGCTCTTCGCGGCGTCGTTTTGCGCCAGCGTCATAGACGGAATCGGCGTCGGCTCAATGGAGGGCGCGGACTCCGCCTGCGTGGCATCGGCCACAAGCGGGGCGGGGGAAGCCTCCAGCGACGAGGGCTTCAGCCAGCCCAGGTCGAAGAAGGCATCCGCGAAGACACCGTTCAGCGCCGGCGGATAGATCTTTCGCGCGGAGGTGATCCAATCCAGACCTTTGCCGGGATTCTCATGCTTGAATTCCCAGGCGGCCTGCGCGTAATAAAGCGCCGGCGTGTCGCCCGTGAATTGGAATTGCTCCATCATTTTCTGCGCACGGCTGTCTTTGCCTTCGAGCAGGAGTGTCAGGTAAATTTTGAATTTAATGAGCTGGGCGGCTCTGTCCTTGTCCGCACCTGTGGTGGTGCCGAAGAGCGCCTCATAGCGATCCCGCGCTTTCGCATATTCCTTCTTCTTGAAAGGCACCTGCGCCAGGTTGTACTGCGCGTCGCGGAACTTCGGGTCGATCTTCGCCGCCCTTTTAAACTCATTTTCCGCCTGATCGAACTCGCCCTGCTCCAGCAAAACTTCGCCACGCAGATTGATCACCGGCGCCTGGTTCGGATCCGCGGCGTCCGCTTCCTCGATCAGCTTTCGCGCTGCGGTTAAATCCCGTTGTTGCAGCGCCTGCTCGGCCTCCTCGAATTTCGCCTGCGCAAAAGCTTTTGCCTGCGCAGCACGCTCCGCGGCGGTGTTCAGTTCCAGAGCCGCGCGGGTTTGGCCGGCTGGTTTCTCCATCCAGCCCACTTCATAGAGCGACTCTGCGAAAAGCTTGTTCAACTGCGGCGAGAAATTTTTCTCTGCGTTTGTGAGGAGATCCTTCGCGCCATTCTCGTCCTTTTTGTGCAAAGCGATCGCGGCCTTTGCGTACTGCACCGCGGGCGTATCGGGCGAGAGTTCGAGCTTGGCCAGCAACGCGTTGACCATGTTCTCCTTCCCCTCCATGAGGTAGGTAATCAGGATTTTGTACTGGATGAGTTGCGTCGCTTCACCCTGCAGCTCGGAAGCATTCCCGCTCAGCAGTTCCTGGAATCGCTTGCGCGCTTCGCCCCAGTTGCGCTGCAAGAACGGAATCTCGGCTAGGTTGAAGCGCGCATTCCAGAACTTCGGATCGGCCTTCAACGCCTTCTGCAAAGCGGTCTCGGCTTTGGCGTAATCCTTCTGCCGCATCAGGATAACGCCCCGCAGGTTGTGTGACTCGGCAACGTCCGGTTGACGGGCATCGATGGCGTCGAGATCTTTAAGCGCCTGCTCGTAATTGTTGGCGTCGAATTCGCGAAACGCCTTGTCATACATCCCCTCCAGCTCTGTCTTGGACGGCGCGACGCTGTTAGCAGCGAACGAACTGAGGACGAGAAGTGTAATTGTCGCGAATTTCCGGATCTTCATGGCAGATGCATAGAACCTTTCGGGAGCCGGGATGACAAGCCCTTTTTTGCGTGCTTGCCGTACGATCCTCCTATCGCCAGCAGGAAATGCGCCGGGAGTTTAGCGCCTAATTGCGGCACTATCTCGAAGGTCGCGAAAATCGGATCAAACGTTGAGATTCGCTACCAGTCTCAGGCCCTCGAGCGTAAGACCAGGATGGACTGCTTCGATCTCCGGGAGCTGAGCTCCGATTAGCTCCGCGTAACCACCCGTCGCCACCACTCGGACTCTGGCCTGCGGGAAACTCTCCTGACGAATGCGGGCCAGAATTTCACGCACAAGACCGCGGTACCCATAGACCGCCCCGGACGTCATGGCCGCACGCGTGGTTTTACCAATCGCGCTAGCCGGTTCGCGCAGCGTCAGTTTGGGTAGTAACGCGGTCCGTTGGTATAGAAAGGTCGTCATGGCTTCGAGGCCTGGAGCGATCACGCCGCCCACGTAATCACCGCTCGCAGAAACCACGTCGAAGGTCACCGCCGTGCCGAAGTCGACCACGATGGCCGGTCGTCCGTAGAGCTGCGCCACGGCCGCCGCGTTGGCCAGACGGTCAGCGCCGATTTTCGCGGGCGCGGGGTACTGGATGCCGACACCGAGGCGGCACTTCGCGTCGACAAACAGGACGCGCGAGTGGGCGGCCGCCTTCACAACCACCGCGTTCTTCGCCGGCACCACGGAAGAGACAATGATCGCGCCCACGTCCCGCCGCCGAAGATATTTCCTTAGCCGCGCGCTGCTCAACTGAGCTGTCGGAATCCGCACCGGACGCGCAACATGCTCCCGGGTCGAGTAGGCGAGCTTCGTGTAGGAGTTGCTGATGTCGATCAACAGGTAATCGATCTTCCGTCTCGAACTGCCGCGCATGACGCGAGGCTCACGCCTCCGCTCAGCGGCTACATTGGACGTTAGGCAACGTCAAGTCCGCCGGGCGTCGGAGTTCTCCGCTGGCGAGCTTGCGGCGCTCCGGCTGCCGGCCTAGCCTCGGCGCGTGAGGAAGCTCGTGCATCGCCCGCGCCGCCTGCGCCATTCGCTCGCACTGCGAAACTTGGTGCGCGAGACGAAATTAACCGCGCACGATTTCATCCTGCCGCTTTTTGTAAGCGAGAAGCTCCAGGAGCGCCGAGGAATCCAGAGCATGCCTGGGGTGTTTCAGCTCTCGGTGAATGATGCAGTCCGGGACGCAAAGGAGGCTTGGAAGCTAGGCTTGCAGGCGGTGCTCCTTTTCGGCATTCCGTCGAGCAAAGACGAACAAGCCACAGCTGCTTTTGCCGAAAACGGCGTCGTCCAGCACGCGGTCCGGGCGATCAAAAAAGCTGTGCCGGAACTGGTGGTGATCACGGATGTCTGTCTTTGCGAATACATGAGCCACGGGCACTGCGGTGTCACGCGCAGAGATGGCGAGCATTTTCATGTGCTCAACGACGAAACAGTGGAATTGCTGGCGAAAACCGCGCTCTCGCACGCAGCCGCAGGGGCCGATCTCGTTGCTCCCAGCGACATGATGGACGGGCGGATCGGCGCTATCCGCGCGCATTTGGACGGACATGGGTTTGAAGCGACGGGGATCATGAGTTACGCGGTGAAATTCGCATCGGTTTTCTACGGCCCCTTCCGAGAAGCTGCCGAAAATGTTCCGCAGTTCGGCGACCGTCGCTCTTATCAAATGGATCCGGCAAACGCGGCCGAAGCCCTGCGGGAGGCGGCACTCGATGTCGAGGAAGGCGCGGACATTTTATTGATCAAACCCGCCTTGCCTTATCTGGACATCTTATGGCGCGTGCGGGAACGCTTTGGAAAACCGATGGCCGTTTATCACGTGAGCGGTGAGTTCGCGATGGTGAAAGCCGGCGCGGCGGCAGGTTGCTTCGAAGAACGGGCCGCCGTGCTCGAGATCATGACCTCGCTAAAGCGGGCCGGCGCTGACTTGATCGTGACATATTGGGCGAGGGAGCTGGCAAAATGGACGCGCGACTAATCGCAAAAGGCGGCGAGACAGAAGCGCACCGCCGTCTGAAGCGCCTTGCCGTTCTCTGGGCGCAGGCTCAAGGTTACTCCGCCTGTGCGGTGGAGGTAAGCCTGCCGCGGTGCGGTTATCGCGCGGATGTGGCCGCGTATCGCGCCCGCGGAAGCGAAGCCGGCGTGACCGCGGTCTTCGAATGCAAACAGGTGCTGTCCGATCTCCGCCGCGACAACTGCGGCAGTTCGGCCGCACGCGCGCGACTCGCCACCGTGGCCAAGCGGCGCCAGGTGCTCGAGAAGCATTTGCGTGTGCATTACCCTACTTTGCGCAATGGGGAATCGCTTTTCCCAGAGTTCGACTCGCACAATTTCGCCGCGATCCGGCACCGCGGCTATACGCGGGTGCTAAAGGAGCTGGCGGCGCTGCAAAAGCGCATCCATGGCGGCACAAAATTCGAATGCTTAATGCGCTATCGTTGCGCGAATCTTTTTTACCTCGTCCTGCCTGATCGGCTCCACTGCCAAACCGAGCTGCCGCTCGGCTGGGGTTTGCTCGTCGAGTCGAATGGCACTCTCTCCCTTCAATCCAAGCCGGGCTGGCACGAGAACGCACCGGAGCAACGACTGCGTTTCCTGCAATGCATTGCAATCGCGGGGACGCGCCATCTCAACCGGCAGCTCGAGATCGATTTCGCGCTTCTGCAATCCGAGCGGCGACGATCGGCTTAACCGGACGCCACTGGAGCCAGAAGATTGCGGCCGGTCATCTCCAGCGGCTTCGGAATTCCCAATAGAAAAAGCAGGGTCGGCGCAACGTCAGCCAGAATTCCATCCTGCACACGAAACCGAGCCGAATCCTCGGCGACGTAAACGAAGTGCACGAGGTTGGTAGTGTGCGCGGTGTTGGGAGAGCCGTCGGGATTCCGCATCTGCTCGCAGTTGCCGTGATCGGCTGTAATGAGGCACTTGCCGCCCAGGGCCAGCAACTCACGGACAATCCGGCCGACACATTCATCGATCGTCTCCACGGCTTTGATTCCTGCCTCGAGGATGCCGGTATGCCCCACCATATCGGGGTTGGCGAAATTCAGGATGACGAGGTGGTAACGCGCCATGCTCTCGAGCACCACCTCCGTCACCTGCCGCGCACTCATCTCCGGTTGCAAATCGTAGGTCGCCACTTTTGGCGACGGCACGATCTTCCGCTCCTCGCCCGCAAACGGCTTCTCGATTCCGCCATTGAAGAAATAGGTAACGTGCGGGTATTTCTCCGTCTCCGCGATGCGCAACTGAGTCATGCCCGCAGCGCTCACCACATCGCCCAGAATATGGATAAAGGCTTCCGGTGAAAACAGGAAGGGCGATGGGTAGTTAACGTCGTATTGCGTGAGCGTGATGTAGTGGACCTTCGGGTGGACCGTGCGATTGAAGCCAGTAAATTCCGGTTCGAGAAAAGCCTGGGATAGCTGGCGCGCGCGGTCGGCGCGAAAATTGAAAAACAGCACCACGTCGTGGTCGCGAATTCTCTGCTCGTTAGGCTGCGAGAAGATCATCGCCGGCATGAACTCATCTGTCACTCCACGCGCGTACTCAGAACGCACGGCGGCGGAAGGGGGCGCGGCGCGCCATTCTCCTCGACCGAGAACGATTGCGTCCCAAGCCAGCTTTGTGCGATCCCAACGGCGGTCCCGGTCCATGGCGAAATAGCGCCCTATTACCGTTGCGATGCGCGCACCGCTCAGCGCCAGTTCCGCTTCGCACCTTTCCAGAAAATCCGCGCCGCCGGTCGGCGATGTATCGCGGCCGTCGGTGAACCCATGCACCATAATATCGTTTACGCCCGCGGCTTTCGCGGCCGCGGCCAGCGCGAGCAAATGCAGATAATGGCTGTGCACGCCGCCGTCGGACACCAGTCCGAGAAGATGAAGCCGGCCCAGAGCCGCACGGGCAAAGGCCTGGCGCAAAACATCGTTCCGCGTCACCTCGCCGTCGGCCACGGCTTTGTTGATTCGGGTGAGGTCCTGATAAACAATGCGGCCCGCGCCGAGGTTCAGGTGACCGACTTCGGAATTGCCCATTTGCCCCTCCGGCAGGCCGACATCGAGCCCGCTCGCGCTCAGTCTGGCGCAGGGATACTGACGATAGAGATCGTCATGAAAGGGAGTTCGCGCGAGCAGCGTAGCGTCGCCATTCACCTCCCGCAGCTCTCTTCCGCCGGGATTGATCCCCCACCCGTCGCGAATCAACAGCATGACAGGACTCGGCATCGCGGCGACTCTGCCGACGGGGACGAGACCGCACAAGCCGGTTCTTGCGTTGACATCAGAGAAGCGCGCCCCCTACATCGGCTTCGTGAAATGGCGCAATCAGCTGCTCGCGCTTTTCTGCCTTAGCGTCTTCCTTGGTTTTGGGGTTTTTTACTTTCGTTACTGGGTGATCCAGACGCCGTTCGGGATCATCCTTTTTGTTGGGGAAGGATTGGATGCACAGCGTCTGGCGGCGGCACGCGTTTACGCCGGCGGCGCAGGCAAACCTCTCAAAATCGATTCCCTGCCGTACACCGCGTTCCTCAAGAATTACTCGAGTAACTCATCAAGGCCGGATGCAGCGGCGGCGGCAACCGCACTAGCAACAGGTGTAAAGGTCAACAACGGCTCCATCGGGATCGATGTCGAAGGTAACGAGCTGCCAAACTTGCTGGAGCTGGCGCGGGACAGCGGTCGTATGACCGGGCTGGTCACAAACGTCCAACTGACGGACGCCACAGTGGCGAGCTTCTACGCTCATACCCGGGCTAAGGAGCACCGGGAAGATCTCGCGCGTCAGCTGGTGGAAAAAGACGTCGATCTCGTGCTTGGGGGGGGAGGAGCGGACTTTGTCCCGGAAGCCAAGGGCGGCCGGCGCAGCGATGGGCGAAATCTCCTGAGTCAGCTTCGCGAGACCGGCTACGATCTGGTTGGAACGTTGGAAGAACTCGACGCAGTCCCCCGTTGGCGGCGAGCAAAGTTATTTGGTCTCTTTAGCGCGGGCGATCTTGCCTTTGCCGACGAAAACAAGACCACCATTGACCAACCGACACTTGCAGACATGGTGCGCCGCGGAATTGAACTGCTGCAGTTTAATCCCGGCGGATACCTGCTCGTAGTCGATGCGGGTTTGATGCGGAAAGCGGCGGAGCAAAAGCATGATAAACGCACGCTCGATGAGACGATCGAGCTGGACCGCGCCATTTCGGTTGCGTTGGATTATGCAGGCGCGAAGTCCGCCGTTTTTCTCTGCGGCGACGTAACTGGAGGTCCTCCTATCGAGCAATTGCAATCAGCCGCTGCGCCGTCGCACCAGATCACAGCAATTGCGCCACCACTGTCTTCAACACCTGAAACGGGAGTCGCAGGAGCGAACACCGCAGAACCCCAAGCGCCCATCAGCTCAGGTGATGGCGCCCTTCGCGATCCTGCACTTCCGGACGTTCTTTCAGGGCAAGCGTCCGACGACGCGACCCTCGCAGCCGCTCAGGCTGCGGAGGATGTGGTTGCCTTTGGAGCTGGTCTAGGGGCCGACGCCGTTCACGGGACGCTGGAGAGCACAGCCGTCTTCGACATTATCCGCGACAATCTTTAGCAGCGGTGATGAAGGTGCCCGTCGTGCCTCTGCCCCGCCTGGAAAGGCTGCCTCCCAAGAACGCAAGACCCGCCTGCCAGCATTTGGCCGACAGGCGGGTTCTCGGCTGATTTTTCGACGTGCTTACGGACTAGTGGGCACCAACACCGGTACAAAGGTGAAGGGCGGAGGCTGCGGAAGCGAAGGAGGAGGCCCTTCTGCGGGCGACTGTGGCCCTTCAGCCGGCATATCTTTCGCGTCGATCATGGTCTTACCGTCGCTGAGCACAGTCTTACCGTCATAGCTTCCGGTCCCGCGCTCGCTGCGCTCGCGTTCTCCCGTCTCGGTGTTCGCAGCGAGAAGCGTGGCGCTGTCCGGGCCCCCCAGTGCTCCGACCTCTGCGAGTGCGAAAGAAGTATCGTCGCGCGCTGCCGGCCTCCACCGAACCATTACGTAACGCCCTGTCGTAGCTGCGAAATCAACGGAAGCACGGCCTTGGCTGCCATCGTCCGTGGCAGAGCCGACTGCTTTCATGCTCGTCAAGGTAGCATCATTCAATTTCACAGTGTTTGGAACGATTTCAGGGGTCGGCGCGGGATCGCTGCCTGCAGGCGCATTTGCTTCCGCAGCGCTGTCACTCTGCCCCGTCGGCAGCGACTGCAGAACATAGAATTCCATGCTGCCGGCCCGCGGAGTGTAAACGGCGGATAACCGCCGCAGAGTGCGAGCTTTGCCAAGGTCGATCACCGTGGTCGGCGAACCGTCGTCCGCTGCGAAGCTGTAGCTAGTCGCCGTCTGATCGTCGATCATGTTGTTCGCCTGCTTCAAATCGCTACCCGAGCTGACGTAGAGCGCCCGCGCCTTGGCGTGCATGTCGGTGTAGTTGTAAGAAATCAGTCCGAAGCTTTCCGACTCCCGATCCGTCGTTTTGGCTGCACGCGGCTTGGTGAAATCGGAGACCTGTGGGGTCGGATAGAGGCCGAATCCGCTGATCTGCCCTGGCTCCGTGATGTCGAAGGTCAATCGCACGTATTTTGCTTCGCTCGGCCCGACCTTCGCCTGAATTGTGTCCGACGAAAGCTCTTGCTGAAGCGTGTTCTTCCACTGCGGGCTGTCGGCGGGCAACTTTGCATTTGCCGTCGCGACCGTCACGCTGCCTTTCGCTCCTTTGTTCGCGAGGGAGATGCTTCCCAAGTTTTCGATCTTCGGCAAAGCCACCAGCAGCGTAGTCGTGCCGGCTGGCAGCGTGTAGATGGCTGTAGGATCGCCACTCAGGAGTGCCGACTCGGCAGATCTTTGAGCGTCCGAGGTCGACTCGGCTGTGGGTGCTACGATGCGGGCGCCGAGGTGATGTCTCGCCAGGTTTTCGGGATACGCCGGTGCCTGCTCCACCGTAAGAGCGGGTACTTTTTGCAGCACGAGATCGGCTGCAATTGCGGCGGGCCCAGTGGCGGCGGCAATAGACGCGACGAGCGTGAGAGTGAAAGAGCGAGCGGCGAACGTCTTCATAATTTCCATATCCACAAAAACGAGAATATTATCCCGCCCGCTGATTTGCAATACAAATTTCGCCCTCCCGAGCAAAAAACTTTAGCCTCTGCCACAGAACCGAACGTAAGCCTCGACGAACCACTCAGCGCGACGCACGCACCAGCTATGTGGTGGATCATTCGCGCGCCAAAGACAGCCGGTTTACCCAACCTTCTGTCGTCCGCTGGCTGCGCCGGGTTTTCGGACTTGCTCCCCTGCGCTGGGCCCAGAACTGCTCCAATCGCTTAAGGTCCTTGTCACATCGTTGGCGGGAGGCGGGGCGACCCGGTAACTCGGCGTCGGTCTGCAGCCAACATGCCGCTGAGCGAGATTCGCTCCCCAGGCGCGCCGTGCGAGCAACAGCGGCTGTGCCCACGCTTCGTCTAATGCCGATTGCCGCCTCAAAAGACGACGTAGGAAGCGAAGCAAGAAGCTGTTGAAAGGCAGATCACGGCCACGACGAGAGCGAACATCTTTTTCAAGGCGAAAGGCTGGATGCTTACGAGAATCATGCGCGGCGTGCTTTTCTAGTTTTTATAAGCACCCCGCATGCCAGCATGGCTGGTCCAGCTCGGCAACCGTGAGGCAACAGAGACCAGCAGCAAAGGCAGGCTCTTGAACTCGACCGCGATCTACGGGCGATGACTTACCCTACCGCAACGCACGGCCGTCTTGACCCGCTAGGCTAGCAGGGAACACGCACTGGCCGCCCCGCTCCCAGTCACGAATACGAATTTGCAACCGTGCGACTCAGCGCCCGCCAGAAATCGAGACCGACGGATCCAGAGCTATCCCGCCGACGCCAAAGCCGCCATTGATTGTCTGAAGTTCGCGCTGCGTGAAGATGCGAACGTTGTGCGCACTATCCGTGCCGATCGACTTGCGCTTCACACGCTGCGGGATGTTCGAACCCGTCAGGAGGACGTAGCGCTCCTCAGAATCGACAATAAGACCACCCGCGGTCTGTCGCTCACGCGGCTGTTCGCGCGCGGCACGGGGCTCGGCCTGTGCTGCAGCGGTGCCGCATAAAGTCCCCGCGAGCAACGCGAGAGCCGCCCCTTTAACTAAAAAGGAAGTTTTCATTCCCCGAATGTCCGCCGGGAAAAGGCCCGGTGCAACTCCCGCGGCTCCTTTGTTCACGAGAAGCCGAACGGCTG
>JBHENA010000071.1:13433-13875 GCA_046262275.1 Chthoniobacterales bacterium
CGTAGTTGTCGTTGAACGCTCCCAGCACCGTCGGAGGCTGCCGATCAAACGCATTCACCACGCCGACCCGGAGCTTGGTGCCCCAGAGCATGCGCTGGAAAAAGCTGCCTTGCTCGACCCCGGCCACCGGAGCGGCCATACTCTTCCCACCCTTGCCATCTTTTGAGAAGTCCGCTGCGGCAGCAGGCGCCGCCTCCGGCTTCACAAACTCGTAGCTCAGCTGCATATCGAGCGTGATGTAGTCCGACACCCTTCGATAGACGTTAAACTGCGGGTCCGTGTCGGTTCCGCCGATGAGTTCGACTGGCACGCCCTTAACGTTCTCGACGAAGCTAGAATCGTCGTTGTAAGAGCTGAGGTAGTTTACTGTTGCGACGAAATCCAATCCCTTCCATTCATACTCGCCGCGAACGAAACCCTTGTGATAGGGAATCCCTCCAGG
>JBHENA010000072.1:0-13644 GCA_046262275.1 Chthoniobacterales bacterium
TGACGAACCGCTGGTGTTCCAGTTGTCGTGTCAACGGCAGTGCTGGGTAGCTATGTTCGGAAAGGATAAGCGCTGAAAGCATCTAAGCGCCAAGCCTATCCCAAGATGAGTTCTCCCTGAAGGGTCGTGGTAGACCACCACGTTGATAGGTCTCCGGTGTAAGTGCAGCAATGTATTCAGCTGAGAGATACTAATAACCCGTTCGGCTTGGTCATTTACTTTTCTGTTAACCCGCTGCGTCGGCAACGATGCAGCGGCAAACAGGAGGGAATGACTTCAAACAAAACGAAGCCTGAAAGTTGCGAGTAGCTTCCTGTATGTAGATGTCAGAGAACCGGCGATAGTTCTTTGAGGTAATTGGTCGCTAGAGACGCCGCCTCGGCGCTTGCGTCGCTGCAAAAGCAGCGAAATGCCGGTCCGGCTCGGACCTCTGGTGATCATAGCGCAGTGGCCCCACCCGTTCCCATTCCGAACACGGAAGTGAAACGCTGCAGCCCCGATGGTAGTGCGACGAAAGGTTGTGCGAGAGTAGGACGTCGCCAGAACTAAAACCCCGCTCCGGGAAACCCGGGCCGCGGGGTTTTTGCTTGGCGGGCGCTTAGCGAAGACAAGACCTCGGAAGGCCCCTGTCTCGAATCGTACGGTATGAAAAAATGTGTATTCAGTTTGGCCGTCGTACTTGGCCTCGTCTTCAGCAATATCGCCTACGGGAACCCGGGTAAGACGTATCAAGTTACCGGCCCAATCCTTGAGATGAACGACTCAATGATTGCGATTCAAAAAGGAAAAGAACGCTGGGAAATTGCCCGCGACGCGACTACCAAATCCAATGCTACCATGAAAGTCGGCGACAAGGTGACAGTTCACTACACGATGACGGCAACAAAAGTGGAAATGAAGGCTGACAAAGCCGCGCAAGCTGAAGGAAAAACAGCGCCGAGCACTGCTGCTTCGCCTGAGAAGAAATAGAGTCGCCGCGGCGAAAATCAGGATGCTGTCATCGGCGGCGGCGCGTTGCGCCGCCGAGGATACCCCCGAGCAGACCGCGCATGATTTCGCGGCCCACCTGGGTACCGGCGGAGCGGACCACGCTTTTTACCATGGTCGTCGCAAGCGTGTCGTGACGGCCGCCGCGCGGGCCGATGGCTGGCCCGAAGATCTTCCCCAAGACTGAGCCGCCACCGTTCCCTTGTGCGGCTTCCGGCCGCTGAGGGCCTGCTCCACCGGATGCGCTTGGCTGAGCCCCAACCTTCTCCGCCCCACGTTGCTGCAGTTTTTCGTAGGCGGATTCGCGATCAATCCCTTTTTCGTAATGACCCGCCAGCACTGATGATTGGATCACCTCCTGGCGTTGTTGCAGCGTGATCGTGCCGAGCTGGCTTCGCGGTGGGACGATCTTCGCGCGCTCGACGATTGCGGGTGTGCCGGTCCCATCCAGCATTGAAACCAGCGCTTCGCCAACCGCGAGCTCTGTCAGGACAGTTTCGGTTTTCAGCTTGGGATTCGTGCGGAAGGTTCTCGCCGCCGCTTTCACCGCCTTCTGATCCCGCTCCGTGAACGCACGCAGCGCGTGCTGCACGCGATTACCGAGCTGGCCAAGTACGGTATCCGGAATATCGATCGGATTTTGGCTGATGAAATAGACGCCAACTCCTTTAGAGCGAATCAACCGCACCATCTGCTCCACTTTCTCTCGAATGTGCGACTCGATGTCGGCGAAGAGCAGGTGGGCTTCGTCGAAGAAAAAGACCAGCTTCGGTTTTTCCGGATCACCCGTCTCCGGCAGCGTCTCGAACAACTCCGATAGCAGCCAGAGCAGAAAGGTCGCATAAACCTTCGGTGATTGCTGCATCAGCTTCTCCGCCGCGAGGATATTGATCACGCCGCGGCCGTGCGAGTCGGTCTGGATCAGGTCCCCCAGATTAAGCGCTGGTTCGCCGAAAAATTGGTCCGCGCCCTGTGACTCCAGCGCAAGCAGCGATCTCTGGATCGTGCCGGCGCTGGCGGCCGAAATGTTGCCGTACTCGGTTTTGAATTCTTTCGCGTTATCCGCGACGTGCTGCAGCATTGAGCGCAAATCTTTAAGATCGAGAAGCAGCATGCCGGCTTGATCGGCGATCCTGAAAACCATGTTGAGGACGCCTTCCTGCGTCTCGTTCAGGTTCAGCAGACGCCCGAGCAGGAGCGGTCCCATCTCGGAAATCGTCGCGCGGATTGGATGACCCTGCTCGCCGAAGACATCCCAGAAGACTACGGGGAAGGCTTCGCCTTTGTAATCGTCGATCCCAAGCTCCTTCGCCCGCTCAACAATTTTTGCAGTGTTGCCGCCCGCCTGGCTGATCCCGGCGAGATCCCCTTTGACATCCGCGACGAATACGGGCACACCGCGCCGGCTGAATCCTTCCGCCAGCGTCTGCAGGGTAACGGTTTTGCCGGTTCCCGTCGCGCCGGCGATTAGTCCGTGGCGGTTCGCCATTTCCGGCAGCAGATAGAGAGGCTGTTTCGCCTTTGCGATGTAGATCGGTTCAGTCATGCCATGGCGGGAGAGCAAAAAGAGGGCAGCCCAAGCGACAAGCGTAACCAGGCAAGGCGGTTTCTGGGCCGCCGGGGCCGTCAGGAAATCGCCGCTCCATGTGCTGCGACAATCGAATCCCTCTCGCCCTCCAGCGGTGAAGCTTCGGCGGGTACGACATCCGCGGGCGCAGGTTGGATTCGCTCAATGACGAAAGTTCCAGAGCCGTGATCTGTATTCAGGCTTACGGTTTCGCCAACCCTGCGGCCAAGTAACGCCTGCCCGATGGCAGTCTGGTAGGAGATAATCCCCTGCTCCGGGTCGCCATCCCACGCTCCAAGAACGGTGTAGGTCTCTTCCTGCCCGGACTGAATTTCGCGCAGCGCCACAACCGTGCCGATGGAAACCTGTGAGGTGTCCGGATTCTCGAAGTTCGTGCCCCGCGCGCGATGGAGCGCCGCTTCCAGCTCCGACTTCCGCCGCATCAAAACTGCCTGCATCTCTTTCGCGGCCTTGAATTCGAAATTCTCGCGCAGGTCGCCATAGGAGCGCGCGATCCCGATCTCCTTCGAGTTTTCGGGAATTTTCTTGTTCACGAGCTCTTCATATTCCGCTTTGCGCTTGTCCAGGCTGCTCCAGGAAACAATGAGGGACTGGCTCCTTTCCTCTTTCTGCTCCCCGGAGATCACAGTCTCGAGCTCCGGATAGAGTTTGATAATGCGGGCGAGGAGCGATCGCTTCGTGAGCTCGTCAAAGACGGGGGTCAACATCAGGCGACGCATCCCGTCTCGGGCAACACTGCTCTCCGCGCCGGCAAACATATCCCGAAGAAGCTCGCGATCTTCCAGCAGAAGGTCGCGCAGCTTGCTTCCGCGGCTGTTCTCATTGTGCTGATCGCGCTCCAAGGCGGACAAAATCGCGCCCAGCAATTCCGGCGTGACCAAGCTCCGCCATTCGCCATCGCGCTCGCGGCACAACCAGACCAGCGCCTCGCTCGTGACGGAGTGTTCGCGGATGCCTCGATGCAGATGAGCGCGCAACTCCTCCTGCTGGCCCACCTCAACGAAGACGCGTGGCATCTGTGCAACGGCGCGGGCATGGTCGCCCTGCATGAGCTGAAAAGCGCGCACCGTCCATTGCGGGCCCAGGGCCGCGGGCAAAGCATGCAAAACGCGCCGCTCTTTAGCGGAAGAGAGTTTCGGCAGAATCGTAATCAATCGCGGCTCTTCTTCCGCGATCACACGCTCAAGCGTCAGGGCAGGATTGCTGCTCTGCAATTGCGGACAGCGCTCGATCAGATCGTCGCGGGCGATCACCAGCTCGATCGCAAGCGCGGGGTTAAATCGCTGTGTTCGCGCCGCGGCTTCTTCGATCGTGCTGATCAATGGCTGCAACTGCGTCTCGGGATCGGTGAACTCGCTGTGAAACTTGATGATCTGGTCCAGGGCGGCTGTTTGTTCTTTCGGCTGCCGCGCCTGGTTGAAAAAGGCTATCAATTCATCAGCACGCGAGACCTTTTCCGCGCGGAGTCTGATCGGCTCGTTTTTTTTTGCCGGCAAGTGGAAGAAGCCGTCCTTCTTCAAAGCTTTACTCGTCGCGCTCCACCAGCGCTTCCATTCGGCTTCGCTGAAAAGATCGCCCACCATTAACTGGCTGATCTGAGAAAGCGTGGCGGCGCCCCCGAGGCTTTCCAAAATATTGCGAACAACCGAGGCGGGCTCTTTTTTAAGCAGCTCCTTCATCGCAGTGAGATCGGTGGCCTTGCGTGCGAGAAAGTGCCCCGGAGGAATCAAAGTGAGGTTCTCGGCTGCGTAGGACAACTGCATCGGGTGTCCTTTTTTGCCCTGAAAATCGATCACGATCTGGTTGAGCAACAGGTTCCACTCAGCCACCCGCCCGAATCCCCAGCTTTTGTGTAGGCAGTAGGTGCCGGGTTTCAACTGCTCCAGCCGATCAGCGGCCTTAGCGCTCAGCTTCCCCGATTCGACGAGTTTCTCTAGTTCCGCATCCATCGCAGGTCGAAGAAACTACGGGGAACGGCGAACCGCGCCAGAGGAAATGTGGCAGGGACACCGCACAGCGCCGTTCCTGAGCCGCTGGTCGCGTCTAGAAGCTCCGAACCTCACCGACTGTTGTGACGCGCCTCGGACGCCGCGGCGCGGCGTCCCTACCAGTTTCCGTTGCGGGGCACACCCCGCCATGGAACGCTACGCCCCGTGCCACTTTGGTTCTGGATCGCCTTTCACTTCGGCGTCTTCGTGGTTCTGGCGATCGATCTCGTCGGTTTTAATCGGAAAGCTCACGTCATCGGGATCAAGGAAGCGACGATCTGGAGTATCGTCTGGGTAGCGCTCTCGCTTTCTTTCAATCTCCTCGTCTGGCGCATGAAAGGTCCAGACGCGGCGCTCGATTTCTTCACCGGCTACGTGATCGAGTACTCGCTCAGCGTCGACAACATCTTCGTCTTCGTCCTGATCTTCACCTACTTTCAGGTCCGCCGCAGGTATCAGCATCGGGTGCTGGTCTGGGGCATTATAGGCGCGCTCCTGATGCGCGGGCTCATGATCTGGGTGGGGGTTACGCTGGTGGAGCGTTTCCATTGGATCCTCTACGTCTTCGGCGCGTTTCTCCTCATCACTGGCCTCCGCATGCTCGTGAGCAAGGGCGAGGAGATCGACCTGGAGAGCAATTTTGTCCTGCGCATTTGCCGGCGCTGGATGCGCGTTAGCCCCGAGTATCACGAGCAGCATTTTTTGGTAAAACAGGATGGCCATTGGATGCTCACCCCGCTCGCGCTGGTCCTGATCGTGATCGACATCATGGACCTGATTTTTGCAGTCGATTCCATTCCCGCCGTCTTCGCAATTACGCAGGATGAATTTATTATCTACACCTCTAATATCTGTGCCATTCTTGTTCTGCGCTCGCTCTACTTCGTGCTCGCGCACATCATCGATCGCTTCGTTTACCTCAAGACGGGACTTGCCATCGTACTCGGTTTCGTCGGGGTCAAAATGCTGATTGCGGATCTATATCATCTGCCGAACTGGGCTTCGCTGGCCTTCATCATCAGCGTCCTAACCGTCACGATCTACCTGTCGATGCGCGCAACTAAACGCAAATCACCCCGGCCGCCGCCGAGAAAAGATCGCTTGCCACCCGCGGCGAAAGTCCGTTAGCTAAATGCCCGTATGAGAACTCTCATCGCCGCTGCGTTGCTCATCGGAATCGCCGCTCTCTGTCGCGCTGACATCCACGACCCGCCGTCGAACGCTCAGGGCCCGACACGCAAACTCGGCCGCGGAATTTCCAATCTTCTCTTCGGCTGGTCCGAGCTGCCGACGACGATCGCCAAGGTGAATCAGGACGAGGGCAACTCCGCCGCTGGCGGCTACGGTGTCGTGCGCGGGATCGGTCGCAGCGTGCTGCGCACACAGGCAGGGCTCTTCGAGATACTTACCTGGCCGATCCCGGCGGTGCGCGGCACGTATTTTCCGGTGCTCGAGAGCGATGTGCATTGGATTCACTCCGGCTACAAAGAATTTCCGCCGGAGCTTGGGAACGAATCCAAATATCCCTACGCGCGGCATTATTAGCTGCGCGTTCGCTGATGACTGACGGCGGTCGTATACCGCCGCTACAATTCCGCTGAGCATGCGTTCAGTGGAAGTGAAGATCGAAGACGTCGCGTTTGGCGGTGCTGGCGTGGGACGTTTAAACGGGAAGGCGGTTTTTGTCCCCTTTACGATCGATGGGGAAACCGTCTCCGCTCGGGTTGTTCGCGAGAAGAAGCAATTCGCGGAGGCGATGCTGGAGCAGGTTATCGAACCTTCGCCGAACCGCACCACACCTGAGTGCCCTTACTTCGGCCGCTGCGGCGGATGCAGTTATCAGCACATGGCGTATGAGCATCAGCTCGCGATTAAGACCAAGCAGGTCGAACAGGCGCTTCGCAGGATTGGCCGCCTGGACCCTCCGCCCATGCGCCCCATTATCCCCTCGCCCAAAGCGTACTATTACCGCAATCGGGTGACCGTCCACGCCCACCGTGGCGCGATCGGCTACTACCGGCGCGACGTTCACCGGCTGATCGATGTGGAGCGTTGTCCAATCGCTGCTCCGGAAGTGAACGAGAAGCTTACTGAGCTGCGCGCGCGCAAGCCGCGTGACGGGCACTACACGCTGCGCGCGCACCGGGGGCCGCGCGTATTCGAGCAGACAAACGAACTCGTCGCGGAAATCCTCGCCCTGCTGCTGGAGGGCTTCTTGGGGCGAGGCGGACGGTTGTTGATCGACGCCTATTGCGGCGCGGGGTTTTTTGCCAAACGGCTCATCAGGAACTTCGAACAGGTAGTCGGAATTGAATGGGATCGGCACGCGGTCGCCGCCGCCCGGGAGACTGCCACGACGAGCGAAACCTACATTGCTGGCGATGTGGAGGTGGAGCTGCCCCGGCAACTTTGGGCCGCCGATCCCGCGGTCACATCGGTGATTGTTGATCCACCGGCGACCGGTCTTTCTGCGAATACGCGCCGCGCGCTCCTGGACCGTGCACCGCGCAAGGTCGTTTACGTTTCGTGCAATCCGGCCACTCTCGCCCGCGACCTGTTGGAACTGAAGCAACAGTTCGGGCTCGTCTCGGTTACACCATTGGACATGTTTCCTCAGACGGCAGAGATCGAAGTCGCTGTCCATCTGCGCCAATTGTAGCGAAAAGAACTTGCCACTGCTTCTACGCGGCATCGACAGTCACCGCCTACCCGAATGGCTGATCTGATCCCTGCAGGCGCCGGCGTGCACCGGCCGCGCAACGTCGATTGGAAACGCGCCGCCGCCCTCCTCTACGGCGACTGGGGCACAAGCAAGGCCTATGTCATTGGCCTCGCCTTCATCGCCGCCGGATTTTCATCTTTCCCGATTATCCTTGCGGTCTGCGGACTGACGGCGGTGGTCGCTTACAACTACATCATCGTCTGCAAGCATTTCCCCGATGGCGGCGGGGTCTATTCCGCGGCCCGCCGGCAGAGCCGTTTTCTGGCTTCTACGGGTGCTCTGCTGCTCGTCGCCAACTTCATGGTCACAGCCGCGCTGAGCGGCTGGGCGGCGGTAAGTTACCTCGGCTTCCCGGAACGTTCCGCGCAGCTCGCCACGATGGTGCTCATTCTCCTGGTGGGAGCGATCAATTATTTCGGGCCGAAACATAGCGGGAGCGTTTCCCTCTGGCTCGCGATCCCGGCGGTCCTGGTCGTGATCCTGATCATCAGCGTGAGCGCGCCGCATCTGACTTTTGCCCATTTGGAGCCGCGCCACGATGACCTGCGTCAGACCTGGGTCGCATTTGTAGGCGTAATCCTTGCCCTCAGCGGTGTGGAGGCGGTCGCCAACATCACGGGGGTCATGAAGGCGGATTCCGACTCGACCCCAGATCGGCCGAAAGTCACCCGCACTGCCACGAAGGCGATCGTCCCGGTGGCGATCGAGGTCGTTCTCGGCACCGCTCTCCTCGGCTGGGCCATGCTCTCGTTGCCGAAGGAATTTTCGGGCGAACTGACGGCGCACAAAGAGGACATGCTGCGGTATCTCGCGGAGCATTACGGCTCGCTCGCAGGTGGTCCTGCGATTGGACAGGGCATGGGCTTCGTTGTGGGTGCGGTTTTCGGCTTGCTCCTCTTCAGCGCAGTCAATACCGCAGTCGTGGCACTGATCGGGGTCATTTATATGATGGCGCAGGACGGTGAAATGCCGCGCCAACTCGCCCGCCTGAACCGGCATGGCGTGCCTCAGATCCCGCTCTTCATCGCAACCGGAATTCCGATTTTTATTCTTGCGGTCACAAAACAGTTCGAAGCGCTGGCCGGGCTTTACGCCATCGGTGTAGTGGGCGCCATCACCGTGAATCTTGGAGCGTGCACCTGGAACAAACGGCTGGGTCTGAGGTGGTATGAGCGCACCATCATGGGCCTCACTTTCATCCTCCTTTTTGTCGTCGAGTTGACAATTGCCGCCGATACGAGAACCGGCGCGCTCTTTTTCGCCGTCTGCGTTCTCGGCATCGGCTACGCTTTGCGCGCCTACTCGCACAAACTCTCGGGTCTAAAAACCGTTACCGTCAGCCGCGGCGTTGCCGCCATGGTCACGCCCGACCTTTCCGCTGCACTCCAGCCGCGTCTGCAAGAAGGGCAAAAAATAATGGTCGCGGCGCGCGGCATCACACCGGTGCTGGGCTTCGCGATGGACGAAGCGCAGCTGCGCAAAGCAGTGCTCTGCGTTCTTTTCGTCAAGGAGATCGCGGTCTATTTCTCCGCCGCACCCACGCAGTTAGGGCGGGCCAAATGGCAGGACGACGCCGAAGCCAACGCCATCATGTCGTTGATGCTAAAGCTGGGGGAAGAGCGGGGCGTCTGCGTCCTGCCCGTCTATGCGGTGAGCGAGGACGCAGCCGCTACCATCCTGGATCTCTCCGCCACCATGGGTGTCGATTACCTCATGATTGGCGCGTCGCAGCGCACTGCATTGACGCATCTCCTGCGTGGCAGCGTCGTGACCAATGTCGCCGCGCAATTGCCGGATGAAATCCGGCTCGTGATTTTCGGGTAACGAGTCTTGAGATGTATCGCGAATTGCAAAACGGGCGCTGCAATGCCGCCGGCCCAATTCCGGAGCAAGCCGGAGGCTTGCCAGCGTGTAGCCGGTGGTCGAGCCGCAAAGCGGCGAACACCACCGGAGCTTTGTGCGCCATAGACCCGCACCCCGGCAGGGGTGCCAGAGGCGTCACGCGCGTTCTGCGACCCCTCCGGGGTTGGGGCGATTTTTTGGTATGGCTTTCCGGGGGTATCGCTTCGCTCCACCCCCGGCTACAGGCTTCGAACCCTCCGGGTTCGCGATACGGCTCCTTGTTGTATGACTCGGCCGAAGATTCTCATCGCTGATCCCATCTCCCCCCGCGGCGTCGACGAACTCTCGCGCGATCTCGCCCTTGATGTCGTTGTTCAAACCGGCCTCTCGGAAACGGAACTGCTGAAGACAATTCCGGAATTCAACGGCCTCGTTGTCCGCAGCGAGACGAAGGTAACCAAAGCTCTGCTTGAAGCCGGCGCGAAGCTGCGCGTGGTCGGCCGCGCCGGCGTCGGCGTCGATAATGTAGACGTCGAGACCGCCACGCGCCGCGGCGTGATCGTGATGAATGCACCGGGCGGGAACACAATCTCAACCGCGGAGCATGCCTTCTCTCTCCTGCTCTGCGCGGCGCGCAAATTGCCGCAGGCCCACACCGCGGTGCAGAGCGGCAAATGGGAACGAAAGCAATTTCAAGGCGTCGAACTTTACAACAAGACCCTCGGCGTTATCGGCATGGGCCGGATTGGGAGCGAGCTAAGCCGGCGCGCCATCGCCTTCGGCATGCGCGTGCTGGCGTTCGATCCATATCTCGCCGCGGCGCGCGCGCGCGCCTTGCAGGTGGAGCTAGTCGATGACGTCGAGGATGTACTGAAGGAATCGGATTTCATCACTCTCCACACTCCATTGACACCAGAGACGCGTCATTTCCTAAACGCAGCGCGTCTTGCGAAAACCAAACGGGGCGTGCGCATCATCAATTGCGCGAGGGGAGGTTTGATCGATGAAGCCGCCCTCGCGCAACTGCTGCGCAGCGGCCATGTCGCCGCGGCCGCGCTTGACGTTTTCGAAACCGAACCGCTGCCGGCCGATTCGCCCTTGCGCGACCTGCCGAATGTTGTCCTCACGCCACATCTTGGTGCTTCCACTGCAGAAGCACAGGAGAGCGTCGGCATAGAAATCGCGCAGTCGATTCGCGCGGCGTTGCTCGAGGGGACGATCCGGAACGCCGTGAACATGCCCAACCTGGACGCGAAAACGCTCGCAATCGTGGGGCCGCACCTTCGTTTCGGCGAAAAGCTCGGCCGTTTCCTTTCGCAGCTCGCGCCGAGTCACGTCGAAGAGTTGAATATCAACTACAGCGGAAAAGTGAACGAAGTCGACACCACCGCCATCACGCGTTCAGTCCTGAAAGGCTTCCTCCAAAAAGCGGGTGGGATCGAGGTCAACGAAGTGAACGCGCCCGCCTACGCCGAGAGCCTCGGGTTGCAAGTCAATGAAACCCGCTTGAGTGCCATCGGCGATTACACGGATCTGCTCGAACTCTCCGTCGCGGCTGAGGGGAGAAGCGTTTCCGTGGCCGGCGCGTTTTTCGGCGTAACCCCGCGCATCGTCAGCATTAACAGCCGCCCGGTGGAAGCCAGGCCGCAGGGGGTTGTTCTTGTCCTGGAAAACACCGATCGACCTGGCATCGTTGGCCGAATCGGCACGTTACTGGGCGACCACGGAGTGAACATCGCCACCATGTCACTGAGCAGGAACGAGGTCGGCGGCACAGCGCTCACGGTACTGAACCTTGACACCGCGCCTGACGAAGAATTACTGGGGAAGATTCGCGGGAGCGAGGATATCCGTTCGGCGCAGGTAATCGAATTGTGAGGTTCTGGCGTCCAAGCCGGCGCGGGCCAACGATTTTGCTTTCAGACTCCGAAAACACTTACTAGCTTCAGCTTATGGACCTTACCGCTATTCTCGTTACCTGCATTATCGGCCTCGTCGTAGGCGGCGTCGCGAAACTTTTGATGCCCGGAAGAGACCCGGGTGGATGCATCGTCACCATGTTGCTCGGTATTGCCGGCGCGTGGCTTGGCACGTTCATCGGCCGCGCGACTTTCGGTGGTGAGGGCTACACCGCCCGCTGGATCATGTCGATCGTGGGCGCGATGATTCTCCTGCTGATTTACCGGCTGATTTTCCGCAAGCGAACGTAAGCCAGATTGTAGCGACGGCGCTCTGTCGCCGTGAAAAGCGTCGGAACTGCGTAGGAGACCGTCTGAACGCCGACAGAGCGGCGTCGCTACATCGGCGCTATTCTCTGCGCGATGGAAAAGACGCCATCACGTTGGGCAACCGCTGCGCATTTCGCCTCGATCTATCTCGTCTGGGGGTCAACCTACCTCGCGATCCTCTTTGCCATCCGCTCGATCCCGCCGCTGCTCATGGCCGGGACGCGCTTTCTCCTTGCCGGCGCGATCTTGTATTCGGCGGCACGCCTCGCCGGCGCAGCGCGCACACGACTAGGGGACTGGCGAACCGCCGCCATAGTCGGTGCGTGTTTGCTCTTCGGCGGGAACGGCGGGGTCACACTTGCGGAGCAATACATCCCTTCCGGACTCGCTGCCCTGATTGTCGCGACGATTCCGATTTACATCGCGCTCCTCGGATGGCTGGTCGGAATGTCGCCGCGGCCGAACGCGATCAGCGCCGCCGGACTCGCCGGCGGCTTTACCGGCGTGGGACTTCTCGTCGGTCCGGCTCTGACCTTTTCGGGTCACGGCGAGTCGCCCCGGGCGTGGATCGGCATGTGCATTCTCCTTTGCTCATCGCTGATCTGGTCGGCCGGATCGCTCTACTCGCGCCGGACGCAGACCGCCGGATCCCCATTCCTTGCGGCTGGGCAGCAGATGCTTTGTGGTGGCGCGTTGCTGGCAATCGCTGGCATCAGCGCCGGAGAGCTGCAGCGCCTCGAGCTCAGTCAGATTACATTGCAGTCGTTAGGGGCATTCGCCTATCTGGTGATCATCGGCGGTATCCTCGGCTATGCGTCGTATGCGTGGCTCCTGCGGCATTGCGAACCGGCGAAGGTGGCCACCTATGCGTATGTGAACCCGATTGTCGCCGTGCTCCTGGGGACATCGTTCGCAGGCGAAAAACTCAGCATGCGAATGATCGTGGCGGCGGCATTGATCATTGGATCGGTCGCGCTCGTGATCACGACCGACCAGCGCAAATCGACCACATTGCCCAAAGCTCTGGCTCCACCGGCCGGGGCGTGCTGACGCTTTTATTCGCTCCGCAGCGCGACCATCGGATTAATTCGCGTCGCGCGGCGCGCGGGAAGCCAGGTGGCGAGCAGCGCGGCGGCGGCGAGCACCACCGGAGCAATCGTAAATGAAAGAGGATCGAGCGCCCCGACGTTGTAGAGCATACCGCTTACCAGTTTGCCCGTGGCTACGGCGAGCAACAAGCCGACCACGATTCCGCTCGCGAGCATGATGGAGCCTTCGCGCAGGATCATCCATTGCACGCTTCCCCGCTGCGCGCCGAGAGCCATGCGAATACCGATCTCGCGAGTCCGCCGCGCCACCGAGTAAGCTTTCACTCCGTAGACGCCGACGACCGCAAGCACGAGCGCCAGCCCGCCAAAGACGGTGAACAAGGCCGCGCCCGCACGCACGACCCAGAGCTGGAGATTGCTGTCGAGATGTTGGGCGAAGCTCTTCAAGGAGAGCACCGGCAAAGCTGCGTCGACTTCGCGCACCGTCCGCCGGATAAGGTCGACTGTGGCGTTGGCGTCATGCGCCGCGCCGGCGGCGAATTTGATGTGGAAAAAAACGTTGCTCTGGAAGCCGCTCGCGAACGGCATGTAAAGCGCGCCGTGCGGATCCTTCTCGAAGAGACTGTGGCGCGTGTGCGGAACGATGCCGACAATCTCGATCTGCGTCTGCGGTTCACCCCTCGCCTCGCCCTGCACGCCGACAGCGGAACCGCTATCGCCCGGAGCGCGTGGTGCATCTTTGCTTGCGAGCTGAATCTGCTCCCCAAGTGCATCGCCCTCGGGCCACAGTTTCTTCGCGAGAACTTCGTCAATGATCGCGACTTTCGCTGAAGTCGGGTGCATTGCCTCCCCCGCGCTAAAAGCGCGCCCGCGCAGGAGTGGAATACCGACGGTGGCGAAATAATCCGCGCCCACGCTGTTCCAATCAGCGGCAAAGGCGAGACCGTCTGCGGCGGTCGCAGGTTTCGCGTCCGGCGGCGGGTTGACTCCGCCCCGTTGCACGCGCCTGCTCAGGGAGATCATCCCGAACGGCACCGTCGACGCGACGCTCGCGCGCTCGACTCCGGGCAAGGCAGCGAGCCGTTCCTCAAGCGTACGATAAAGGTCTTGCGCGCGGGTTTGATCGTAGCCGGCGAGGCTCGCATCCACCTCGAGCAGGTAGTTCGAGCTGGTGCGCAAACCGGTATCGACTGACGCGGCTTTGCCGGCGCCGCGGATGAACAGCGCCGCCGCCGTGAGG
>JBHENA010000073.1:0-13530 GCA_046262275.1 Chthoniobacterales bacterium
GGATAAAACCCGTTTCTTTAGAGAGCCCGCTGCAGAGGAACAAAAGAGTGGAGGCAGCGGTGAAAACCAGAACCTGCGCTCCTGCAGCGCGCAAGCTTCGGAAAGCAAAGTAGAGAGCCGCAAAGCCGAAGGCGGCCGCCAGCGAATCCGCCCGTCCTGAAATGTATGCGACCGCGCTGGTATGGAGGGGGTGAAGCGCCCAGACCAGCGCCGAAAGCAGAGGCCCATAGCGACGCGCCCGTTCAGAAAGGTCAAATAGCCGAAGCAACTCGCGCGCGAAGAGAAAGAGTGCGAGCGCGGCCGCCAGGTGACACAGGACGCTGGTTACATGATAAGCGGCGGGCTGTAAGCCGAAGGCGGCGTATTCGAGCGTGTAACTGAGCCGTTGCATCGGTCGGTAGAAATCGGAGGCCGCCGCATCCGTGAAGAGAAAGTGTGCGAATCCTTCCGGCATCAGGCGCCAGCTGCGGATCAGCGGATCGCGCAGGACCAGCGCGTGATCGTCCCAGACGAAACCATTCCGGATCGCAGGAGCGTAAGCCGCGAAGATTGCGGCGGTGAGCAGCAGCAGAGGAGCAAGTTTTTTCACGCGCGGAAATGCAGTAGACAGAATGATTAAATTGCGCGTCTAGGTTTGGGAATGTTTACCTTCCGCCGTTTCGGGGCGCTCGCGTCTATTCTGCTGGCCAGCAGCGTGCATGCCGCCGGCGTCCCGGACAGTTGCACCCAATTGCTCGTCGCCACAGCGCCGGATTGGAATTCGATGCGGGGCGAGATGCGCATGTTCGAGCGCACGCGCGGCGGAAAATGGACCTCACAGGGCGAAGCGATTCCGGTCCTGTTCGGCAAAGACGGACTGGCCTGGGGGAGCGGTCTCGCCGGACAAGGCGAAGCCGGCCCGCGCAAAAAGGAACGGGACGGCCGTGCTCCGGCCGGAGTTTTCCGAATCGGCAAAATCTACACCTACGACGCTGCCCTCCCGAGTGGCGCCAACTTCCCGTTTCATCAGGTGACGACGGCAGACGCCTGGATCGATGATCCGGCGCACCCGGAATACAACCGCTTCGTGACTATTCGCGACCCGGAGAACCCGCCGCCATGGTTTGAGAAGCAGAAGATGCGGCACAACGATTTCGCCTATCGCTGGCTGGTGGAAATCCGGCACAATTCCGATCCACCGGTGCCTGGAGACGGCAGTGCGATTTTTTTCCACATCCGCCGTGGGGTGAGCCGCCCCACCGCCGGTTGCACGACCATGGTCGAAGCGGACCTCATGCGCGTGATCAAGTGGCTGCGCGCGGCGCGAAATCCCTGTTACGCGCTCCTCCCGATGGCTGAGTACGAGAGCAAATGGCAAATCTGGAATTTGCCTCCACCGCGCTGACGAGCCGCAGGCGACCGGCTGTGGTTGCAGCGCCCTGTTTTCGACTTAACCTAGCCTCGTTAGGCCAAGCTCATGAAAAAACGTCCGAACCCCGATTCCGAACCGAATATCCGCCGCATCGACTCCAAAGCGCGCGCAAAAAAGCAGACACACGGATTTCAGGTCCACTTCCTCCGGGGCAGCGATGCGGTCACGAAGATGTTTAGCGATACGGTTTACGGCGGAAAGGAAAGCGCCCGGCGGGCAGCGCGAAAATTTAAACGGGCCATGCTGATGGATTTGCCGGACCGAGTTTTTGCCGGACCAGTGGGCGCCCCGACGCGGGCGGGGAGAACCAGGGCAAGATCGAAACCGGCAAAATGGAGCAAGCGCCGCCGCTAAGCCGATCCTTCCGATCGCGGCAATAACGCGAGAGCACGCGCCGCACCCGCGCGAAGTTTGCTTGCTGGTCATCCTGAGCCGCGCAGACGGCGAAGGACCTCACATACTTTTACGTGCTTCCGATGATCTTTAGCGGTTGAACAGGAGCCACTCTGCAAAATTCCTCTCAATCACTCGTGTGACACTTGACGTCGTGAGAGGTCCTTCGCCGTCTGCGCGGCTCAGGATGACGACGGAGCTGAAGCCGACCAGGCTCTCCAGCATTCGAGGAAACCCGGGGCAAAATCCTCCGGCCGCGCCTGGACCCATCCCTGCACGATTTCAGGCGGGAAGAAGTCGCCATATTCGATTTCGCTGGGCGCCAGCCGGAAAGGCCCGTTGTGCTGTCCGCGATAAAGCCAGATGAATTCCTGCCCGGTGCGCTCCGATGCCGGGAGCTTTGCCACCCGTTCCAAGGCTGCACTGACTCCCAGCTCCTCCTCAAGCTCCCGGGCGGCCGTCTCGTCGTAGTCCTCCCCGGCGTTGACATGGCCCGCCGCGCTTGAATCCCAGACGCAGGGGTGGCGGTCTTTCAGGCGTGAGCGTTTTTGCAGGAAGAGCTCGCCGACGTCGTTGAAAAGCAGGATGTGCACGGCCCTATGGAGCAAGTTATTCCCATGCACTGTCACGCGCGGCGCCTCACCCACTACCCGGTCCTCCGCGTCCACGACTGTGAACCGCTCCTGGCCGGGTGACTCCCCCGTCGTTCCCCTCTCCGGCGACGCGATATTCGAGAGGGCAATCCACTCCGCCAGGGACAACTCTTCAGCGCGCGCCTTCGGATCGAACCCGCAGCACTTCGCAGCCAGCTCCCAGTCGGGGAAATCCTCTCGCAGGAGCTTTTGCAGCTGCTTGCGGCGTTGAGAAAAACCACGCCGAACCAAACGGGTGAACAACTCGGCGTCGTGTTCTGGAAGCTCGCCCGCGTCGCGCGGCGTGAGCTTCACAAAAGCAGAATCGACCTCGGGTTGCGGCAGAAATACGCTTGCGGGAACGCTGCGCAAATAGTCGACGCGATAACGAAGTTGGATGAGAAGCGTGAGCGCGCCGTAGTCGCTCGTCCGCGGTTTCGCGGAGAGCCGGCGCGCCATCTCCTTTTGTAACATGCACAAATACAAGGAGATAAGGCCTGGATATTTTGTGAACCTGAGAAGGAGCTGGCTGGAAATGTTGTAAGGAAGATTGCCGATGAATTTCACGCGGCGCTGCGTGAACAATTTGCGGACGTCGAAATTCAGAGCGTCAGCATGCAAAATTTCCAAGCGTTCACTCGGGAAACGCTCTCGCAGAAATTGCGCGAGCCGGGCATCCTTCTCGATCGCCAGTACGCGCGCACCTGACGTGAGCGTAAACTCCGTCAGCGCGCCGAGACCGGGCCCGATCTCAACTACGTAGTCGTGAGGCGTCAGCTCTGCTCGAGCGACAATCCACTGGGCCAGGTTGCGATCATGAAGGAAATTTTGGCCAAGCGTCTTGACCGGTGAGACGCGAATCTGGCGGAGAGTCGCCTCGATGTCAGACAGTTTCATCGGTTGTCCCCCGGGGGGCGGGGTCCTCCGCGGAATAGCCTCCGCTATTCACAAATTGGTGTGAACAAAAAGCGCCGGGAAGCTGCTCTTATTCACAAGTTATCCCATTAAGTGAACACGTCTCGCGGCCGGCCTCAGCCGAGGAGCCATGGGCTACAAGCGCGTACTCTCCCCATCATTGCGTAGACGCTCTTTTTCACGCAGCGGCTGCTGCAAGAGTTTAGGAACGGGAGATTTTTTACGACTGGCGAAATAAGTCCGCCGCGCATCCTTCAAACTCACCCCTTCAAGGAAATAGACGCTCGCCGCTTTGCCCACTGCATAGGTTCCGGCTCCCGCTACCATCCCGCAGACAACATTACCCCAGCCTGGGAAAAACTTTAGCACCGCACGCGCTCCTTCGCGCAGCACCATCCCTGCACCGACATTCACGCCCAGGGCCGCAACGAACTCTGTGGCCGCGCGCAGGCTCCGCTCCCGTCCGGCAATGTGCATAATACCGGACACCATCACCAGCTGAAGCGTCGTCAGAATCGGCAGGTCAGCGAGTGGGATCGGCTGCGCTCCAATTGCGGCGCAAATCGCGCTGGTGGATTTCACCAGGACCTGCGCGATCTCCGCCTGCGCCTTACGGTCCCGAGAGATCCGAACCATCTCGACCCGCGCTTCGTTCGGCAATTCGCGCGCGAGCAGCGCCATGAAACGCACAGCCGCGGCAGTTGCGGCCGTCTCAGCCGATCTCATGGAAGCGATCGGCAGTTCCAGCACCTGCAAGAAGTGTTCGCGGACCGCGGCTTTTTCAGTCAGCGCTGCCTCCAGCCGGGATTGGACGCCGAGCCGATTGGCGGCGGAACTTTTCCCATTCTGCTCCGGAGTCAGCGGCCGTTCAGGAGCGGCGAGCGAGATCCCGATTACCTTTGCGCGCCCTTCTGGGCTGCTGTTGCAGACGATCAGCGCGGCGAGGTTCTCAATGTCGCGTGCGAGTATCGGGCGCGCTCTGGTTCCGTCGACCAGATGGAAAAAGAAATCCGCGGGTTCGCGTTGCAGTTCTGCTTCGATCTTGCGCAGCGTCGCTTCCTCCGCGCCGCGCGCATCCAGCAATGCGACGGTGCCATGGCCCGCGACGCTGGTATTCTGCCACCGGAACACCTCCATGAGCACGTCCCGCAGATCGCCCGGCTCTGCCGACGCAAAAAGAGTCGCGACTACTTCCTGGAGAGGAAACTTGTCCGATCCAGTGAGAACAAAGCGAGGGACGCGCTGCTTGAGAAACAGCTCTTTCAGTGGCGTCAGCTCGTGCAGCACCGGCTTCTGAATCGAGGCCGGCAATCTCCCGAGAAAGCCCTCGAGCCGCTCGACGATATGAAGAAAGAGCGGTTGGTTCATACGAGAAGGTCATCACAATCATCGATGATATCGCGCGAATGCAAGTGGTAGGGACGCCGCGGTGCGGCGTCCGATCAGCGTGGCCTGCGATTTTGTCGCTCGCGCGTTCTCCACTGTGGCCACGCCAGCCGGACGGCGCAGCGCGCCGTCCCTACCGGCGCTTGCTTGCACATTAGACGCTCGTATAAGCACCCATGCGATTGAACCTGGAAATTCTCTCGCGGGCGGCCAAGGAGGCGCGTGGTCTCGCCATGGACGCGGTCCAGGCGTCGAAATCCGGCCACCTGGGTCTGCCACTGGGATGTGCGGAAATCGGCGCGGTGCTCTATGGACACGAGCTAAAGTTGAACCCGGACGAGCCGCGTTGGATCGGCCGTGATTACTTCATCCTTTCTGCGGGCCACGGCAGCATGCTGCTGTATGCCTGGCTGCATCTCAGCGGCCATGACGTGCCCATGGAGGAGATCAAACGCTTTCGCCAGCTCCATAGCAAAACGCCGGGGCATCCGGAATTCTTCGAAACGCCCGGGGTCGAATGCACGACCGGACCGCTCGGACAGGGAGTCGGCAATGCGGTCGGCGTCGCGGTGGCGGCAAAGATGGCGGCGGCGCGTTTTAATACGCCTGAACACAAGATCTTCGTTCAGCACATCATCTGCCTCGCCGGCGACGGCTGTTTGCAGGAGGGCATTTCGGCGGAAGCGAGCGCCTTCGCCGGGCATTTCGGTCTCGATAATCTCATCCTGATCTACGACTCCAACGCTGTCACCCTCGATGCGATGGCGGACGCGACGCAAAGCGAAGACACCGCCAAGCGCTACCAGGCCTACGGCTTCGACGTGCAGAAAATCGACGGCCACGATATGACCGCGTTCGCGCGAGCGCTGCGCAAGGGGAAGGCGCGCGATAACGGCAAACCGCAGATGATCATTGCGCAGACGTTGATTGGGAAAGGAATTCCGGAAGTCGCGGGGACTGCGAAGGCGCACGGCGAGGCTGGGGCGAAGTTCGTGGATGAAGCGCGTCGGAATCTGGGATTACCCGAGGAGCATTACTTCGTCTCGCAGGAGGTGCGGGATTATTTTTCCAGCCACAAAAAAAAGCTCATCCGCGGATATCGGCGCTGGAAAAAAATGTATGAGGAATGGCGCGCGAAAAATCCGGAGCAGGCGCGGCTGCTGGATGACGCAATCGAGAAAAAGGTGCCGGCGGACCTTTTCGCCAACATGCCGGCGTTCCCGAACGACGCCAAAATCGCGACGCGCAAAGCCGGCAGCCAGGTGCTGCAGCCGCTCGCGCGAGAGATGCCGTTTCTCATTAGCGGCAGCGCGGACCTGCACGGCTCGACCTTGAACTACATCGAGGACGGGGAGGATTTCACGCGCGAAAATCACAAGGGCCGCAACATCCGCTTCGGCATTCGCGAGCACGGAATGTGTGCGATCATGAACGGCGTCGGCTATCACGGCATTTTCCGCGCATCGGGCGCGACCTTTCTGGTCTTCACGGATTACTGCCGCGCATCAATCCGTCTCGCGGCGCTGTCCAAGCTGCCGAACATCTACATCTTTACCCACGATTCGATCGGTGTTGGCGAAGATGGTCCGACGCATCAACCAGTCGAGACCGTGAGCGCCCTGCGCGTGATCCCGCAGTTGGACGTTATCCGGCCGGCTGATCCGGAGGAAACTGCAGGTGCTTTCGTGGCTGCGGCTCAGCGGATCGAGGGCCCGACGCTCATCGCTTTGACACGCCAGACGGTGGCCATTTTGAACGAGATCGATGTAAACCTGCGCCGGGAAGGTGTGGCCCGCGGCGGTTACATCGCGAAGCACGAAACGGCGCAGTTGGAGCTGATCGTTCTCTCATGCGGAAGCGAATTGCAGCACGCCCTCGCGGCGGCGAAGGAGCTCGGCGAAGGGACGCGTGTCGTCTCGATGCCGTGCTTCGAACGGTTCGAGCGGCAAGCGGTGGAATACCGCGAGGAAGTTTTGCCAAGTGCCTGCCGCCGGCGAATCGCGATTGAAGCTGGAGTTCCGGACACGTGGTTTCGCTACGTCGGGTTAGACGGCAAGGTTGTCGGGCTGCATCGCTTCGGCCTGAGCGCGCCCGGCGATCAGGTCATGAAAGAGTTTGGCATCGACGCAGAGCACGTTATCGAAGCGGCACGCTCGGTGTAGCGCATGCCTCTGGCTTGCGCTCTCCTACCGCAAGCGGGACGCATGCGCTACAAATGATCTCGCCGCGCAACATCATCGACAGGGCCGCCGTCGCGGCGCACTACGACGAGCTGGATCATTTCTACCGCGAAGTCTGGGGCGAGCATGTGCACCACGGACTTTGGGTGCGCGGCAACGAAACGCGCGAAGAAGCAGTCCTCCAGTTGGTGGATCTCGTCGCGCGTGAAGCTCAAATCAGCCCCGGTGCTCGCGTCTGCGATATCGGCTGCGGCTACGGCGCGACGGCGCGCCTACTCACCTCGCGCGGCGCAATGGTGACAGGGGTTACGATCTCGCCCGCGCAGTTTCAGTTCGCGCAGAGCAGAACGAGCGGCACAACTCCCGAGTTTCATCTCGGTGACTGGTTGGAGAACGATTTGCCGGATGCCAGCTTCGACGCAGCCGTCGCGATCGAAAGCTCGGAGCACATGCCCGACATCAATCGCTTTTTCCTGGAGGCAAATCGCATTCTCCGACCCAGAGGACGGCTCGTGATTTGCGCCTGGCTTTCCGCCGACGCCCCGGGCAAGCGCGCAACGCGCTGGCTGCTGAGACCTATCTGCCGGGAAGGACGGATGCCCAATATGGGCACAGTGGATGATTACCGTTCGTTAGGCGAAAGGGCTGGTTTCCGACTCGATCGCTTTCAGGATGTGACGAGTTTCGTCGCCCGCACCTGGCCGGCGATAGCCTGGCGGCTGATGGGCAAGCTTGTCAGCAGCCCTCGGTATTTAAAATTCCTGTTCAATCAGCAGGCAGATAACCGCGTCTTCGCGCTGACCATTCTGCGCATCTGGATTGCTTATAATATCGGCGCGATGCGCTACGGCATCTTCACGTTCGTGAAGGCATAGTGCAATCTTGTAGCGACGCCGCTCTGTCGGCGTAACGCGCTTGGCTTGGGATGGACGCGCCTTACGGCGACAGAGTGCCGTTGCTACAACAAGACAGGCTTTGAAAACAAGACCTACCTCGGCTCGGAAACATTCCGCGCTCGGTCTTCGAACCGCGTGAACTCCTTCAGGAAGGTGAGAGGAATTTCCCCCACGGGTCCGTTTCGCTGCTTGGCGATAATCAACTCCGCTTCCCCCGCCTTTTCCGCGCGCGCGTCTTCGTCTTCTTCGTAAAGTTCCGGCCTAACGAGCAGGCCGACGAGATCCGCATCCTGCTCGATCGAGCCGGATTCGCGCAGATCGCTCAGGCGCGGTTTGCCGCCGGAGCGCGCCTCTGGCTGCCGGTTCAACTGCGCGAGCACGATGATCGGAATCTTCAGCTCTTTCGCGAGGCCTTTCAGACCCGCGGAAATCTCGGAAATTTCGAGCTGCCGATTGTCCTGCGCGCGGCGCGTGGTCGACCTCAGCAGCTGCAAATAGTCAACCACGATGAGCTGCACGTTCTTCTGGGCCTTCAGCCGGCGAGCTTTGGCCCGCAGTTCGAGGATGCTCAACCCCGCGCTGTCGTCGATATGGATCTCGGCTTCTGCCAACTTTGACGCGGCCGCGGTCAGGCTGGGAAAATCGCGCTCTGCCAGAAACCCTTCCCGCACCTTCTGGAGGTTCACGCGCGCGCGAGAGCAGAGCAGACGCTGGACGAGCTGCTGACTGCTCATTTCCAGACTGAAAACCGCTACGGGCAGCTTGCTGCTGATCGCCACATGCTCCGCGATATTCATCGCCAACGCCTTCTTGCCCATGCTCGGTCGCGCGGCGATGAAAATCATTTCAGATCCGTGCAAACCATTTGTCATCCGATCCAGCTCAACGAAGCCGGTGGAGATGCCGGTGATCCCGCCACGCCGTTCCCAGAGCTGCTCGATGGACTCCAGCGCGCCCATCACCTGCTCCTTCATTCCGAGCACCTCGCCTTTGAAGCGATCGTCGCCCACCGCCAGAATCTTTGCCTCCACCTCGTCGAGGAGATTGTTTACCTCGTCCTGTTCCTCATAAGCGCGCCGCACGCTTTCCGTGGCCGCGGCGATGATCTGTCGGAGGATGAACTTCTCGCGGACGATCTCGAGGTAGTACATCACGTTCGCCGCCGTCGGGACGAACGTGAAGAGGCTGGTGACGAACGCCGCGCCGCCCACTGCGTCGAGTAGGTTCCGATCGCGCAGGACTTGCGTGAAGGTAATTAGATCAATCCCTTGCGCCGTGTTCCAGAGATCGACCAGCGTGTCGTAGATCGTCTGGTGCGCCGGAATGTAAAAGTAGTCGGCGTTAATTTTCTCGACGCATTCCGCGATGATTTCGCGCGGCGAGATGAGCATGGAACCGAGGACGCCCTGCTCCGCTTCCACGCTATGCGGGAGGGGACGCCCAACATCCTGTGAAACGGCTGTGAGCCGCTTGGGAATATCTTTTCCGCCGTTTCGCGCAGCCGAGCCTCGGCCAGCGCCATTCGCTGTTTTGCGAGGCCCCTCCGGATTCCTTTCGGATCCTTGCGGGGTCGGCATCTATTTTGTTTCGCGTTTTCGAGCAGGGCGCGTCCGGGATTCAGCCTCGGGCGCTTCTTCGGGTGCAGGCTTTGCTTCCGTAGCCGATTTGACCTGAAACTTCAAACTGGCGGTGACGTCGGGATGCAGCCTGATGGCGACTTCGTGTTCCCCGGTCGATTTGATCGGATGTTCGAGCACGATGCGATGGCGCTCAATCTCCGCGCCGATCTCGTTCTTCAAGCGTGTCGCAATATCGTTCGAAGTGATGGAGCCGAACGCCTTCCCCGTTTCGCCCGTCTCCAGCGTGAAGACCATCCGCGATTTCCCGATGCGACGCGCCATCTCTTCCGCTTCGTTCAGCTCTCGCGCCTCACGTTCGGCGCGCTTTGCTTTCAGCATGTCGAGTTTGCGCAGGCTGCCGGGCGTGACTTCATAAGCCTTCCCCTGCGGCAAAAGGAAATTGCGCGCGAAGCCGCGGCGCACCTTTACCACGTCAGCTTCCGCGCCGAGACCGGGAACATTTTCCGTGAGGATGATCTGAGTGAAAGGCATGTCAGCGGCGGTGAAGAAAATCCTTAGCGACTGAAGGCATCGACACTAAAAGAGGCAATCGAGGTGTCAAGCCGCATCAATTTCTTCGTCGCGTCCTCCATTTATTTCTCGCGTTTTTCGGGCGCCACGATTCCCGGCGGGACATCGAGGACCCCGAAGGAAGCTTTTTCTAGACAGATGGAAGTAGCCAGACCTCGAATAAGCATTCAGCCCAGCCCGGAATTCGTTTCCCGGGATTTGGCTCTCGTGGCCGCTGCTCCTCCAACCGATTTCAATCGAGTCTCACGGGTTGAGCAGCGTCCGCTACGATTCCCAGCGTTTTTTTCGCATACAGGTTGGAAAGGGTGTCGCCACCGACGTATTCCATCGCGATGCAGCCGGAGCGTTCATCCTGCACAAAGTCGTAAATCCGCACAATGTGCGCATGAGTTAACTCGAGACAGCGCTTCGTTTCCCGCTTCAGGTCCATCAGGATCGCGCGATCCCGAATCACCATCTCGGGAAAAAACTTGAGCGCCACCTCCCGCTCCAGTTCCTCATCGCGCGCCAGCCAGACGATCCCCATGGCGCCGCGACCCAGCACCCTCACTAGCGTGTAGCGGCCGAAGATTTTCTGGCCGGAAGCAAACTCGCGGAGAGTCATCTCCAGGCCATCGCCAGCAGACTCGTCGCTCACGCGTTCAGCCTACTGCCACGCAGAAGCACATAAAGGTGAAACGGCGCCGGCGGCCGCGATTCAATAGATAGTCTTTGGCTCCGGGCCTTCCAGGATCTTCTGAAAGCGTGGATCATTCCGAATCGGGTCCCACACCCAGCGCCATTTGAGGTCTGCCTGCGTCATAATGAAGACCGACGGATCATCGCAGTTGGCGGGCAGAGTGAGCAATTCTTCGATGAGCTTGATCGCTTCGTCGGTTTCACCCGTGCGGGCATAGATGAGGGCGAGGTTCGCGGCGGCATCGTTCTTTTCCACGACTGAATAATTCTGCAGTTCCACGCCGCGGCGGCCCTCGCGAATCGCATCCTCTTTCCGGCCGCGGAAGGCGTCGATCAATCCGAGGGTGCCATATGACCGCGCGTCGTCACGGTGATCGGCGAGATCCTTTTCCGTCTCTTCACGCGGCGCGACCAGGGCATTTTCCACAGTGATTGCATCCCCGCCCCGCGCCAGTGCGAGGAGCGCTTCGTTCAATAATTTCGAACCTGCGACGATGAATCCGTAATTTGGAAGCGCCTCTGCCGGAATTTCGCGCAGAAAACGTTCCGCTGCCGGATAATCGCGCTCCAGCATCGCGAGTTGATACCGCTCCATGTTTAAAGCTTCGGGCGGTGTCCCTGCGGCAGGCTGCGCCACCATTTTCTTCCAGGCGTCGAGCACGCCAGTCCTGCGAAATTCTCCCCAAACGCGAACCGGCTGTAAGCGGTAGTCGCCGGGAACGAGGGCGCTGAGGCGGTCGACCATACGAATCGCCTCCGGCCATTGGCGCACGGCGAAAAACGTGGTCATCAGAAGCTTCGGGTTACTGATATCGAGCGGTTCCAGAGTTTCGCCACGCTGCAAGGCAGCAACTCTCTCGCGGAATGTGCCTTGCCGTTTGTAGATCATGGCCCGCATCGACCAGACTTCGGAAGAATTTGGCAGCAGTTCTTCCGCGCGCACGAGCTCAGCCAGAGCCGCCTCATAGTTGCTCTGGCACCAGAAACGGTATCCAGCGAGCGCGATTCGGCCTTCACCAAGGTTCGAATTGAGCCGCAACGATTCTTCCGCCTGAGCGAGGGCTTCCCTGCCTTGCGGCGAGTCGCTGTTAAAAGTCTGTTTGGAACTGATTTGCAGCGAAAGCCGCGCCCGGGCGAGGGCGAACTTTGGATCGTGCTCGATCGCTTCGCGGTAGAACTTGGCCGCCGCGGCGGTCTCTTCCTCTGGGGGCTCTAAACGCGTTTCGATCTCACGCGCGCGCAAATACAGAAGATGAGCCTCAGGATCCTCGGTCGGCTTCGCAGTCACTATGCTTTTCTCGGTTGGGGAGAGCGTGGCGCGCAGCTCCCGCGCAATCTCGACCGCCAATTCGCCTTGCAACGAAAGGGCGTCGTTCATGGTTCGCTCGTAACGCTCGCTCCAACGCTGGTGCTCGTCGCGCGTGTCGATGAGTTGCACGTTTACGACGACGCGATTTGCCGAGCGACGGACACTGCCTTGCAGGATGTGGGCAACGCCGAGAGTCTTTCCGATCTCGCGCAATTTCCCCCCGATCGCGGCGCCTCGGTATGCCATCACGGAGTTGCGACCAATGACGGTGAGTTCTTTGATCTTGCCCAGACTGGTCAGGACGTCGTCCTGAATGCCATCGGCGAAAAACGCATCATCCTTTTCCGCGCTCAAATTTTCAAAGGGCAGCACCGCGATGCTTTTCTCTGAGACGGCGACTGCTTGCGATGGGGCCGCCGGCGGGATGGGAGTTGGTGGGAGTGTTGGTTTGGATTTGGCGAAGTAAAATCCAGCCAGAGCGATCAGAGAAAACGCCGCGAGCGCGGCCCAAAGCGCCAATCTCTTTGGTCGCGGCGCGGAAAGCGTCGTTTGCGTTCGCGCGGCAGATAATGCCAAGCGCTGCGCAAACTCCGCCGCGGACTGCGGTCGCTTCGCGGGATCTTTCGCCAGACAAGCCGCGACGGCCGCTTCCCAAACCGGCGGAACGAACGCCGGCTCGAGATTGAACTCTTTCCGCCGCTCCGTCATCGACGGCGCCACGCGTTCGTGGACCTGCTTGTCTACATTTCCGGAATAAAACGGCGGTTTGCCCGTGAGCAGGTCGTAAAGCGTCGCCCCTAACGAGTAGATGTCGTCGAGATGCGTCCCCCGCTCGCCGTCAAGCTGCTGCGGACTCATGTAAACCAACGTCCCACTCCTGCCGCTGGCCATGGTCAGCTTGCTCATGGAATCGCCGAGGCTGCGCGCAATCCCAAAGTCAGAGACCTTCAGATCGCCGCGCTGGTTGACCATCAGGTTGGCCGGCTTCAAGTCGCGGTGAATGACGCGCGCATCCTGATGCGCGTAATTCAGCGCGCCGCACAGCTGGCTGGTCCAGCCGGCGATTTCCTCCGGCTGGAAAACGTTTTGCTCTTTCTCCGCGCGCAAATTTGAGAGCGTCTCGCCATCGATGTACTCCATCGAGATGCAGGCGGAGTTCTCGCTGTGCACGAAATCGTAAATGCGCACGATGTTCTTGTGCGTTAGCTCCAAGCTGCGCCGCGTCTCGCGCTTCAGATCGGAGAGCAGCGCCTTGTCGAGTACGACAAGGTCGGGCAAAAACTTGAGCGCCACGTCCCGCTCCAGTTCTTCGTCGCGCGCAAGCCAGACCACGCCCATTCCGCCGCGCCCAAGAATCTTCTGGAGCGTGTAGCGACCGAAGACCTTTTGGCCGCTCGTTAACTCGCGCAGAGTCGCGTCCGCGACATCGCCAGCGCCTTCGTTCGTCACGCCATCAGTGTAAGGAGCCGGTAGTTCGAAACAAAGCCAATTGCACGCGCGATCACTGGAAGACAGGCTTTCAACCTGTTCAAGGAAGCGGGCATCTTGCCTGCTACCTCAGATTCGACAGGCTGGAAGCC
>JBHENA010000074.1:0-13163 GCA_046262275.1 Chthoniobacterales bacterium
GTCTGGATGGTGGTGGCCTGGAAATCGACGGCCACGATTTCAATCTGCGCCCCGACTTTCCGCGCGCGATCCGCCACGAGCCGGGGAATGTCGGCCGAGCCCGTGGCGAGGTCGACCACGCGCAGCCGATCTCCTTGTTTGATCCACCGCGAGAGAAAATGCGAAACGACGCGGTAGCTGCCGAAGTAGCGATTCAGACGGCGCAAACTTCGCAGCGCCGCCTCCAGTTCCGCCGGCGACGCGCACGTCGTGCAAGATGTTCTCCGCCGTCCCTTGCACGATAAACATCACGTCCCATTGCTCGTGCTTGTATGGACGCAGTCCGTAGTTGCCGGCTTCTTCGATGTAAAGGCGCCTGAACCATTCCGATGGCTTCTCCCCTTCGGGCACGAAGGGCGGGTGCACGTGAAAGCCCTTCGCTGTTTGCGCAAACATCCGGGCTGCAGCCCACTGACTTGGCCAGAATCCAAGTTCCGATAACACGCCTTCGTCACGCCGGGCCATCTCGCCGAACGAACCGCGATGGCGCTGGGGATAGATGGTTCGCGGAAACAGCTCAACGCCGGGAATCCAGGCAGCGCGCACCTCGGCAGACTCGCGATCCGCCGCGATAAGATTCCCCGCTTCCGTTCCGATTTCCGCTAATTGCCGGGCAAAACTGAGGCCGCCGTAATCACGAACGCTCAATCCCGCCCGGCCTTTGCTCGAAAGTCCGGCCCAAAGTTCACCCGCAGTGGTCATCGTATGCCCCAGTTGCCTAACGAGAAGTCGGCCCGCTCACGTGAAAGATTCGGATTGTAGTAAGGGTCGCGCGCGAGCAAATCGGACCACCGCTCCCGCATCACTTCTGTCTCCCGCGCCTCCACGCTCCGCCGGCGCGTAGCGGATTCGTGGTGATAGAGCTTCGCGAATGGCGTGTAGACAATCAGGTAACCCGCGCGCCGCATTTTCAGGCAAAGATCGACATCGTTAAAAGTGACGGGCAACCGCTCTTCATCGAAGCCGCCCACCTGATTGAAGACCTCGCGGCGTGTCAGGAGGCAGGCGCCGGTCACGGAGCTGTAGTTGCGTGTCACCTGCAGTTGCCGGCAAACGCCGGGATCATCAGCGGCGAATCCGCGGAACGCATGCTGCGCGATTCCGCCCACTCCCAGCACGACTCCGGCGTGCTGAATAGTGTCGTTCGGGTATAACAAACGCGCGCCGACCGCCCCCACCTCGGGGCGCTGCACATGCTCGACCATCGCACTAAGCCATTCGCTTTCGATAATCTCGACGTCATTATTGAGAAAGAGCAGCCACGGGCAGGCGGTCTTTTCGACTGCCAGATTGTTGATCGCGGAAAAGTTGAACGGTCCCTCGAAATGCAACAGCCGATGGGGCGTGCTGGCGAAATAGTCGCGTGCTTCCTCCGAGTGGCTGTCGTTATTCACGATTACGATTTCGTAATCGGGATAGCCGGTCTTCTTGACCAGGCTATCGATGCAGCGCGAGAGCAGCGGGATGGCATCCCGCGCGGGAATGATGATGCAAACCCGATGTGCTCTCCTGATCTCGCGCTTCACCCAATAGGCGTGCGTGCGCCAGTCGATCGCCACGTAGCCTGCTTCGCCGCGCCGCTGCAGATGTTCGTCGATCGCTTTCTTGCCCGCTTCCAGCGCGAGCGGCTTGCGGCGAATGTTGTCGGAGGTGGATGAGGCGCTGCGGCGCCAGTGATAGAGAATGCGCGGGATGTGGTGGATTCGATCCGTTCTTTCTGTGACGCGCAGAAAAAGGTCGTAATCCTGCGCGCCATCAAAGGCGGACCGAAATCCGCCCACTTCATCCACCAGCGCCCGGCGCAGCGTGGTGAAGTGGCAAACGTAATTGTAAGAGAGAAAGAAGTCCGGCGACCAATCCGGCTTGAGCAACGGCGCATCGAAGCCCTGCTCCGTCAGCTTGTCTTCATCGGAATAAATCAGATCCGCGTCCGGATGAACTTGGAGCAGTTTCGCAGTCTGAAAAAGCGCATCCGGCTCCAGCAGATCGTCGTGATCAAGTAAGCCGATCCATTCTCCCGTGGCCACCGCCAGACCGGCATTCGAAGCCGCCGAGATGCCGCCGCTTTGCTCGAGACGCGTCAGGCGGATGCGCGGATCGCGCGCAGTCAGGGTAGGCAGCGCCGCGATTGTTCCGGAATCGGTCGAAGCGTCGTCGATTAAGATCAGCTCCCAATTTTCGTAGACTTGCGCGAGCACCGAATCGACCGCCGCCTCCAGCCATGAGACTGGCGTATTGAAAACGGGTGTGATGATGCTGATCAGCGGCGCGTGTTTGAAGGTCCGCCATTCCGTCCGCATCCCCTCCAGTTCCTGAGGAGTCACGCGATTGCGGATGAACCAATCCTGATACTCGGGCGCGGAGTGGACGCTCTGGCGCGGTTCGTCCGTCGCCGGCGTCTGCATCCGCTTGCCGACTTCGCGCAAAAGCTTTTGCGGCAAGCGATACGGAGCCAGCAGGACCTGGCCGATCTTGCGCTCGGGACATTTCCGCAGCGCCTGTTTCTCCTGCTTCAGCTGCTTCAGCTCCTTCTTCGCTTCTTTTAGGCTGAGCACCTTCTCCTCCAGCTTCGCGATGTGCCGGTCGGCCGCTTCCAGCTCCGACATACGAGTGCGGAGCGTGCGCTCCAGGGCCAGCATTTGCTGATTGACACGCGCAAATGCCGTCTCCACTGCCGGCACGAAAGCGTCGGATTTGCCCGGTGCGGCTTGCGTGAGCCGCAGCGCACTGTTATCAAGATCCGTCAGGTCTGTCTCGTAATCGGGGATCAACCCGAAACGGCGGAACCGCTGCACGAGCTGCGGGCGCCGCTTCGAAACCTCCGCTCCGGGCGCCGGCAGCAGCACAATGTTCTTCGCCACCCGGGCGAGTTCGGCGACTTCCGCTTCGTCCTCTGTCTCGGTCTTGGGATAAATCCAGACCGCCACATCCGCCACCGGAGTCTGTCCATTTTGCGGCAGGAGCGCGGCGAGTTCCTGCGCCGATGCGCAAACCGTCGCCTCCGTCCCGTCGCGAGCAAACTGCGTCGTCAGCTCCCCGGTAGCTTCGCCCACGATCACGAGCCGGGCACGCCCGAAGGTGTCCCGCAGAACCCGCGGGAAATCAGCGCGTAAAGAATGAGTCAGGGTTTGCAACAGAAGGACATTATATTGATTGAAGCCTGGCGCAGGCAAAATTACTCTGCCCCGCTTCCGCCCGCCCGGCCGCCGCTGACTTCCGCATGCTCGATTTCGGCATCTATCTTTTGTATCGGGCGGCTGGGTTAGTCGTTAACGCGATTCCGCTGCGCGCTCTTTTCCGGCTCGGGGAATGGCTCGGCCTTGCAGCGTGGGCGCTCCCCGGAAAGTACCGCCGCCTCGCCTTGCGCAATCTCAGGATCGCTTTCGACGAACTCCCGGTGGCTGAGTTGAGCCGCCTCAGGCGCCGCCATTTTCAGCGCCTCGGCGCCAATCTTCTTTGCAGCACGAAAATCGGTGCGATGCACCTGGACAAGGTCGCTGCCTGTGTGTCGCTGGAGAACGAACAGCTGATGCACAATGAGCTGCGCGCCGGCCGCGGAGTTGTGCTGCTGCTGAGCCATCTCGGCAACTGGGAGCTCTTCGCGCAGTTGATTCCGCGGTATTTCGGTTACGTCCCAATCAGCACCGTCTTCCAACCACTTGGCAACCGTTACATCGACGCAGATGTGCGGCAGAAACGCGCCCGCTCCGGCGTGCAGTTGTTCGATCGGCGGCAAGGCTTTCACGGGCCCATTGAGCTGCTCCGCTCGGGCGGCATCGTCGGTGTCCTGGCGGATCAACATGCCGGTGATCACGGGGTTTGGACCCCTTTTTTTGGGCGGCTCGCTTCCACCACACCGCTGCCGGCTCTGCTCGCAAAACGCACCCGCTCTGCCGTGATCGGCGCCGCCGTTTACACGAGCGGCAGCGGCCGCTGGCGAATGGTCTTCACTCCGCGGATAGACACTCCGGTGGATTCCGTGCAGTCGATTACCGCGAGGGCAAACGGCGTCATTGCGGGGCAAATCCGCCAGGCGCCGGAAGACTGGTTTTGGGTGCACGATCGCTGGAAGACTCCGAAGCCGAATTTTCTCCTCTCCCATTACAAACGTGGCGTTTATCTGCCGCACGCAACCGCGCCGGAGCCAGCCAGTGAAGAGTTGAAACGGTTTCGCATTCTGATCCGCGGCAGCAATTGGCTTGGAGATAGCATCATCAGCGCAGCCGCCGTGCGCGCGATAAAGCATGGCCGCCTCGATGCTCACGTCACTGTTGCCACGCGGGAAAAAATTGCCCCGGTCTGGAAGCTCCTCTCCGAAGTCGACCAAGTGCTGGCAGTGCCTCGCAAATCGCTGCTCTCCACTGCGCGTCTCTTTCGGCGACAGTCACCTTTCGATGTCGCGATTGTTTTTCCGAACTCGCTCCGCGCTGCCCTCGAGGTGTGGCTTGCCGGCATTCCGCGGCGCGTCGGGTATCGCGGACACCATCGCGCCTGGCTTCTGAATCAGATCGTGCCGGCGCGAGCGAAACCCGGCCCAATCGAGCATCAGGTTCACCAATACCTTCATCTCGCACGCCATCTCGGGGCGACAGCTGATCTGGTTGCGCCGAACGCAACTCTCTCGCGGAACGGCACCCCGGAACGCCTAAAACTCGCCCTTTGCCCTGGCGCCGAATACGGCCCTGCGAAGCGGTGGTTGCCGGAGCGCTTCGCTGAAGTGGCTTCCGCAGTCGCCGGAAAGCATCCCGTCCAGTGGCATCTCTTTGGCACTGAAGCGGACGGGGGAACCGGTCAGCTGATCACCGAAAAGCTGGGCGATCGTTGTGTGAATCGAATCGGTCAGACCGATCTTGAGGCGCTTATCTCCGAGCTGCGCGAATGCAAGCTGCTGCTGACGAACGACACCGGCACCATGCACCTGGCCACCCTCCTCGGCGTGCCGGTCGTGGCGGTTTTCGGTTCCACCGAACCTCGGCTCACCGGTCCGCTCGGCACCGGCCATACCGTGATTCGGCATCACGTCGAGTGCAGTCCTTGTTTTCTCCGGGAATGTCCGATCGACTTCCGCTGCATGCACGCGGTCTCAGCGGAAGAAGTTAGCGCCGCAGTCTTGCAGATGCTCTCGTAGCGCATGCCTCTGGCTTGCGGCTTGATGTGGCGGAGCAAGCGGGACGCATGCTCTACGTTGCTCGCACGCATAACTCGCCTGAAGCTGCGAGCGTGACAACGAATGAGGCGCCTCGCATTCGCACCGAAGTGCAGGTCATGTTTTTCGATACTGACTGCGGCGCTGTCGTGCACAACATCGCCTATCTCCGCTTCATCGAAATCGCGCGGACACACCTGGCGGCGGAACTCGGCCTTGGCCTCACAAAAATGGCGGAAGAGAAGACATATCCCGTCGTGGTTCGTACCGAAATCGACTATCGGCGCCCAGCCAAACTCGGCGATCGCCTTGCGATCGACGGATGGCTGGACCGCCTGGAGCGCGTCCGCTTTTGGTGCGGCTTCCGCATCACGCGCCCGGCTGATGGAACGCTTATCGCCGAATCGCGCCAGATGCTTGCAATTATCGAGATGCCTTCCGCGAAGCTGCTTCGGCTGCCGGAGGAATGGCAAAAGTATCGTGCAGCGACTCCTGCTCCTGGTCCTACCCCTACTCCTGATCCTGCAACGCGATCAGGAGTAGGATCGGGATTATGAGCATCATCAAAAATGGCTTCGGGAACTCGCACCTTCGGACTCGACGAAACATTTCTCGAGCCGCAGGTGCTGGCTCCACCGCCAACTCGTCACGCTCTTTTGGTTTTCCTGCTCGCGCTGGCCTCCATCCTGCACTTCGGCAGCGCCGGTTGGAGCCATATCCACAACGGGCCGGAAGGCTACTACGCTGGCGGCGCGCGCGAGATGCTGCACGCCAGGACCTGGCATCCGCGTGAACGCGAGCCGCCGCTCGTCCACTGGCTAATTGCTATCTCCTATCGCGCCTTCGGCGTCTCGGCAGCTGCGGCGCGAATGCCCATAGCAGGGGCGATGGTGGCGTCGATTGCGCTGACCTTCTTGATCGGCGAACGCCTTGCGGGTTACTGGCGCGGGTTCGCAGCGGGCCTGCTCCATCTCTGCTGTGTCGGTCCTTTCATCTGGGGCCGCATCGTGACGCCAGAGCCGATCTTTGCTGCGTTGATCGCCGCCTCGATCTTCTGCGCCGTCTGTGGATATCAGCGCGCACAGACACGCCGGCTTTGGTTTGCGGGCGTCTGGATCTGCGTTGCTCTTGCCTGCCTGGTGAAAGGTGCTGTCGGTCTCCTTTACCCCGCCGCGGTTTTCTTGGTTCTCGCGCTGCTCTATCGTGAAGCGCGGCTGCGTTTCCGGCGGCTTCTTCACTGGCACTACCTGCTGCTTTTCCTTGCTCTTGTTCTGCCGCTCTACGCGTGGAGTCCGTGGCCGTGGTTCGCTATGCCCTCGGGCAGTAGTTCGAGCGGCGCCGGTCTCGGCAGATTTCTCCTCGCACACACCATCGCGTGGTTCCCGGCGCTTCTCCTCGTGCTTCCGGGCTTGCTCTTCGCCACGAGGAGAATTCTGCGCCCGCACGAGTTTGATTTCGCGGCCGCCCTGCCGCTTTGCTGGTTGGCCGTGGGTTTCCTTCCGCTCTTCATCTTTCCCGAGCGCCGCGAGTACGGATCAATCAGCATGTGGAGCGCATTTGCACTCTGGAGCGCGTCCGTCTGGGACCGGACGCCCCGCGTGCTGCGCCTGGCCGGCATTGGCCTGGTGACGATCGCGGGAATTGGCATTACTGCATCGCCTGCACTGGGTCTCGATCGCATTCCTGCTTCGGCGGAATCGGGGCTCGGCTCAATGGCGGTTTTTGTTGGCAGCGCAACGGTTCTCGCGTGTCTCGCCGCCGCCTACTTCGTCTGGACGCATCGGCAAAAGCTCGCGCTCGCGATTCTCATGCTCGGCATTGTGCCGATCGGTCTCGCTGCTGCGGAAGTTATCGCGCGTCGCGATCCATATTTCTCTCTCGCGGGCGCGGCGGATTTCCTGCAATCGCGGCTCGGCCAGGAGGGAGAGGTGCTCTACGAAGGCTCCGCCAACGCAGGCAGCAGCCTGCGATTTTACCTTGACCGCCGCCCAGTCTTCGTCTCCGACCACGCGCAAGTGCCCTCGGCTGCAAACAGCTACATCGATTCCGCGGCTGCGATCGAGAAGATGACGGCCGCGCATCCTGTTTACCTGATCATCCAAAAAGATCGGGTCCCATTCTGGCAGGAGCGGCTGACCAGGCGGTTCCACATTTATCATCAGGTGACAACCTGCGGGTCCCATGTCGTGCTGAATAACTCCCCCTAGAACACCGCATGGCTCGGCGATCTCCAGTTGAAAAACCAGAGGCTCCATCTACTGTGCGGGCTCACTTTCCCACGAACCGAGAGCATCCATGTCGCAGCATCGCAGTCTTAAAGGCGCCAGCACCATCGCCGTGAAACGAAATGTTTTGAAGCGCTTCGAGCGAGTCGAGTTGCTGAAGAAGCGCGGCCAGTGGAAGGAAGGGAGCAAAGTCGTGGGCCTGCCAAAAACAAAGCCAGAGGCGTAGAGAAGTGACCAGTGATGAGTGACTAGTGGCGAGTGAAAGCGGGGAGAAGACTTGCTCGTCACTCGTCACTCATCACTCATCACTCGTCACTCGTCACTCATCACTCGTCACTCACTCCTCACTCGTCACTTCACGATGCGCCTGAATCGCTTTCTGGCCGCGGCCGGTGTGGGTTCGCGACGCCATTGCGATGAACTGATCACGGCCGGGCGTGTCACGATCAACGGGAGCGTTTGCACCGACTTTAGTTTCCAGCCGGCGGAAACGGATCATGTTAAAGTAGCTGGCAAGATGGTGCGGACGCAGCGGCCGCTCCATATCGTCTTGCACAAGCCTGCCGGGTTCGTTTCTACCCGGAGCGATCCGAACGCGCGCGATACCATTTTCGATCTTTTACCGCCCCACTTCCCGCGGCTGTTTAATGTCGGAAGACTGGACGCGCAAAGTGAAGGGCTGCTCGTGCTGACGAATGACGGCGACCTCGCGCAGCGGCTGACTCATCCGCGCTACAAGGTGGAGAAAGAATACGAGGTCATCCTCGATCGCGCGTGGGACGCGACCCTGGCGCCGAAGCTCCTGCGCGGTGTGATATTGGATGGTCAGCGCGCGCGCATCGATCGCATCCATCTGCTCAAGCCGACGCAGCTGCGCGTCATCCTGCGGCAGGGAATCAATCGGCAGATTCGTCGCATGTTTTATGAGATCGGCTACGAAGTGAAAAGACTCGTCCGGATACAAATTGGCAATCTGCGACTGGGCGATCTTCCACGCGGACATTGGCGTGCGCTCAGCAAAGGGGAGTTGCGATCGCTGGAGCCGAAACCGCCGTTGAGAGAAACGAGAGGCAAGTCGACGGACCTGTTGCCAGTACACTCACGCAGGTCATCCTGAGGCAGGCGAAGCGCGCCGAAGGACCTCACTCACGCGCTGTCGGTCACACTAACCCGGGGTAGTGTACTCCACCGCCCCGTGCGAGGTCCCTCGGCGTCTCCGCTGCCTCGGGATGACACGCTTCGCATCGGACCTGCCGCAGCTACCTTACTCCGCTTCCGCGCGCAAAATCTCGAGCGGCGGCGTGCTGCCGATCCCGCGGCTCGTCAACAATCCAATCGCGATTGTTAACGCGCTTACGGACACCGCCGCGATCAGCAGCGGCCAGAGCGATGGCGCATAATCCAGCCGGAAGACAAATCGCGCCAGTGCCCAGCTCGAGCCCACGGACAGAACGATACCCGTCCCGCTCGCCAGCACCCCAAGCATGAAATATTCAGCGCAAAGGATCTTCCAAATCTGCGCGCGCGTAGCGCCCAGCGTCCGCAGCAGCACACTTTCCTTCAGCCGTTGATAACGTCCGCTCCAGATCGTGCTGGCCAGCACCACCAAACCTGCACCGACCGTGAAGAGCGACATCACGCGGATGACGAGCGCGACCTTCGATAGAATGGAATCCACGGTTTGGATCACAGAGGTGAGATCCAGCGCCGAAACGTTCGGAAACTTCGCCACGACCCCGCTCTGCAAACGCGCCGATGCCCCCGCATCTGGCACTCGGCTCACGAGCACGTGAAACGTGGGCGCTGCCTCGAGCACGCCCGCCGGAAAAACAACGAAGAAGTTGGTCTGAAACCGCTTCCAATCGATGTCACGCAAGCTGGCGATTTTCGTCCGGATCGGAACCCCCTGCACGTCGAAGAGAAGTTCGTCGCCAATCCCGGCCTCGAAATCGTGCGCGATCTCTTTATCGATGGAAATTGGAACGGCATCGCCGGGCGTGTAGTCGATCCGTCCAATCCATTTGCCGGCCACCAGTTTTTCCGTCTCGGAGAGCTTCTCGCGATACGTGCAGCGATACTCCCGCTGCAGCTGCCATTCAGGAATTTTGCGGCGCGGATCGGCGAGTATCTCCGAGGTCTTGCGGCCTTTGATTTCTGCGAGCCGCATCGTCACGATCGGCGCTTCCTGAATCACCGGGAGCCCGAATGAACGCACGGTCTCCGCAACTGCGGTCGCTTGATCTGGTTGGATGTCGAACAAAAAAATGTTTGGCTGATTCTTCGTGCCGATGGAGCGGAACTGCGCGAGCAGGACTTCGCGTGAGAGATAGAGATTCAGGAGAAGAAAGGTTCCAAGCCCGAGTGAGACAGTGAGGAGGAGCGTGCGGTTGTTTGGCCGGTAGAGATTCGCCAGCCCCTGGCGCAGCGCAAAGCTAGAGCGATGCGGGAAGAACCTGCGCACGAGCACGATCAAGAGCTTCGCCATCGCGGCAAAGATGCCGACCGCCACGCCGAGAACCGCGGCGAAGACAAAGCCACGCAGCCACGTCTCTGTCTGCGCGATCGCGAACGCCGTCACGCTCGCAGCCATCAGGATGTAAACGAACCAGACAATTGGATCAATGCGCCGGAGTTCCGATCCCGTGTCATTCGGGCCTCGCAGAATCAAAAGCGGCGAAACATGGCGGAAGCGCAGCAGCGCGGGTAGCGCGAAGAGGATACAAATGGCGAGGCCAATCGAGACCCCGCGCAGGATCGGCTCCCACGCAAGTGTGGCGGAGATCGGGATCGGCAGGAAAGTTTTCAGGATTGCGGGAAAAATGCGCTGCATCCCCATACCCAGCGCCGCGCCTCCCGCGGCTCCGATCACTCCCATTGCGGTCGCCTGCAGCAGGTAAACCAACACCGTGGTCCGCGCGGAAGCGCCAAGACATCGCAGGATCGCACCGGTAGTGTGCTTTTGCTGCAGATGCGCCTGGATCGCACTCGCCACGCCCACCGCGCCGAGCAGAAGCGAGATGAAACCGACAAGATTCAGAAAGCGGTAGAGGTTTTCCAGCGCAGCGCCCAGATCCTTCTTTCGTTTTGCTACCGTCTCGTATTCCAATCCGAGGCGCTCGATCTGCGGACGCAGGGTGGCGATGCGCTTATCCACCTCTGTGTCGGGCGGAAACTTCACGTAGTTGCGATACCTGGCGATGCTGCCCGCCTTCAGCAGTTGTGTCTGCGCGAGATGCTGCAGCGGCAGGTAAACCCGCGGCGCAAACGACCCCGCGGCGGACGCTTCGCCCGGCATCTTCTTGAGTGCGCCGGCTATCGTAAACTCCGCTTCGCCGATCCTGATCTTGTCATCGGCCCTGGCCCCGAACTGGATCAGGAGGCTTTCTTCCACAATCGCGCCAGTGCCAGCGCGAAAAACGTCGAGCGCGGAGCGCGGCTCCGTTTCCATCGTGCCGTAAAAGGGGAAGTCTCCGCCCAGGGCCCGCGCATGCACGAGCCGGGTCCCGCCGCTGGCCGGAAAGACAGCCATGGTGGTGAAGCGCGTCTCGCGCGCCTGCGGACTGCCCAACGAATGCAGGAAAGCTTCCTCCTTCGCGGAAAATGGGCGCGATGATTCGACGATCAGATCGGCCCCGATCAACGTCCGCGCCTGATCGTCAATCGCCTGCGAGAGACTGTTCCGGAAAGAACCGATGCTGACGAGCGCAGCAATCCCGAGCGTGATCGAGAAGGAGAAAACGAGCAACCGCCGCCGGCTCGAGCGGCTGTCGCGCCACGCCATCTTCAGAATGAAAGAAGAGGACTCCTGCTTCAGACGCGGAACGCAGGGCCGTCGGGGTGCTTGGGGTTCGGGATGACCTGCTGGTTTTTGCAATCCACCCGCAAGTCCATGGCCTCGAGTACGAGCTGTCCGATAACGACTTCATCGCCGAGCACGATCACTTCCTCTACGGCGTCGCGCCCCATTACTTCAACCCGAACTGGATCCGTCCGCGGTACCACTCCGGTTCGGCCGTCGGCATAAGTAGCGACCGTCTCGCCATCCAGATCGAGGTGAAGAGCATCCGCGACTTCGCGCGGGATAATGCCACGGGTGGCTCCGGTATCGACCAACGCATCCGCCTCGATGCTATGGACGGTACCCGGATCGAGCAAACCGCGTCTGGCGAGGCTTTCCTCGATCAAGTTAGTCAGTTTCACCTTCACTCTTACTTCGCCCATACGCGCGATTATATCATCTCGCCATTGCGCAGGCGAATCGTGCGCTCGGTGAGGTTCGCCACGTCCGGATCATGCGTCACGAGCACCAGTGCCGTGCCGGCACCGCGATTCAACTCCAGCATGATCTCGATGATCCCAGCGCTCGTCTCCGCATCGAGGTTACCGGTGGGCTCGTCGGCGAAAAGGATCTTTGGCCGGTTGATGAAGGCGCGGGCGAGGGCGACGCGCTGTTGTTCGCCGCCGGAAAGCTGCGTCGGATAATGCTCGATCCGTTCGCCGAGGCCAACGCGCGCGAGTAAATTGAGCCCAAGCGCGCGCGCGCTCCTATCGCCGCGCAGCTCCATCGGAACAGTCACGTTTTCCAGCGCGGTCAAGGTGGGGATGAGCTGGAAATTTTGGAAGACGAAGCCGACGTGCTCGTTCCGAACTCGCGCTCGTTCGTCTTCGGTCAAATCGGCCAGCGGCTCGCCGTTCAAGAGCACAGAACCGGCCGTCGGACGGTCTAGCCCGGCGCACAAGCCGAGGAGTGTCGTTTTTCCACTGCCGGACGGGCCGAGGATCGAACAGGTCGCACCTTGCGGCAGTTCCAGTGAGATGTTCTTCAGCACCGTCAGCCGGCCTGCGCCCGTCGCGTAGCTTTTCGTGAGCTGCTGGACTTTCAGGATTGGGATCACGATGATTGACGCTGGCAGCGGGCTCGTCTTGCTTACGCGATCCTAATCCGCTCCGCATGGGAAAATTGACGCCTGCGCTCTGCCGTACACTGCTGCCACTGCTCCTCGGGAGTGGGAACGTTTTCGCACAAGCTCCAGCGACGCCGCCGCCCAGGAAGACGATCGTTTTTCTGGGGGACAGTCTTAGCGCCGGCTCGGGCGTGAAACCGCACGAGGCGTTCCCGGCCGTGGTCGAGCAAAAAATCCGCGAGCGCAAGCTGCCGTTCGAGGTCGTGAACGCCGGCCTCGGTGGCGACACAACGGCGGGCGGTTTGCGCCGGATCGACTGGCTTCTGCAACGCCATATTGATGTGCTCGTCCTGGAGCTGGGCGGAAACGATGGGCTGCGTGGACTGCCGGTCAGCAACATAAAGGCGAATCTGAAAGCAATGATCGAGAAGGCGCGCGCGAAGCACCCGGAGGTGAAGATTGTCCTCGCGGGAATGCAGATGCCGCCGAACGTCGGCGCGAAATACGCGGAGGAATTCCGGCAGGCGTTCTACGACGTGGCGAAGGAGAATAACGCAACCATGATCCCATTTCTGCTCGAAGGTGTAGGCGGACTGCGCGAGTTCAATCAGCCGGATCTGATTCACCCAAATCCGCTCGGTCATAAAATGGTGGCCGACGTTGTTTGGAAGACCCTCGAACCGCTGCTGCTGCAAGCCGGGTCAGCATGAAATTCGATGGCTGCACAGCGCTGATTACCGGCGCTTCCGCCGGACTCGGCCGCGAATTTGCGCGACAGCTTGCGCATCGGGCCACCGCGGTGGTCCTGACTGCCAGACGAACTGACCGCCTCGACGAAGTGCGCGACGA
>JBHENA010000075.1:0-12708 GCA_046262275.1 Chthoniobacterales bacterium
GATTTGTTCAGCATAGATCGCTACGCCCTCGAGTTGATCGACGAGGCGAGCAGCGATCTCGGATCGCGCTTTTTCGTTCGGATTCGGGAGCAGATGGGTCTCGCCTATTACATCGGCTCCAGCCAGATGCAGGGCTTGGTGCCCGGGATGTTCGCGTTCTATCTCGGGACCGATCCGCAAAAGATCGCGCCGGTGAAGACCGCGTTACTGGATGAGATCCGGAAGCTTGCCACCGAAGGTCTCGCCGAAGAAGAGCTTGCGCGCGCGAAGAAGAAGCTGATTGGCCAGCAGCAGATCGCCAACCAGAGTAATGATGCCCTCGGCTACATGACGGCGCTCGATGAGCTCTACGGCCTCGGGTTCGCCCACTACAAAAAACTCGAAACCGAAATCGAAGCCGTCACTCTGGAAGAGGTGAAGCGGGTGGCGCGCAAGTATTTCCAGGCGCAGCCGTACGTGCTCGCCACCGTTCGTCCATCAGACAACCAGGAGCCATCCAAAAAGAAGGAGTAAGCCATGGCTGAAGTGCAAACTAATACCCAGAGCGGCGAGCTTTCGCAGCGGTTCATTGAATTTGTCATGATGCAGGCGCAGAACGCCGCCCTTTTTCTGGGTCAAATACCGAATCCGCAGACCGGCCAGGGAGAAGTGAATCTGGAGCTGGCGCGGATGTTCATAGACCAACTGGCGATGATTCAGGAGAAAACGCGCGGCAACCTGAGCACGGAAGAGGCGACAGTCCTGCGCAACACGCTTTCGAACCTGCAGATGGCGTTCGTGGAAGTGTCGCAGAGCGGCGCCGCGAAGGGCGGCACTAAACCGCAGGCCGCCGGCCCGACGCCGGCAGAACCACAGCCGCCGGCGACTGCCACTGAGCCCGCGCAAGCGGAAGCTCCACCAGTCACGCTTTCTGCGAGCGCGCCTGCTGCAGAAGCCGAGTCGCGTAAAAAATTTACGAAGAGCTACGGCGCGTAGCTCCTCTAGCCGAATGAGCCATGGGCGGCGATGCAGTTGCGGGAAGACGTGCCTCGCGGGTTTTATTCTCGCCCTCGTAAGTTCCAGTCTTACTTCGCAGAACCTCGGCGCAGCCGACGTGAAGACGGCGGCCGCGGCACCATCAGCCGCCGAAGTGGAGCTAGTTGCGGCGCATCAGGCACTGCGCGGAATCGCTCAGCGCAATCCATGGGGGCCTAAGCCACCAGATTACTCTGGCTTGGTGCCGGGAAACCGCGCGCATACTTCTCCGGCAGATCAAGCGCAGCCTGTCCACTGTAACGTCGGACGTATTGAAGGTGGATGGCACCGGCTCACTCACGCCGGAGGAACTGCGAAGCCGTGTCGTCGCTCGTCTGGACCAGCTCGGAATCAAAGTTTCCTTCCCCCACGACGAAGAACCGCCGCCGCCGCAGCCCTACGATCCAAACACACCAGACCCGGAGGTAGTGTTCCCGTATGGCAAGATTGTGCGAATTAAAGCCCATGGATCGCCAGACGTTCCGGAATTGCTCGTCATTGCGCCGGTGATTAGCACTGGAGCTGGAGTAGACACATCGTTGTACCTCTATCGGCGTCGCGCACAGCACTGGCAGCAGCTGCTCGTGGATAATGACACCGCCGATTACGAGGCGATCTCTTCACAGCACGAGTTCGCGCTGTCACCGCCTGATCCCAAAGGCAATTGTTTCATCGTCGTTGCTAAAATGATCGGCGGTCTCCACGGCTCCCTTGCAACTCTCCGCTACAGAGTTCTGCGCCCTGGCCGCAGTGCGCATGTCCCAAAGACCTTGCTAGATCACAAAAAAGGAGCACGCCGCCTCTTCGAACCTTGTGCCATTCGAACGCAAGCTGACGGATTTGAAATCGAATTCGTCACTAGCGCTGTCGACCGCAAGGGCGAATTCGATCCCGAATCGATGATCGGAACGAGACTTCTCCGCTTGAAAGTCGGCGAAGATAAGGTGACGCTCCTCGCACGCAGGCAGCTGAAGCCGCACGAATTCGAACTCCCGGCATCTGCTGACAAATAGGACGTACCGCTGATCGTGCATCAGGCAAAACTCTCGGGGACCTGCGGCCGTGAGACGCATTTACGGCGACAAAGCGCCGTCGCTACAACACGCGCCTGAGGCGGCGACAGAGAATTGCAGCCTGCGGCGGTAGTTGGAGCGTATCTGCTTACGTGCCCACCGCCGCCACGCTCGCCGAGGAAAAGAAGAAACTCCATGAGCTGAACGTTGTCACCGATCCGGAGGAAGCCGCAGAGGAAGCTGGTCTGCGCTACGTGAGCGACGACCAGCCGGGTTACACGCGCAAGAAGAAGGGCGACGATTTCGAGTATTTCGATACGCAGGGAAAGCGGATCACGGATGAGGCGCGCCTGTTGCGGATCAAGCGGCTCGCGATTCCGCCGGCTTACACTGATGTCTGGATTTGTCCGACCGCGAATGGACATCTCCAGGCAACCGGCCGCGACGCGCGCCGGCGGAAGCAATACCGCTACCACGAACGCTGGCGCGAAGTCCGCGACGAAACCAAGTACGACCGGATGCTGATCTTCGGCCAGGCGTTGGCGAAGATCCGCAAACGCGTGGAAGCCGATCTCGCGCTGCCGGGGCTGCCGAAGAACAAGGTCCTGGCGACGATTGTCTCGATCATGGAGCGCACCTTCATTCGGGTCGGAAACGAAGAGTACGCGCGCACGAACAACTCCTATGGCCTGACCACGATGCGGAACAAACATGCCGACGTGAAAGGTTCGAAGGTGCGGTTCAAGTTCCGCGGCAAAAGCGGCGTCACGCAGCAGACAGAGCTCGCGGATCGGCGGCTGGCGCGGATCGTGAAAAAAGCACAGGACCTCCCCGGGCAGGAGCTTTTCGGCTACGTAGATGAGGAGGGCAACGTGCAGGACATCAAGTCGCAGGATGTGAACGACTATCTGCGCGAGATCACGGGCCAGGATTTCACGGCGAAAGATTTCCGCACCTGGGCCGGGACGGTCCTGGCGGCGGTGGCGTTGAACGCGACGAAGTCGTTCGAGACGAAGAAAGAGGCCAAAGCAAACGTGAAGAATGCGATTGCTGCCGTGGCCAAGATCCTCGGCAACACGCCGGCGGTTTGCCGAAAGTGCTACGTGCATCCGGCGGTGCTCGAGACCTATTTGAGCGGCAACATGATCGAGGGTCTGCGCCGCAAGACGGAGGAAGCGCTCGCGGAAAATCTTCCGGATTTGCGCTCGGTGGAAGCCGCCGTCATGAGCTTCCTGCAATCGCGCCTGGCGGAAGCGAAATCGAGCGCGTGAATTACTCAGGCTTTTCTTCGCGATAGGGACGCCGCTGCCCGTACAAGCTCAGGCGCTTTTCTGCACCTGGGCGATCAGCCGGTCCCATCCCTTCGCTCCGCAAAGCATACTGCTGAAACTCGATCGCCTTCTCGAACTCGCCATTCTCGGCATAAGCAGCGGCCAGTGTGTCGACGTAGCCGCCGTGCATCCAATCCGTCAGTTCGCAGGCCTGGAGCGCGGCTTCGATTGCCTGCTTTCCGTTTCGCACCGCCGGGGCGGGGCAGGTCGCGCGGAACCAGGCAAAGGCATTGAGAGCTCGCTCTGCTCTTGCGGGCCGCAGCGAGAGCGCTTTTTCCCAATCTGCCGCGGCGCGCGAGTAAGCCAGCTTCCGTGAGAGAACATCAGCCCGCCCCATGTATGCTTCGGCGACGGCGGGGTCGACCCTGAGCGCGGCTTCATAATCCGCCAGCGCCCGGTCAAGATTACCCTTCGCCAGGTGAACGGCGCCGCGATTCACATAAGCGGATGCGAAGTTTGCATCCAGCCGGATCGCCTCTGTGAGATCCCGCTCAGCCAGATCGAGCTTGTCCTGATCGCGATAGGCGAGGGCGCGGTTATGAAAAGCCTGGTGCATCTTAGGGTCCAGGCGAATCGCTTCGGTGTAATCCATGATCGCGGCCTCATCGTCGCCGCGATGACCGTAGATCACACCCCGGTTGACGTAGGCGCCGGCGTTCGCAGGATTGAAGCGGATCGCCTGATCGTAATCGCGCAACGCTCGCTCGTCATCGCCTTTCTGGCGATAGGCATTCCCGCGGTTCTGGCAGGCGGTTGATGCGTCGGGCAGCGACAGGTTCATGAGCAGGAGCTGATTATAGATATCGATCGCTTGGTCGATGCGGCCACTTTGCGCCTCGGCATTCGCGCGCAACAACAGGACCGCTGTGTCGGTCTTCGCCGCGGAGGGCGGTGGCTGGGCAGTTCGTGCGGCCCACTCTTCGCCTTTGCTCGTGCGAAGGTGCGCGTAATCGTCGAGAGTTTTCGCGACCTCGCCCTTCCGGTAATAAAGATCGCCCCGCGCGGCACGTGCCTCCTGGTTTTCTGGATCGATGCGTAATGCGCTCTCGAAGCTGGCGATGGCCGCGTCCAGCTCGTTGAGCGCAGCGTAGGCGTGGCCACGCTGAATGTAGGCGACAGGATGATTTGGCTCGGCATGGATCGCTTCCGTGAAATCCGCCGCGGCACGGGCGACCTCGCCCCGCTCGAAAAGAATAGCGCCCCGTCCCCAGAAAGCCGCCCACCCACGCGCTCCATGCCTGATCGCTTCCTCGAAATCCTGCAGCGCTTTCTCTTTGTCGCCTTTCTGCTGATATGCGAGCGCCCGCTCGCCGTAAGCCTCCGCAAGCTCCGGGTTGATCCGGCAGGCGACGGTCAAATCAGCGATGGCCTCATCAAACCTGCCCTTGCCGCTCTTCGCCGCCCCGCGCCAGAGATAAGCAGCGGCTTTGAGTCGCTTCTGGAGCGGTTTCCCTAAAGCGGCGTCGAGAGAAGCAATCGCCTTCTCATGCTCGCGCCGGGCAAGTGCCTGCCGGCCCTCTTCGGCCAGACGTGCACCGGCGAGGCTCTGCGAAATCAGATAAAGTCCCGCCGCGGGTGCCGTGACCAGAACCACGAGGCAGAGCGCCGCGATGCTCCACCAGAGCCAGTGTGGTCGTCTCCCTGCCACTCGCGTCTCTACCTCCGCTCCGGTGAACTACTGCAGTATATCAATCGAAACACGCCTGATGCACAAACTATCTGGCTGGTAAGAATGGCAGGGACAGGGCGCGTATCTGTTTAGCGTTCGACGTCTGAATTGTCATCCCGAGGCTGGCGAAGCGCGCCGAGGAATCTCGCCGCCCCCTGTCGAGTGCGATGCCTTTCTTCAGCGTAAGTCCCAGACCACGCGTGAGATCCCTCGCCGTCTGCGCAGGCTCGGGATGACCACGTAAAACGGCGACACGGCGTGGAACTCTAAACCCATGGCAGCGCGGCGCGCTGTCCGAAGCGCTTACCAAGCAACGGCGTTGATGAATTTTCGCTGGCGTGTTCGCGCGTGTTGTAAACCCAGCGCGGCGTCCCTCTCATTAGCTGCCGGGATAAAGCACTCCGCGGCGGCGTGCGGGCGTGGGCGTCGGCTTTGCCCGCTGCGCTTTGCTCGTTTTGCTCGTTTTGCGCACCGTAATTGTGTCCTCGGCCTGCGGCTCATCCTTTGGATATTTCTTTGTGCTTGGCCAGACCAGACGCCACGGCTGGGTCTTCACGGTTTGGGTGAGGTCCTTCACGTTTTCTCCCGTCGCCTCCAGGTCGGGGGCGAGTTCGTTCATGGCCGATTTCAATTTCTCGGATGAATCGCGGAAGTTCTGCAGGGTGACCGAGATATTGTCGTTGCTCGTGATGTCGGTCGTGATCTTGTTCAAATTCCCGCTGATCGACTCCACGTTCTTGAGCGCCAGCTGCAGCGAACTATCCGCGGCCGTCATGCTGGTGAGGTTTTCCGCGAAGGTCCGCATCTGCGCGAGGGCCATGTTCAACTGCGACTGTTCATCGGTGATCTTGCTCAAGTTGGCCGCCGTTGTTTGGAGCTCCTTCAAGGTAGCTGTCGCCTCTGTCGCGACCGGTTGAATAATGTCGAGCATCTTGGCGATAGCTTCGCCAAAATCGGGGACGCGCACGCCGGCATAGGTCTGGCCGTCTTGCGCGCGGCCGGAGGATTCGTTCCCCTGGGTGATATCGATTGCGGTCTCGCCGAGCAATCCGAGCGTGATCAGCCGGGCGCGGGCATCTTTATAAACGGACGCGTCTTTATCGACCCGCACATCGATGCGGGCTTCAAACTTCGGCTTCGGCGGGGCACCGTTTGTTTTCGTTGTGGGATCGGGCGGCCGCATCGCGAGACCGAGTGCCTCGGCTTGTGCGGCATCTTCCTTCGAGACCGGCGAGAATAATTGCTCCACCTGCCCGATTTTTCTTCCCGCCAGGAGCACGGGCGCACCGAGCTTAATCCCGGCCGCATTGTCCATATAGATCCTGTAGGTCACGAGCGGACTGAAAAGTCCCGGCGCGCCGAGCAGGATGAGGATGCCGGTCAGGATCGCCACGGTGGCGAGCACGAGCAGCCCGGTTAAGAGTTCATTTCGTCGCAATTGCATCCTGGCTTCCTTCTAAGATCGGTCCTTCCGTGCTGCCGCTCAAAAACTGAGCCACAACCGGATGCCTGGACCGCTTGAACTGCTCTGTTTCCGCCATTTCAATGATCTCTCCCTGGTAAAGCATGGCCATTTTCGTGCCAATCCGGAATGCGCTATCCATTTCGTGGGTAACAATGACCGACGTCACTTTCGATTGTTCCGTGAGGCTGATGATCAATTCATCAATCACTGAGCTGATGACGGGATCGAGGCCGGCGGAGGGCTCGTCGAATAAAATCAGCTCCGGTTCCATGACGAGCGCGCGTGCGAGGCTGACCCGCTTGCGCATCCCGCCGCTCAGCTCCGATGGCATCTGATTTTTCACCTCGCTCATTCCCACCAGCTCGAGCTTCTCGTCTACGATCCGGTCAATCTCTTCCCGGCTCTTTTTCGTCAGCTCTTCGAGCGGGAGTGCGACGTTATCGCGGACGTTTCGCGAGCTGAGGAGAGCCGAATATTGGTAAACCATCCCGATGTGGGTGCGGATCTTTTGCAACTTGCGCCGGGGCAGGCGTGAAATTTCGAATTGCTTGAAAAAGACGGAGCCACCGGTGGGCGGCAGGATGCCGAGGATCAAGCGCAGAATCGTGCTTTTGCCGCTGCCGCTTTGTCCCATGATCACCATCCGGTCCTGCGGTTCCACCTCGAGCGAGATGCCGTTGAGGACTTGCTTTGAGTCGAACTGCAGTCGCACGTCGCGCAATTCGACAACCGGAGGAGTGGGCGCGCTCACGGGAAAAAGACCACGTAAACAATGTTGAACACGGTATCGAAGGCGATCACCGCGGTGATGGCCGTGACCACGCTGGAGGTGGTCGATGTTCCCACTCCCGCGGCCCCGCCAGTCACGCTCAAGCCGCGATGACAGGCGATCGCGCCGATGAGCAAACCGAAGAGAAAGCTTTTGATGATGCCGGTGATGATGTCCCGGATGAGAAGCGCCCCCAGGACGAGATCGTTGAAGTAGACGAAGGCGATGTTGAAATATGCGCGCGAGATCAGCGCGGTCGCGAAAATGGCGGCGAGGCTGGAGATAACCGACAGGCACGGCATTAGGGAAAAGAGCGCGAGCATGCGCGGTGCGACCAGGAAACGGAGCGGGCTGATGCCCATCGCTTCGACCGCTTCCACTTCCTCGGAGACCTGCATCGTGCCCAATTCGGCCGTGAACGCGGCGCCGATCCGCGCGGCCAACATGATCCCGGTGAGCAGCGGGCCCAGTTCGCGCGTAAAGGCGATTGCCACCAGGCCCGGGACAAGTCGTTCCGTGCCGAAACGTTGCAGCTGATACCCCGTCAGCAGCGCCATCGTGAGCCCGAGAAAAAACGACACCATCGCGACCAGCGGTACCGAATCCACGCCGGCGCGCTCCGTATGGCGGAAGAAGCTGGAAGCTCGGAATGGCGCGCGCCCCCGGCGCACGTTGTCCATCGTCTCCGCGATGGTGTTGATGATGAACCAGAACATGCTGCCGATCTCGCGCAGGAAGCCGCTGCCGAGCCGACCCACGCCCTCCACGACTACGACCGGATTGGTCTCGATCGTGTTCTCGTCCTCTGCGTTTATGCGTTGCGCTTCGGCCATGTTCTGGTGGAAGTTGCCCTAGTTAGTTAGGTCGGAAAGTGGAAAGTAGCCATCGCGCGGCTGGCACGCTGCGGTTCGTCGAGGCGACCACGCGCCGAAAGCCTTGGACACTCCGAACGACCGCTGGATAGAATCCGGTCCGTGAAGCGCAGGTTGCAGATTGGCGCGCCAGCCCATGGGATGAGCAAGGTTCCGGATTTGAGTTGATGCTTCCCGGTTTTTCGCTGGTTATCCCTGCGTTTAATGAGGCGCATCGGGTCGGCCAGACCCTGGTCGATGCGCTCGCCTACCTGCGCGCCACAAGCCCGGAAAGCGAGATGGTGGTGGTGGACGACGGGTCGAGCGATGCCACCGCCGAATTGGTGCGGGAAGTGTTCAAAAACGAAGGAGGCATTGAGACGCGGCTGATCGAGCAGGCGCAAAATCGCGGCAAAGGCGCGGCTGTGCGGGTCGGCTTGCTGGCGGCGACACGGCCGGTAGCCCTGTTCTCCGACGCGGATCTCTCGACCCCGATGGAGGAAGCGCCGAAGCTGCTCGAGCCGATTTTTGCTCGTGAAGTGGACATTGCATTTGGCTCACGCGCGTTGAATCGGCGGCTAATCGGCCACCGGCAGGCGTGGCACCGTGAACAGGGAGGCCGCATCTACAACCTGCTGGTCCGCTTTGCGACCGGCCTCCCGTATTGGGACACGCAATGTGGCTTTAAAGCTTTCCGGCTCGATGTCGTTCGGCCCCTTCTGGAGCACGCCCGGAGCGATGGATTCGGTTTCGATGTCGAGCTTCTCTATCTCGCCCAACAAGCGGGACTACGAATGCGCGAAGTGGCAGTGCGTTGGAACCACTGCGAAGGCAGCAAAATGCATCTGCTGCGCGACAGCGCCGAAATGCTTCAGGAGATGATCGCACTACGATTGCGCAACTAATAGAAGTGAGGCTGTAGCAACGGCCGTGCATCGCCGTTTCGTGCATCGTTAAGCGGTGCCCCCGAAAAATACCTCTACACACCGAAGCGGCTACAGCAGCTAACAACGATCAGCGCTGCGACTCGATCAGGTCGGCAAACTGCGAGAAGAAGTAACCTGCATCATGCGGACCAGGTGCGGCTTCGGGATGATATTGCACGCTGAAGACCGGCCACTCGCGATGCCGCATTCCTTCCACCGTGCCGTCGTTCAGATTCACGTGCGTGACTTCGACCTCTGCCGGCAATGAATCCGCATCCACCGCAAAACCGTGGTTCTGAGACGTGATCGCCACCTTCCCGGTGTGGAGATCTTTCACCGGCTGGTTGCCGCCGCGATGGCCGAACTTCAGCTTGAAGGTGCGTCCGCCGAACGCGTAGCCCAAGACCTGGTGCCCCAGGCAAATTCCGAAGATCGGTGTCCTGCCTAACAGGCCATGCACCGCTTTGTGCGCGTAACCCAGCGTGCTAGGGTCACCGGGGCCATTCGATAAAAAGACGCCGTCTGGTTTCAGCGCGAGCACTTCGTCCGCGCTCGTGCTGGCGGGGACAACCGTGACGCCAAAGCCCGCCTGCCGCAGCTTCCGCAGGATGTTTTCCTTGATCCCGTAGTCGTAGGCGACGATCTCATGCCGTACCTTGGGAAGCGCCTGCCGACGCACTTCATCGGCGCTGCCGCGCGCGACCGACCAAAGACTGCTCGCGCGATCTTCCGGATCCCACTTGTAAGCCGCGGGAGCGGTCACCTCTTTCACGTAATCCATTCCCACCACGCCGTCTCCGCGGATCGCTTCTTCGATCGCCTCCTTCTCCGAAAGCGCATCGCTCGTGAGGCAGGCTTTCATCGCGCCGCGTTCCCGCAGGTGTCGCGTTAGCGCGCGCGTGTCCACTCCTTGCAGCCCGGGGATTTTCCACTCGCGCAGATATTCCTCCAACGAGCGCTCGGAACGCCAGCTGCTCGGCACGTCGCTCAGCTCCTCGATGACAAACCCGCGAACGTGCGGCGTTGCGCTTTCCTGGTCGAGCGCGTTGGTGCCGTAATTTCCAATATGTGGGTAAGTCATCGCGACGATTTGCCCGCGGTAGGAAGGATCGGTCAGCACTTCCTGATAGCCGGTCATGGAAGTGTTGAAGCAGACCTCGCCGACGCACGTGCCGGTCGCGCCAAAGGACTCGCCTTCAAAGATTCTGCCGTCTTCCAGTGCGAGGAGCGCTTTCATCCGTCGAAAGCGAACATCGAACATCGAACAACGAACGTCCAACACCGAACGACTTCAGCATTCGATGTTCGGTGTTTCGGGTGCTTTTCCTTAAACGGAAGGATCACTGTTGTAGCGACGCCGATTTCTCGCGAAAGCTTTCGGAGCTCTGTCGGCGTATTCGGCATGCGCTGAAATCCCCGCGTTTTTACGGCGACAGAGCGCCGTCGCTACAGCGCAGGCCAGGACGCGTGCAAGCAAAAGTGAATGTGTGGTGTGCAGCCAAAAACAAAAGCGCCCGGACCATTTCTGATCCGGGCGCTGAAGATTTTTACCCCGCCGGTGCCGTTTAGGAGGATATCCCGTTCCCTTTCGGTAACGGGCGGGTGACCGTCGCAGGAGCGTCTGACTTCCAATTAAGGCATGTCATCTTCCCCAAGAGCGACCTAGCCCCCTTCTAGCTAACGCAATATCGGTCCGGGAATCACATCCTGGAATCTCGAGCATCGCAGGGTAAAAGTATCGTAGCGCATGCGTCTCGCTTGCGCCTGCAACCGGGACGGTTGCGCTACTTTTGTCAAAGAACTACTCCCGTAGTTCAGCTCCCAATTCGCTCTTCAGTCGGTCGCGAATCCGCGTGTGAACCACGGTCACTTCGTCGTTTGTCAGTGTCCGATTTGTGTCCCGGTATGTCAACGTATAAGCAACGGATTTCCGGCCCGGCCCGAACCTCTTTTCCGCATCTTCGCCGACCAGAAGATCGAACACTTGCACCGTCTCCAGGAGATCTTCGCCGTGGATGGTCTTCATGATTTGCTCGTGAGTCACGGCTTCATCGACCACCATCGAAATGTCCCGCGTCACGCCGGGATACCTGTTAATCTCTACAAAACGGCGCGTAGCAAATGTGCGCTGAGGCACCGCGTCGAGATCGATTTGCGCGACCAGGACTGGGGATATCGCTCCCAAATCAGCTGCCCGCGTCGCGCTCAACTGGCCGGCGAAACCGATAACTTCACCATCTGAAGTGATTTCAGCTGCCACCGCGAAGCCGTCGCGACTGCTGCGCCGGAAATTCAGTTTTGGAATTCGCAGCACTTCTATCGTCCCCTTCAGATCCAGGAAGTCGAGCTGTCGCTTGTCACCAGCGCGCCAAAGCGATTCGCCGGCCGGCAGGCCGCAAAGCAGGAACGCGAGCGCACGCCTTTCCTTCGCGTCAGATGGGACGAAGATGTTGCCGAGTTCAAAGAGACGAACACTGAATGCGCCCGTGTTCAAGTTCCGCTCCAGCACGTCAAGCAGTCCGCGGATCAGACTTGGCCGGAGTCCGACGTGATCCTCGCTCAAAGGATTTTTCAATTCGACCGCGCTTTCCGCGGCAGTGATCGCCGCGCGCGGGATCAATGACGAAGTTCGCGCTTCCGAGATTCCGAGCGCAATCAACTTCTGCCGAATCGCGTTTTCAAAATCTCGCGAACGATCCGCTTCGCTTTGCGGAGTAAAACGGCTGCGATAGGTAGAGGGAACTTTGTCGATGCCGTGGGCACGGATGATTTCTTCAATCAGGTCGACGTCCCGGCGGAGATCGATGCGATGGCTGGGAATTTTCCATGAACTAGAAATGGCGGCTCGCTCGCCTGTTTTTTGCAGTCCGAAACTCTCCAGGATGCGATCGATTTCACGCGGCTGAATTGTAATGCCCAACAACTCCTCGGAGCGCGCGTAGCGCAACGTCACATCATCCGGCGGCGAAGGTGGAGCGCCCGCCACAGCAACTTCCTGGGCCGGTGTTCCGCCGGCGAGTTCCCGTATTAACTCGGCAGCGCGCGCGGATGCTTTCAGCGTCGTGGCCGGATCCACACCGCGCTCAAAGCGGTAGCTGGCGTCACTCGGCAGATTTAGAGAGCGCGCGGTTCGCCGCACGCTGGAAGGAAGAAAGTACGCTGCCTCCAGCAGCACATTGCGCGTGGTCTCCGTCACCCGTGTTTCCTCCCCTCCCATTACGCCGCCGATTCCGACAGCCCGCTTCTCATCAGCGATGAGGAGATCGCGCGAGCTCAGTTCATATTCGTTACCATCCAGGGCGAGAAACTTTTCGCCTTCTGCGGCGAGACGCACATTGATGCCGCCCTGCAGCTTGTCCGCGTCGAACGCATGGAGCGGCTGACCGAGCTCCAGCATCACATAGTTCGTGATGTCGACGATGTTGTTGATCGGTCGGAGCCCCGTCGCTTCCAGCCTCGTGCGCAACCAGTCGGGGCTCGGTCGGACCATCACGGTTTCGATCCGCCGCGCGGAATAAAAGGGGCATTCACGAGGTGCAGCAATCCGAACTTTCTTATCCTGGATGGGCTTTCCTTCCGTGATATCGGGGGCGCGCAACGGCTTTTCGGTGAGCGCCGCGATCTCGCGGGCGAGGCCGAAATGGCTGAGCAAGTCCGCGCGTTTGGGAGT
>JBHENA010000076.1:0-9439 GCA_046262275.1 Chthoniobacterales bacterium
GCAAAGCACGATCGGCTACGAGCGCGCGACCAACCCGTTCCTGCAGTTCGACGACGTGGAGAAGTTCACTGATTTCGCCATCCAGACTGCGCCGCCCGTGCCGACCTACTATCCGCGGATGAAGAAGATCAACGCGGAAGGTCCGGAGGTGATGGGGAACCTGCCGAAAGTGGCCGCGCTTCCGGCGAGGGCATTCAAAGGCGCGCTTGCGGAAAAGAAGGGCGTGCTGGTCGATACGCGTTCGATGCTGGCCTTCGGCGGCGGACACATCCCGGGCGCGCTCAATATCGGCGGCTCGCCTTCGCTCTCCATTTGGGCCGGATGGCTCCTCGATCCTGCTGAGCCGGTGTTGCTGGTGCTGGAGAAGGACAGCGCGCTGGAAGAAGTGTTGAAGCTGTTCATTCGTACCGGCTACACGAAATTCGCCGGCTATCTCGTGGGCGGGATCAAAGCCTGGGAGGCCGCGGGTTTTGCGCTCGAGACGGTGCCGCAACGAAGCGTGCACGAGATTCACAACGGCGGACAACATTTCCAGTTGCTCGACGTGCGCGGACCCGGTGAATGGAAGCGCGGCCACATTCCCGGCGCGCGGCATTTCTTTCTCCCTCAGCTGCGCGAGAAGAGCGCGACCTTGGATAAGGCCAAGCCCACGGCGGTCTACTGCGCGAGCGGATATCGCGCGAGTCTCGCCGCCAGCATTCTGAAACAGGAAGGGTTCACGGACGTGCACAACGTGCCTGGGAGCTGGCAGGCGTGGAAGAAGGCGGGCTTTCCGGTGGAGAAATAATTCGACAGGCGACACGCGGCGGGCGCAGAGCCCGAGATGCATGTGGCCTGAAACGGCTTGCCCCCAATAAGATGCGGACGGAAGCTAGCCGCATGGCTACGCAACCGAACTCCTACGCTCACCCCGAGGCTTTAGTGGATGCGGACTGGGTGCAACAACACGCAACCGACGAAGCGGTCCGCATCATTGAATCGAACGAAGACATTCTGCTCTACGATACCGGCCATATTCCGGGCGCGATCCATATTGATTGGCGCATGGATCTGCAGGATCCGGTGATTCGCGATTACATCGCGCCCGACAAATTCGCGGAGCTTTGCCGCCGCAACGGCATCACTCCCGAGACGACGTGCGTTTTCTATGGGGACAAAGCAAACTGGTGGGCCTGCTATGCGCTCTGGGCGTTCCGGTTGTTCGGACACGAAAAGGTGAAAATCCTCAATGGCGGCCGCGATAAATGGAAGGCTGATGGGCGGGAGATGACGCGCGAAGTGCCGAAGTATCCGCGCACAAATTATCCGGTGCCGAAGAAGCGCTTCGATAAGGAGATACGCGCCTTCGCCGAGGAAGCGCTCGCTCAAAGCAAAGCGGGCAAGCCGTTGATCGACGTGCGTTCGCCCGGCGAATTTAAAGGCGAGATCACGCACATGCCGGAGTATCCGCAGGAAGGCGTGTTACGCGGCGGGCATATTCCGGGCGCGAAGAGCGTCCCTTGGAAGACGGCGGCGAACGACGACAGCACCTTCAAATCCGCCGCAGAGCTGGCAAAAATCTACAAGGACGGTGCCGGTCTCTCCGCAGATAAGGAGACGATCGTGTATTGCCGAATCGGCGAGCGCTCGAGCCACACGTGGTTTGTGCTTACCTATCTGCTCGGTCTGGCGAACGTGCGCAATTATGATGGATCGTGGACAGAGTGGGGAAACAAGGTCGGCGCGCCGATTGAGAAAGCGGCGTGAGCGGAAATGTATCCGCCGAAGCTCGACAAGATTATCCACCTCTTCGAATCGCTGCCCGAAGTGGAGCGGCGCGAGACCCTCGTTTCGTATGCTGACGGGGCGAAGAAACAGGAGCCGCGCGGCGGCGAGGAGTTCGACTTGGAAGACATTCGCAAGGACGAGGAGTGCGCCGACACGGTGGGCGTTTATCTGCACGTTGATGATCAAGGCAAAGCGCATTTCCGGATGACGCTCGGACCGGAAGTGCAAACGCTGACCCGTGCGATGACCGCCATCCTTTGCAAGGGGCTGGATGGCGCCACGCCGCAGGAGATCCTCGATCTGCCGAGTGGTTTCGTGACGCGGATCGTGGGTGCGGAGCTCGTCCGCGTCCGCAGCCAAACCACATATTACATCCTCACCAGGATGAAAGGCATCTGCAAAGTTTACCTCGACCGGCAGCGAATGGTGTCGGCGGCATGATACGGAAGTGAGGCTTCTAGCGTGTCGGCGTCACCGAGCAGCTACAAGGCATCTCATAAATAGGTCTGTCATTCTGAGCGCAGCGAAGAATCTCTGATCATTTCGGCTCGGGGTTCGCTGCCAACGGAAAATAGTCAGAGATTCCTTCGGAAGACTCAGGACAGGCTCTTCGCGTTCGCTCAGGACGACAGGCTTCATGGATTATGAGAGATGGCTTCTAGAGCGTGCTCGCTGAGTCCAGCCAGAGATGGCTGACTTCCGTCGTGACCTTCGAAGGTTTTCGCCTAAAGTTCGCGCGCGTAAATGCCGCGAAATAACGAGCTTCGAAAGATCCTCCTGATCGGCTCCGGCCCAATCGTGATCGGGCAGGGGCCGGAGTTCGATTATTCGGGCGTGCAGGCCTGCAAAGCCCTCAAGGAAGAGGGTTATGAGGTTGTGCTCGTGAACTCCAATCCGGCTACGATCATGACCGATCCGGAGTTTGCCGATCGCACCTACGTCGAGCCGATCACGCCCGAAGTGGTGGAGGCGATTCTGGAGCGGGAGAATCCGGATGCGATCCTGCCCACGATGGGCGGCCAAACGGCGCTAAACGTGGCGATGGAGCTGAATCGCAACGGCGCTCTCCGCCGCCATGGCGTTCGATTGATTGGCGCCAACGCACAGGCCATCGCGAAGGGCGAAGACCGCCAGCTTTTCAAGGAAGCGATGCTGCGGATCGGCCTGGATGTGCCGCGATCCGGCATCGCTCACACCATCGCTGACGCAGCGCGAATCGCGGACGAAATCGGCGCCTTCCCATTAATCATTCGGCCGGCGTTCACGCTCGGCGGCTCCGGTGGAGGCATCGCCTATCATCCAGAGGAGTTGGACGAGATCGCCGCGCGCGGGCTGGACTTGTCCCCCGTCAACGAAGTGCTGATCGAAGAATCGCTGGTCGGCTGGAAGGAATTTGAAATGGAGGTGATGCGAGATTGCGCGGACAACTGCGTCGTCATCTGCTCGATCGAAAATCTCGATCCGATGGGGGTGCACACCGGCGATTCCATTACGGTCGCGCCGACGCAGACCTTGTCGGATCGGGAGTTTCAGCTGATGCGCGACGCGGCCTTCGCCGTTATTCGCGAGATCGGGGTTGAGACCGGCGGATCGAACATACAGTTCGCGGTCAATCCGGAGAACGGTCGGATGGTGGTGATCGAGATGAATCCCCGCGTCTCGCGCTCCTCCGCCCTGGCGTCGAAGGCGACCGGATTTCCGATCGCGAAAATCGCGGCCAAGCTCGCAGTCGGCTACACGCTTGATGAAATCCGCAACGACATCACGCGTGAGACGCCGGCAAGTTTCGAACCGACGATAGATTATTGCGTGGTGAAAGTGCCGCGCTTCACCTTCGAAAAATTTCCGCAAGCCGATGCCACCTTAACCACGCAAATGAAAAGCGTGGGTGAGGCGATGGCGATCGGCCGCACGTTCAAAGAAGCGCTGCAAAAAGCCTTGCGCTCGCTGGAGATCAAACGCTTCGGCTTGTGCGGCGACGGCAACGAAAAGCGCGTCGATCCCGACACCCTGCGGCTGAAACTGACCGCGCCGAATGCCGAGCGCATCTTCCACGTGGCCCAGGCGTTCGAGCACGGGATGAGCATCGAGGAAGTGTTCGAGCTGACAAAGATCGACCGTTGGTTCCTGCACAACATCCGTCAGATTGTGGAGGAGACGGAGAAGCTGCCTCAGCATGCGGGGCTGGGCGCGCGCCGGAACACGGCCATCCCGGGTGCCCGGCCAGCGGACGAAGCGGAACGGAAGTCAGGCTTCCAGCCTGACTCGGCCGACGGGCTTCCAGCCTGTCGGCAAAACGGGCAGACTGGAAGCCCGCCCGCCGGGACAGCCAAGATGGCTATCTTCCGCGGCTTCGATGAACACGGCGAATTGAAGCAGAGCCGCCGCCATCTCCCACATTGGGAACAGAGCGGTGCGACATACTTCATCACGTTCCGTTTAGCCGACGCTGTTCCTGTGGACGTTCTGGCGCAGTGGCGAGAAGAGACGGAGCGGTGGCTGAAATTTCATCCCGAACCCTGGGACTGGAAGACGGCACGCGATTACATGCGCCTGTGCGAAGAAAACCGGGAAGAGTGGCTCGATCGCGGCCACGGCACGTGTCTGCTAGGCCGCCCCGCAGCGGCGCAAATCGTCGCGAACGCGCTTCAACATTTCGACGGTAAACGCTATCTCCTCGACTGCTTCGTGGTGATGCCGAACCACGTGCACGTCATTGTTCAACCTGCGCCGGCTGAATCAATAACCTCAATTCTGCACTCGTGGAAATCATTTACCGGAAACGCAATCAACCATGATCTGAATCGCAGCGGTTCCGTTTGGATGGCGGAGAGTTTCGACACGATCATTCGAGATTCGGCGCACCTCAATGCGTGCCGCGAGTACGTCAGGCGGAATCCGGAAAAAGCTGGGTTGCGCGACAGCGGGTTTGTTTTGCGCGATGACGAGGTGCTGCAGACCAGCGACTCGCAGGAGCGGCAGGCTGGAAGCCCGCCGGCCGAGTCAGGCTGGAAGCCTGACTTCCGCAGCCTTCGCCGCCTGAAAAAGCTTGGCTTTTCTGATCGGCAGATCGCGGTCGCCTGGCAGACGAGCGAAGGAGACGTTCGCGCCCTGCGGAAGGAGCTCGGCATCGTCCCGACTTACCGCCTCGTCGACACCTGCGCCGCGGAGTTCGAAGCGTTCACTCCGTATTATTATTCCACCTACGGTAGCGAAAATGAGATTCGGCCGAGCGACCGGCGCAAGATCATGATCCTTGGCGGCGGCCCAAATCGTATAGGCCAGGGCATCGAGTTCGACTACTGCTGCGTCCACGCGGCCTTTGCGCTGCGCGAGCTCGGATTTGAGACCATCATGGTCAACTCCAACCCGGAGACCGTCTCGACCGACTTCGACGCCTCGACACGGCTCTACTTCGAGCCGCTCACCCTTGAAGACGTGCTCAACATCTACGAACAGGAGCAGCCGGAAGGCGTGATCGTGCAATTCGGCGGCCAAACGCCACTCAATCTCGCAGCCGGGTTGCGCGCGGCCGGGGTGCCGATCCTCGGCACGCAATCCGAGAGCATCGAGCGCGCGGAAGACCGCAAGCTTTTCGCGGGCATGCTCGACAAACTCGGTTTGCGGCAGACGCCGAGCGGATCAGCCACGAGCGAAAGCGAAGCGCTGGAAATTGCGCACCGCGTCGGCTATCCAGTGCTCGTCAGGCCATCCTTTGTTCTCGGCGGCCGGGCGATGGAGCTGGTCTACAACGACCAGGATCTCTGCCGCTACATGCGATCCGCAATCGAGGTCAGCTCCGACCGACCTGTCCTGGTCGATCGCTTTCTCGAGGACGCGATCGAAGTGGATGTCGATTGCATCGCCGATGGGGAAAGAGCGGTGATCGGCGCGATCATGGAACACATCGAGCAGGCGGGCATCCACAGCGGCGACAGCGCATGCGTGGTGCCGACCTTCTCGCTCTCCGATGCGGTGCTGCGGGACATCACGGCCGCGACGAAGGCCATGGCGCGCGAATTGAACGTGCGCGGCCTGATGAACGTGCAGTTCGCGGTGAAAGACGAAGCCGTTTACGTGTTGGAGGTGAACCCGCGCGCATCGCGCACGGTCCCTTTCGTGAGCAAAGCCATCGGTGTTCCCCTGGCAAAGCTCGCCGCCAAGGTGATGACGGGAGCTACATTGCGCGAGCTTGGATTTACCGAGCAAATCGTCCCGAAGCACTTCTCGGTCAAAGAAGCGGTCTTTCCGTTCCTGCGCTACCAGGGAATGGACATCGCACTGGGCCCTGAAATGAAATCAACCGGCGAAGTCATGGGGATCGACGCGGACCTCGGCCTCGCCTTCGCGAAATCGCAAATGGCGGCACAGCCGGCGCTGCCGTATGCCGGCAATGTTTTCATCAGCGTGAAAGATTCCGACAAAGAGCGCGTGGTTCCGCTGGCGCGGGAGTTTGTGCAGTTGAACTTCGGCATTATCTCCACCAGCGGGACGGCTGCGACGCTTGCCGCGGCCGGTATCCCCGTGACGAAGGTTTTTAAGATGCGCGAAGGCCGGCCGAATGTGCTCGATCGCGTGAAAAACGGTGACATTAATTTCATTATCAATACGCCCAGTGGGAAGATCCCGCGCGAGGACGAAGTCACGATCCGGAACGCTTCTCTTGCGCAACGTATCCCGATCATGACCACGGTGCGCGCCGCGCAGGCGAGCGCTAACGGGATTCGTTCGCTGCAAAGACGCGGGGTGACGGTGAAAACCCTGCAGGAATACCACGCGGCCGCCAACTCTACCGCCGCGGCTACCGCGAGCGCGCGGTAGCACAGGCATCTTGCCCGGTGCAACGTGGGCTGCGCCGGGTGAGTCTATCGCCACAATACCGGGCGAGACGCCCGGTTGCCCCACAGGCAAGATGCCGGTGCTACCACCCAACGCCGCTGCTGCAGCCGCGCATCAACGCGAGCAGAAGAATCGTGCCGATCACGGACACAACGATCGAGCCAACGCAACCCAGCCGATTCGAAAAGAACGCGAACATACTGCCGAAACGAGCTGCCCAGGCTCTTCAGCCGTAAGCAAAGCGACAAACCGCGTGGACACAACACGTCGTCCGTGCCACAGGTGCACGCATGAAATCGATTTTGCTCGGCTGTCTCGCGAGCGTCGCTTTGATCGCGACGGGCGCGCTCAGCCAGGACGCAACTCCAACCCCTTCACCTTCTATGAGCCCATCGCCCAGCCCCAGTCAGAACGAAGTCGCAATTATCAAGACCAGCGAAGGCGAAATGGTCGCCGAGTTCTGGCCGGATGTAGCCCCGGAAACGGTGGCAAATTTCAAGAAGCTTGCGCGCGAGGGCTTCTACGACGGCACTGCCTTTCACCGCGTGATCAAAGGCTTCATGATCCAGGGCGGCGATCCCTTGACCAAGGACGAGAGCAAGCAAGCGCGCTGGGGAACGGGCGATCCTGGCTACAAGGTCAAAGCGGAATTCAACAGCAAGCCGCACGAAAAAGGCGTCCTTTCCATGGCGCGGTCGCAGGATCCAAATTCCGCCGGCAGCCAGTTTTTCATCTGCCATGCACGTGTGGCGCATCTTGATCGCCAATACACCGCGTTCGGAAAGCTGATCAAAGGCGAGGACGTGCTGGAAAAAATCGCGACCACGCCCACCACCACGCCCGACCGACCGGTGAAGCGGATGAACGTGGAGAACATCAAGATCGTTCCGGCTGATTCGGTGAAGTGAGTTCAGCCAGTCGCTGGCGGAGTATAGGTCGCATGCGTCCTATATGTCTCATGTGACGAATGGGCCGATCAGATAAAACAAAGGTCGCCTTGGTGCAGATGCGATGCGGGGCGGATCCCGCGGCAAACCTCGAGAAAGCGATCGCCTCCATTCGCGACGCGGCTCGGCAGGGCGGCCAGATTGTCTGTCTGCCGGAGCTGTTTCGTTCCCAATACTTCTGCCAGGCGGAAGACCACGCGAACTTCGCTCTCGCAGAGCCCGTCCCGGGTCCGACCACGTCGCGTTTGGAGGAGGTCGCGCGCGAACTCGGCGTTGTTATCGTCGCATCGCTCTTCGAGAAACGCGGGGCTGGCGTTTACCACAATACCGCGGCGGTCATCGATGCTGACGGTAAATTCGTCGGGAAATACCGGAAGATGCACATCCCGGATGACCCTGCCTTCTATGAGAAATTTTACTTCACGCCCGGCGATCTCGGTTTCAAAGCCTGGCCGACCGCGCACGGGAACATCGGCGTCTGTGTTTGCTGGGATCAATGGTACCCGGAAGCGGCGCGACTCACCGCGCTGCAAGGCGCGCAACTTCTCTTCTATCCCACTGCAATCGGCTGGCATCCGGCCGAGAAGGAGCGCTACGGAAAGGCGCAGCATTCCGCCTGGGAAACGATTCAGCGCAGCCACGCGATCGCGAATGGCTGCTACGTCGCGGCCGTGAATCGGGTCGGCTACGAAGCGCCGGCCGGCGGGGCGGGGGTCGAGTTTTGGGGACAAAGCTTCATCTGTGCGCCAAGCGGCGAGATTCTCGTGAGAGGTAGTATCGATCGCGAGGAGCTGGTAATCGCGGAGGTCGAATGGAAACGCGTAGACGAACACCGCACCCACTGGCCGTTCCTGCGCGACCGGCGGATCGATGCTTACGCAGGAATCGAGCAGCGGCTCATCGACTGACATCGCTCATGCTGCGCGCGTGGCCGTGCCTTGTAAGCCGTCGCAATGAATCGTCGCATACATCGCCGTGTGCTATCGCGCTCTTCGCTGCCGCGGCGCTTGTCTCTCCAGACGTGCTGCACTAGGCTGCGCCGCTTTCTCTCGCCGGCTTAGCTCAGTGGTAGAGCAGCTGATTTGTAATCAGCAGGTCATCGGTTCGAGCCCGATAGCCGGCTTAATCCTGGGAGCCGAATGACCACGACCACGGAAAGAACTGCGCTAGGAGCAATGATCGGGCTGATTGCCGGCGTGGTGGCCACCGGTCCGATGACGGTGGCCATGATTCTGTGGCATCGCCGTTTGCCGGCATCGGAGCGTTACCCGCTGCCACCGCGCGAGATCACGATGAAGCTCGCGCGGGAGGCTGGCGTCTCCCACCGGATGAATTCAGAAGTGCGGTCGGCGGCGACGCTGCTGGCGCACTTCGGCTACGGCGGCGCAGCGGGCGCGGTCTATGGAGCCATCAGCGATGAGATTCCCTCGTCAAGTATGAGCAAAGGCGCCGGCTTCGGATTGCTCCTTTGGGCGGGAAGTTATCTCGGTCTTTTGCCGGGCGCGGGCATTTTGAAGACGGCCACGGAACACCCTGCACGCCGCAATCTATTGATGATCGCGTCGCATCTCGTGTGGGGAGCGGCCATGGGAGCGATCGCTGAACTTCTGAAGGAAGACGCTCATGGCAGTGGGCTGAAACCTTTCTCTTCGGCCATGGCGCCTCACCGCGATCTCTAAGCGCGCGCAGAAAATTCTTGTCGCTGCGACGCGATGACCGAACTTTCACGCCATGGCTGGACAAGGTTCGACTGGCAACGTGATCGCTGCTTTGTGCAGCTTTTTTGTTCCGGGATTAGGACAGTTGATCCAGGGGAGGCTGCTGATGGCCATCATTCAGTTCCTCCTTGCTGGGCTGCTGTGGCTGTTCCTGCTCGGCTGGCTGAT
>JBHENA010000076.1:9513-10087 GCA_046262275.1 Chthoniobacterales bacterium
CTGTGGCTCGCTCTGGCCGTTGGGCAGACGCAACTGAGCTTGCGTGGCTGGTCGGACGCCGCAGCGCGGCGTCCCTACCTCACGCGCTCACTGTCTCGCCCACGCGCAGGCTCATGCCCATGACGCGGAAAATACGGTCGCGCTTTTCCAAATACCCGGGTGAATCGAGATCACGCGGGCGGGGAAGATCAATCTCCACCACCTCCTGGATACTCGCGGGGCGCTGGCTCATGACGAGGACGCGATCGGCGAGCTGCACAGCTTCTTCAATGTCGTGCGTCACGAAGAGGATGGTTTTTTTCTCGCTCTGCCAGATGCGGACGAGATCGGCGCGCATCTTTAGCCGGGTAAGGAAGTCCAGCGCGCCGAAGGGCTCGTCCATGTAGATGATGTCGGGATTAGCCGCTAGCGCGCGCGCGATCTCGACCCGCTGCCGCATCCCGCCGGAAAGCTCCCGCGGATACGCGGCCTCGAATCCGGTCAGCCGGACCATCTCTACGTAATGCGCGACGATCCGTTCGCGCTCTGCGGTGGAGCGTCCGCGCAATCCGAACGCGATGTTCTCGCGCACGTT
>JBHENA010000076.1:10096-12348 GCA_046262275.1 Chthoniobacterales bacterium
TACGTAATGCGCGACGATCCGTTCGCGCTCTGCGGTGGAGCGTCCGCGCAATCCGAACGCGATGTTCTCGCGCACGTTTAACCAGGGAAAGACGCCGTTCTCCTGGAAGACAAAAATGCGGCGGGGATCGGGCCCGCCCACCGGCTGGCGTTCCACGATGACTTCCCCCGAGGTGGCTGGGATGAAGCCGCCCACGATGTTCAGCAGCGTCGACTTTCCGCAGCCGCTCGGGCCGACGATGCAGACGAATTCGCCTTGCGCCACATCGGCGCTGATGCGGTTAAGAACTGGCACCATTTCGCCGGGGCGCTTTCCCGGGAAAGTGACCGTGACGTCGCGGAGGGAGATGGCGGCCTGTTTCACGCGCCGAGCAGAAACATCGAACACCGAACATCGAACCGTCATGTGCGGCGTTCTTTTTCGGTGGTGCGCTTCTCTGCCGTGCGAATGCTGACGACGAAGATCCGAATGAGCTCGCCGGTTTCGCTTAGAAGAGGCTCGATTCCGCTGTGCTCATCTACCAAGGGGACGCGACGGACGAGCAGCAACCAACGCCGCGTCTCCCGAAGCTCTTTGAGGCAGAGCTTGAGCTTGTGGATGAAATCAGCGGGGGACTCTGCGGATTCAGCTTCCCCATGGTTCGGCAACGGCGACGTACCGGATCGAAGCAATTGGCTGGCGACATGATTAGCCTCACGATCTTTCGGCAATTCTCTAACCAGCCGGATAATCGCAGCCGCGTAATCGAGCAATCTCTCTTCCAGATCAAAGACCCGCTCTTCGACGCGCGGTGACTCCTCTTCGCGCACTCTGTAGCAAGCACTTCGATGTTCGATGTTGGATGTTGGATGTTCGATGTTTTCTCCTTCTTCCATCATCGATTTGCGTATCCCCACCGCACTTCGTCGAACTTCTCCAACTGCCGCACCAGCAGATCGAGCACAAGCCCAATGAGCCCAATCATCACCATCCCGGCCACCACAAGGTCGTAACGTTTCCCGGCGTTGCGGGCGTCGATGATGAGATAGCCGAGACCGCTGTTGACCGCGATCATCTCTGCAGCCACCACCACCAGCCAGGCTACGCCCAGCGCGATCCGGATGCCGGTGATGATCTGCGGCAGGCTGGCGCGCAGAATGACCTGGCGGAAGAGCTCGCCACGACTGAGGCCGAAGTTTTGCGCGGCGCGCAGGTAAACCGGCTGCATGTTTTGCACCGCGGCGATGGATGAGACGGTGATCGGGAATACGCTCGCCAGGAAGATGAGAAAGATGGGCGCGGCGTCGGTGATTCCGAACCAGAGGATGGCGAGCGGGATCCAGGCAATGGGAGAGATGGGGCGAAGGATTTGGATGAGCGGATTGAAGGCCTGAAACGCGCGCGCATACCAACCGAGCAGGAGACCGACCGGAACGCCGAACAAGACCGCGAGCGTAAAACCCCACGCAACGCGGAAGAGTGACGCGACAATGTATTTCAGAAGCAGCCCTCGCTGCCCCAGCTCCACGATCCCCCGTCCCACTTCGAGCGGTGTGGGAAAAAGATCGCTGCCGGAAAGACGGACGGCAAGGTGCCAGGCGAGCAGAAACGACGCAGCGACTGCGAACGGCAGCGCGAGGTCGAGCATCTCGGGTAGGGTGCGCGTCCCGCGCGCCGGGTTCGGCGTCTCGCCGAAACGAACTTTGCCGATGTCCCTGGATTCGAAAGTCCGCGACGGCGGGACGCCTTCGCCGGCGGGCGGGACGCCCACCCTACCCGAGACGTGGCTCATCGCGCGGGCGTGTAGTTGTGCGCCAGCACCTGCTCGTCATCCGGCGCGAAGGAATCATCCACGTAATCCGAGAAGTGCGCGGTCCCTTTGAGAATGCCGGCTTCCTTCGCGAGCGCTTCGATTTCCTCGAAGTCGGGCCGAACCGGTTTCAAGCGGCTGTAGATCACGCGATCGGGCGGTTTACTGAGCACGTAGCTCAGCAGGCGCGGGTGCTGATTGTAATAGAGGGTGCTCACGAACTGCGCGGCAGCCATCCGGTTGTCCATCTTTGCGTCCAGCCACTTGCCGCTTTTGGCGATGCCATCGACAAGCTCCTGAACTTCGGCGCGCCGGTTCTTGATGGCTTCTTCATGCACGGCGAGCACGCACGAGATGAATCCGGGCCAGACTTCCTTCACGCGATACAAGGCGCGTCCATAGCCATCGAGTTCCGTCTGACCCATAAACGGCTCACCTGAAGTAATCGCGTCGACCGAGCGCG
>JBHENA010000076.1:12358-12691 GCA_046262275.1 Chthoniobacterales bacterium
GAATAAAGCGCAGCCGGCATGTCTGGTGGCGGCATCTCGACGATGTTCACATCCTCCAGCTTCATTCCGGCCTTCTTCAGCTCGCGATACAAAATGAGCCTGTGGTTCGCGTAGCGGCCCGGCACCGCGACAGTTTTGCCCTTCAAATCCTGCGTGCGGTAAATGGCGGAGTCCTTGTGCACCATCACGTCGCCGCCTTCGCGATGGCCTAGATATACAATCTTAATTGGCACGCCCTGTTCGCGGAGCGCGATGGCCATTGGCGCGAGAATGAACGTGCCGGGTGTATAGCCGGAGAGATGCGCCTCCTTCAGTTCCGGCCAGCCTTGAAAC
>JBHENA010000077.1:0-12217 GCA_046262275.1 Chthoniobacterales bacterium
TGCCAGAGCAAAGCCCACCCGGTCCTGCTCGAACCACTGGAGATCGCCCCAGCGGAGATCCATTAAGCTGGACGGGTGAGCGCCTCGTCACCACGTGCAAACGTCCGCTCGCGTATGAGCATCTCCACCGTTACTCGGTCGCCTACGCGCTCGCGGGAGGCAAACGTGTCCTCGATATCGCGTGCGGAGAAGGATACGGCGCAAATCTGCTCGCAGATGTTGCCGCCGATGTCGTGGGCGTGGACATCGACCCGGGCGCAATCGAGCATGCGCAGCGCAGCTATCGGCGAGCGAATCTCCGGTTCATCAAAGGCGATTGCACTGCAATCCCATTGCCCGATAAAAGCATCGATCTGGTAGCGAGCTTCGAGACGATCGAGCACCTGACCGAGCAGGAGGCTTTCCTCGCCGAAATCAAACGGGTGCTGGCAAAGGACGGCATCCTCGTGATCTCGAGTCCGGATAAAGCGGAATACGAACGCATCTCGCAGGCGGCAAATCCGTTTCACAAGGTTGAGCTGGCGCACCAGGAGTTCGCGACCTTGGTTCGAGAGCACTTTCAGCACTGCGTCTTCGGCAGACAGCGCCTGGTGGTCGGTTCGTGGATTGCGTCTGATGGACCGGAAAGGAACGTTGCTTCATCAACCTTCCACGGCGGCTTCGACGGAATCGCACGCGAAAATGGCGTCCAGCGCGGGCTCTATTCCATTGCCGTCTGCTCCGATGCAAAACTGCCCCTGATCCAGTTCGGGCTGTTTGAAGATTTTGAGGAAAGTGCCCAGACATGGGACCTGCTGGATCGGTTCGATAGTGCTGCGAAGCTCTTGAGCCGGATTTCGAAGCTGACGAGCGATGCGGAGCAGAAGAGACGGCAGCTCCAGAAGCTGGAGCAGGAGAACGAGCAGAGATTGCAACAGCTGCGGGAAGAAGGTGCGGCAAAGTCTTGTCAGATCGTTCACCTTCAACGGCAAAGCGAACGCAGGTCGCAGCGCATTGCCGTTCTGCGGCGCTGGCGGGACAGGCAACTTTTAGAAGTCGCAGCGCTCCGGAAGCAACTGGAGGAGAGCGCGGAAAAAGCCACACGCGAAACAAAGGACCTGATTGATGCGCGGTGGGAGGTGTTGAGTCTGCGCGCCGAATCAATTCGCGGCAACCAGGCCGCCGCGGGTGCGATGTCTCGCTTGCTGGAGATGGAGAATCACGCAAACAGCGCGACGAGCGAGCGCGATCAGCTGCGTCGAATGGTGACCGACTTGCAGCAAGACCTCGAGCAGGAGCGATTGAACGTCTCCGCCATGCGGCATCAAATGCGGCTGGCGCAAGAGCGCGCTGAGGGCGACGCGACCAGGTTGAAAGAAATGCACGGGCAATTGCAAGCCGCGCACGACCGGCTGCGCAGGTCGGAGGAGAGTTCCAGAATGGCGGACAACCGCACCGCTGCCGCACTCGACGAGCTGCAGACGGTTCACGCGCAGGCGCGAGACGCGCAGGAAGCGCTTCACCGCACAGGGAAAGAGCTGGCTGCCCGGCGGAAACAGATCTCTCTCCTGCACGAACGGCTTCAGCGCCGCCTGATCCTACCGTTCGGCAAGGTGCAATCGCAGCTCGATGAGCTAACGAAGCCGCCATCCTGATGCCTGATCCAGCGCGGTGCCGGCTGAAAATCGACGAGCCGATTCCACTTTTCGCAGCTGCGGGTGGAATGCGGCTCTCGGGCTGGTGTTTCCATGAGACGCATGCCGAACTGACGCAGGCGCGGCTGGTTATTGGCGAGACGGCTTACGCCTGCGATGGCGGTCTGCCGCGGCCGGATGTGGCCGCTGCCTTTCCGCAGTTCCCACAAGCGGCGAATTCCGGTTTTACCTTGAAGCGCTGGATGCCGGCAGGCTACTCGACCGCCCACATCGAGGTGAGTGCGAACGGAAGCCAGTGGTGCCGCGTCAAATCTTTACCCTTTGCGAGCGAGATCGCTCCGCTCATCGCGCATATCGAGTTGCCGCACTCGGAGACGGTGGAAGAAGGTTGCGTCCTGATCGCGGGGTGGGCGTTCCATCCGCAGGAAGAAATCGAGGAGCTGACGGTTCAATTCCGCGAAATATCGGCGCCCTGCCGGTATGGACTCACACGGGACGATGTCCCACGGGAATTCCCCGGCGTGCCGAACGCGGGTGTTTGCGGTTTCGAGGCGAGGCCGCAGCTCCCCGCGGGCACTGGCGCGCTCCGGCTTAAGGCGCGGCTGCGCTCCGGCGCAGTCGTAGTTTGGCGTTACAATAGACCGATCACCGTCACGCGCGCCCCAAAGGTGCAAGCGTTCCTCCAGCTTCTGGAGGAACAGCGCGCTGCGCTCCTGAGTTTCCCGCCCGCTTCGAATCCAACAGTTTCGATCGTGATTGCAGTCCATAACCAGCTCGAGGTTACCGTCCCGTGCCTCGGATCCGTGCGCCAGCACACGGTTGCAGTGCCATACGAGGTGATCGTGATCGATGATTGTTCGGACGAGAGAACGGCCCGATCGCTGCAGGCGATTCGAGGGCTGCGTCTCTTGCGCAATGAGACCAACCTCGGATTCTTGAGAGGCTGTAACAAGGCCGCCGCGGCTGCGCGCGGAGAATACCTGCTTTTCCTGAACAACGACACGGAAGTCACTCCCGGCTGGCTCGAGAACATGCTGCGCGTCTTCGAAGACCGGCCGGAAGCGGGTCTCGTCGGCGCGAAACTGGTCTATCCGGATCGGCGCTTGCAGGAGGCGGGCGGGATTATGTGGCGTGACGCGTCAGGTGTGAACTACGGCAAGTGGGACGATCCCGAGAAGCCGCAATATAATTACCTGCGCGAAGTGGATTACTGCTCCGGCGCGTGCATTCTCGTGCCGCGGGCGCTCTTCCAACAGCTGGGCGGATTCGATGCACGATATGCCCCCGCCTATTATGAGGACACCGATCTAGCCTTCAGTGTTCGAGCGGCGGGACGAAAGGTTTTTTACCAGCCGCGTTCGGTTGTGATCCACCACGAAGGGATCAGCTCCGGCACCAGCACCGAAAGCGGCGTCAAGGCTTACCAGGCGGTCAATCAGTTGAAGTTCGGCCGGAAATGGCGAAAAGCGCTGGACCGACATTTCGTCAACGACGCAAAGAATATCGAGCGCGCAAAAAATGCCGCTTACGCCAAACGTGCCCTGGTGGTGGACGCGCGCATCCTCTCGCCCGATCAGGATTCCGGCTCCCTGCGCATGCTCAACCTGCTCCTCATCCTCCAGGAGTTCGGGTTTCATGTCACATTTATGCCCGCGAATTTGCAGCGCGTTTCGCCTTACACCGAGAGGCTGCAAGACCTTGGGATCGAGTGTCTGCACACCCCGCATTTCGAGGGGCTGGACCGTTTCTTCGAGACGCGCGGCCCGGATTTCGACGTGGTCATCCTGTCGCGGGCCGGGACCGCACACGACATGCTGCCGTATTGCCGGAAGTTTTTGCCTGGGACACCCGTGATCTTCGACACGGTAGACCTTCACTTTCTGCGCGAACAACGCGAAGCGGAGCACGAGCAAGATGAAGCGAAACGGCGGACCGCGGCCGAGCGCGAAGCGCAGGAGCTGAAGCTGATCGCCCATTCCGACGCCGCCATCGTGGTGAGCCCGACGGAGAAAGCGGTGTTGCACAAGAAATTGCCCGCCGCGCGTCTGGCGGTCGTTTCGAACATCCATCCTTGTTACGCGGGCCCAATTGCAAAATGCCGGAACGCGTGCGCGACTTGGCGGGCGAAAACATCATCACTCACGGGTACGTCGAAAACGTGGAGCCGTTTTTTGCCTCCTGTTTGTTGACGGTTGCGCCATTGCGCTGGGGTGCCGGTGTCAAAGGGAAAATCAATCAAAGCATGAGCTACGGCGTGCCGGTTGTCTCTACCAGCACCGGTGCCGAAGGCATGCATCTGCGACACGAGAAAGATATCCTGGTGGCAGACCGCCCTCGTGACTTCGCTATGCAAATAATCCGACTGCATCGCGACGAGGAGCTCTGGAACAAATTATCACGCGGTGGCAAAGCAAACATCCGTAAGCACTTCTCGTTCGCGGTCGCCAAGGGCGCTCTCGAGAACCTTCTCTCGGAGTTTGATTTGCTGCCGCTTGGGGCACGTGGGGCCACGCGACTGAAGGCGGACCGCGGCCCGGCCTCGGCACAACGATCCGAAGCTGCGCGGCACTTGCAGAAACCGGCTTCTGGATAGAAGAAGCACGATGAAACTCTCCATCCGTACGCTCGTTTTAATTCTTGCCTCGGCGTGTCTCGTTTCGAGTTGCGGTCGACCGACGGAGGGGCCCCCGCCAGCCGTCCCCGCTGACTGGAAGCCTGATCCCGCCTGCACTTTGAAGGCGGAACCGAACCCCGTGCCAGCCGGAGGGCGCACCACGATGATCTCGTGGAATGCTGGGCGACATCCTGCCGCTGCTGTTTACGTGTCGGCGAATGGTGGGCGCGAGAAGCTATTTGCGCGAGGTGCGGCTAAGTCCTCTGAAGCCCCGTGGATTCAGGCAGCGTCCACCTACGACTTTCGGCTCTACAGTGACACCACGCGCAAGGAGCTGCTTGCACGCGTCACGGTAACAGGGACGAAGTAGCCGCGATCATCGACGCGAGATGAGCCGAGGTGCGCCGCGCTCGCCACGAGCTTGACGGGCGCAAGCTTGCGCTGACGTGCGCGCAGAGCTGTGCTGGCGTCGCGCCCTAACCGTCAGTAGCTGCCTTTCGGCAGACGATGAACAGATTTTTCCCGAAGAATCGGCGGAAGATGATGTCGAGAACTCGGCTGGGAGGGAAGATCCATCGATCGTAGATGCTGATCGCAGAGGGCGTGAGCGCCTCCGCATTCAACCGGAGCAAGCGGAAAGCGAACGCGACGATAAAACCCAAAGAGTCAACGTATTCGACCCTCTCGACGATCAAGCCTTCTCCGCGGACGAGACGCTCCAGGGTATCTTTGGTGTAGCGACGATAGTGGCAGACCTTATCGTCCAGGCTCGACCAAAGACACTGGAACGCAGGAACGTAGACAAGGAGCACGCCTCCGGGTTGTAGCTTCTCGTGAAGTTGCTGCAGCGCTTTTTTGTCGTCGCGGATATGCTCAAAAACGTTCATCGAAAAGATGAACGGCGCTGAGTCTTGAGGCAAAGACTCGACGTCTGCGAACGCTTCGAACCCGTCGCGCGTTAGCCTCTCTCGCTGTGACAAATCAGCTTCAATACATATGACGCTGAAGCCTTCCTCGCGCAGACGCCTCGCGAAGGTGCCGACACCCGCGCCGAAGTCCACGGCTGTTTTCGCATCAGCCGAGTCGCGTATTAACCGGACCAGGTAACCGTTGTAGTTCTCTGCGTGTTCAAGCGCTTCGAGGATCTCGACTCCGGTGTATTGCGCCTCCATGCAGCTTACTTCCGGCGCAGGAGGTTGTATTTGAGTATGGCGTAGATCGCCTTCACCCCGTCGCGCCAATCGACCTTTTTTCCCTCCTCGTATGTGCGGCCGTTGTAGGAGATGCCGACCTCGAAGATCCTGCAGCCGCTTCGCGCAATCTTCGCCGTGATCTCGGGCTCGAAGCCGAACCGGTCTTCTTCGATCACGATGCCCGCCAGAATTTCTCGGCGAAAGGCCTTATAGCAGGTTTCCATATCTGTGAGATTCAAGTTGGTGAACATGTTGGAAAGAAGCGTCAAAAAGCGATTGCCCAGCATGTGCCAGAAGTAGACAACACGATGCGCCCGGCCCCCCTTGAAGCGTGATCCGTAGACTACATCCGCTTTCCCGGATAGGATCGGATCGAGCAGCAGCGGATATTCTGTCGGGTCGTACTCAAGATCTGCATCCTGGACGATGATGATGTCGCCGGTCGCGACCTTAAAGCCGGTGCGGAGTGTCGCCCCTTTCCCGCGATTCACGGAGTGATAAATCAGGTGAGTGGCAAGCTCGGGAAGCTCTGTTTCGATCACCTCCCGGCTTCCGTCGGTGGAGCAATCGTCGACCACGATGATCTCGAGATCGGGCACGCCTGATGAACGGACCGCATGCACGATCTCGGCGACCGTATTTCTTTCATTGTAGCAGGGGATCACGACCGAAACCTTCATAGATAATGCGGTGCTCGGAACGATCGCGACAGAATCAACGCACTAGCGTATATCCGCCGATTGCGGGACGGGAGCGTGCGAAAGATAATGCAGCGTGACTGATGGCACGAGCGTATACAGTTCGGCAGTTGTGTTGTCATCATAGCTTTGCGTGAGTCACGAAGCTCGCCAACCGAATCCTTCTCGGGTTCCGTATTCGCGCAAATGAATGGCGAACGCAAAGCCGCACCGAATGCCTCCGCATCGGCATCAACTGCGATGCTACGGAAGCCGTCGATCAGCGCGGCGGTTGGGATATTCCTGCTGATCGCTGCAGTGATCTTCTACTATCTCGCCGTCCTGCGAATCGATTTCGCGAAGACGGGGGTCTTTGATCTCATTCCCGGTCCCGACGCAATCGAATACTTTGCGCAGGCAAACGCGATCGTGGCTCGAGGTCGTCCGGGAATTAAAATCGGCGCCGATTTCCTCCCCTCCAGATATCCCCCGGGTTATCCAGCAGCGATGCTGCCGTGGCTGAAACTACTGCCGGAAGCGCAGAAGATCCTCGCGCCCGTTCGTACCAACCAATCAATTGGCGTGCTGCTGATTCTTGCTGCATTCGGTACCTATCTCCTGGTTGGAAAGCCGATCACGGGGGGATTGGCCGCGCTCCTCCTCGCGACACTGCCAGGATTTTTTACCTTCTGCCGCGCGCCAATGAGCGAGATCAGCGCGTGTGCATTAGTGGCGCTGGCCTTTGCGCTTGTCTACTTTGGCCTCTCGCGAAAGAGTCGCTGGCAGCTCTACCTCGCGGCCACGGCCCTGGGACTGGCGCTCAACATCCGGCTGCAGCTGATTTCCTTCGCGCCGTTATTGATCGCGATGGCAGTGCTGGACGTAAAGCGATCGCCCGGCCGCTGGTTTCTTGACTGCACGGCAGTGCTCATCCTCTTCGCAGCCGCAGCGAGTCCTATTTTCGTCCTGAACGCGGTGCAATTCGGCTCGCCATTGCGCACGGGGTATCATTTCTGGCTCGAAGGATTTTCAGAGAAGAGCCCGTTCTCCATCCATCACATCCCCCAACATGCGAACGTGCTTTGGTCGCAGATCGCCCTCCGCCCCTCCCGCTACGACAGTGGAAATCTGTTTGGCACCGGTACGTATTTTACGCCGCCATTCGCCGCTCTGGTGGGCATCGGCTTTCTCTTTCTCCGACCGAGCCGGTTCGTCTTCGTTGCGTTGCTTGCCGGCACATCTTTTTTCGCTGCGACGGCGCTATTCTACCTTGCGAGTGCCCGCTTTTATCTGCCGCTGTTCATTCTGCTCCCCGCAGTGGCAGTGCTGCCCTTGGAATGGGCGAGCCGCGCGATGAAGGAGCCGAAGCGGGTCGCCTTCGCCGGTCTTCTGTGGATGCTCGGCGCGGCCGCTGTCGCCGGCTATCCATCACAATCTGGTTTTCCGCCGAAGCGGGGCCGCTGGCAGGTCAAAGACGGGATGGAAATGGCTAAACCACCAAAACGAGTCCACCCGTCGCGAGCTTATGCGGCCGTGACGCAGTTTTCCTATAGCTATGCGAGCCAGCCGGGCACTGTCCTGTCAGACATCAATCCGGTGTATCTGAACACGCTGCTCCCCGGCGGGTTTGTCGCCGCGCCGATCGACGGGAGGCACCCGTATCGTTACAGCAGTCGGTGGAACTACGGAAAGCGAGAAGCTACCGCTCTTGTGGCAAACAGCGCGGCAAAGAACGTGCCGATTTATGTCCTCCTTACGTCGGAGAAGCAGGTCGCTACAACCCTGCCTCGTCTCCCCCAACTCGAGGGCTATATCTGGACCCGACCAAAGACACAAACTTCCACTGCCGTCGTTCTCACTTTGGTTCGAGATATCTGACGCGCCTCAACGACACCGCGGACGTCCGACCCGGGAGCCAAGCTGGTGGAATTACATCTTTGCCGGATCAGGCTTTTTCCCTGAGATCGGGAAAGACCACGCTTCTGGCCACCAGACGCCGTGCTTAAAGTCGGGACAGCGATGAACCGTGGGAGTTTCAAAGCCGGCTCTCTGAAGATGCCGAAGAAGGTCGCGTTCGCTGAAGACACGCATTTCGAGAGTCGCTCCAGATCCCATATGGAAAACGAGGTCCCGAAACTCTTCTACCACGCCATCTTTCCTCACGTTGCGAAGGACCTGTTTGCCGTTCTCCTCGATCAACACGAAATCATGCAGACCCGGGAAGTGCTCGATCGTGTCAGGTGCGGTGCGATATGGCACGGTCAGAATGAAAACGCCACCTGGGCGCAGGATCTTCAGCACGTTCTGGAAGGCGCGTTCGACCGGCGGGAGGATGTGTTCAAACACTTCCGACGAAATGATGAAATCAGATGACTCAATGAGGTCAGGTGAAAGTTCCTCTGCGGCCACGTCGAGACGCGGCTCCTGGTGATAATAGGTATTCTGATACCCGAGCTTCTCGCGTAAACGGCTGGCATATCTGCCCGAGTCGGTCATGCCCAGTCCCTTGATGTCGGGTCGCAGTGGGAAATCAGGCAGGGCCAGGCTTTCACCGAAAAGCTCAAGGGAGAGGGCGCGGATTATTGCCCGTTCCCGGGCGGTAGAAGAGCAGGCGCTGCACGTTCCCGACTCCCGGCGGAGCTTCTCCATCGGCGTGGTCGAGATTTCGCCACAGAGATTGCAGCGGAAGCACAAACACCCGGGTTCAAGCGCAATCGATGTGGTCATGGAACTTGTCTCGAACGATTAGCGCTTTCGCGCGAGCGCCAGGAAGCCATCTCCCAGTTCCTTTCTCCAAAAGAGTCGCTCGATCGGCAGCAGCGGTAACATGGTCGCAATCACCGGCCCCCTAGCGCGCCGCATCCATTCCGGGCGGTCAATCCCGCTCTTTTTCGTAGCTGTTTGCTTGTCCGTCGCGTGCGCCCGGTTGCGCGAGCGATAGTAAATCTCCCGGAAGGGCTGGAGGAGATTGACGGTGGGAAATCCAAACGTCCACAGGTGTTTGATCTCCATCCCGGAACGCTCCAGCTTTTGCACCAGCTCTTCTCTTTCGTAGCGGCGGAAATGCCCCGCGAAAACGTCCGCCGATTGCCATTTCCGCATGTGGCACGGGGCTGAGAAGATGAAGTGCCCGCCATCGCGCAGCAGTGCTGCAACGGAGCGCAGCCCTGTGCAATCATCCTCGATGTGCTCGAACACTTCGCACGCAATGACCAGATCGAACTGCTCCGTCCCGCGGTCGCCGAAGAGAATGTCTGCTTGTGAAATGCTTATTCGCGCTTGGTTCTTGAAGCGTTCCTCCAGGATCCTGGCTGCCTCGGAAGAGATCTCAGAGAGAACGAGCCGAGCGCTGGGGAATCGCTCCACAAGGTGGGCGGATAGGTCGCCAAGTCCGGGACCAATCTCCAGGATTGACTCAGGCGGCGGAATCTCGGTCAGGAATTTGTCGATTGCGTAAAGGCGCGCCGCCAGCCGCGGCGCTCCCGCGGTGATATTCTGAAGAATCGCTGGAACCAAGGGCATGTTCTTGAAGTGGCGTGCGACCGGCGTCTGCGCCGTTATGCCGGCCCGGCGTGGAGCGCGTGCGGACTCACCATCATCATCACTCCAGCCAGATCGCTGGGAGATTGCGCGATACCTCGATGTTCCTGAACGTGGAGCTGCTCCGCGGCCCGTGCTTCTTTGCCCAGGCCGCCATCCGGCCGAGCCCCTCGCGCAGAGGAGTCTCCTCGAGTTGAAAGAATCGGCGAATCTTATCGTGTTTCGAATAGGCGTGCTGAACTTCGTTACGAGCCGGAAGAAAACACAGCTCCGGACGTTTACCAAAGTGCGCGCCGATTTCTTCCGCGATTTCGCGCACCGAATATGGCTTGTCAGCGCCGATATTGAACGTCTCTCCGTAAACATCTTCTCGCGTGGCCGCCTCTGCAATAGGTCGTGCGATGTCTCCGACGTAGCTGAACGCGCGGCTCTGCGAACCGTCGCCGAATACCGTGAGCGGCTGATCCTGCATGATCTGGTTCATGAAAATGCCAACCACGTTGCGGTAGCGGTCGCCGATGTTCTGGTACTCGCCGTAGACGTTGTGTGGACGAAAGATGACATAGGGGAGGCCGAATATTTCTTTTGACGCGGCCAGGTCGAGCTCGACTGCAAATTTTGCGATGCCGTATGGATCTTCGGGCTGCGGTGTCAACTCTTCCGACATCGGCAGCTGATTCCGGCCATACACGGCGATCGATGAGGTAAAGACGAAACACCTGACCTCATTTCTGATCGACCGATTGATCAGATTAATGCTGCCGATGACGTTGTTGGTGTAGTTGAACTTCTTGATGAAGTGGCTGAGGCCTTCCGCCGCATAGGCCGCGAAGTGATACACGTAATCGAATCTGTTCCTGGCGAACAGATCGTCGAGCAGCGTTTCATCGAGGATCGAGCCCGCGATTAGTTGGGCGCCTTCCGGCACGTTTTCCTCAAAGCCCCCACTTAAGTCGTCGAGCACGACCACTTCGTGGCCGCGGTTCAAGAGCTCCCGCACCACATGCGTGCCGATGAAGCCGGCGCCGCCTGTAACCAGACTCTTCATAAAAAGGATCTCAGCTAAGCCGGCTTTCTGGCTCTCCTAACGCTCGCGTGATTTCGCTTTGCAGGATACGAGCGACGATATCCGGCGAGGCCTTCGATTTGAAAGTTTGGCAACCGCGCGCACCTACCTCCAGCACCTCTGGGTAGGATACGAGACACCATTTGACCGCATCAGCGAGAGCCTCGGCATCGTTCATCCGGCACGTTATCACATCGTCTCCCGGCGTAAGCAGTTCTCTGATTGCCGGGCTGTCGCCGGTTAGAACCGGTTTTGCCATCGCGAGCCCTTCATAGACCTTGTTTGGAATTACGCGCGCCGCTTTGTCCGATGATCCAAAGATCCCCAGAATGAGGTGAGATTCCGCCGCCAATTTGAGGATCTCCGCTTGTGATTTCCAGCCGTGGAACGTTGTATTCGTATTGCGCAGTGCCCGGTCAAGATCTCTGCAGGCGGTAAACGTCTGCCCAGAGCCAACGAGCTCAAAATGAACCGGCTCGTTCCGCAAAAGTGCGGCGGCACGGACAATAATGTCGGCCCCTTGGAGCGGAATGAATCCGCCATAGAACAAGATCCGAAAGCCTGAGTCCGGGGTCGGCGGCGACAAAGGCGGGAGCGGCTGGAAAATCCGTGGCTGAGCGCTGATCCACAGCCTCGGGATTCGTGGAGGCGGGCTGACGAGGCTTCTCAAGTATTCGCCGGTGGCTTCCGTATCACTGAAGACCAGTCGTGAATGGCGAAGCATCTGACGATCAAGCCAGAGACAGAGCTTCGCCAGAGGATGTTTCTTTGAAGCGAGTCCCTTGTCGCTGATGAACGTGTCGTAGATCGAGAAGTAAGCGTCCGAGATAATTGGCTTGCGCGACAACAGTCGGACGAACGGGAAAAGCGGCTGCGCAAAAAATCCGACAAAGACCGTGTCGTACCGGTCTGACGGCGTTTTTAGAACTCGCCAAAGGACACGCGCAAAGCGCGCAGGATAACTGCTCGCTGAGGATAACACCGGAATCACCTCGAAATTACTCATCAGCGCGCGCTGGACGATATCGACTCGCGAGTACGCCGGTTCGCGGCTAGCCACGAAAAGAATACGGAGGCCGCTCACAGACTGTGCACTTCAGTCCTTGGCGGCGGTGCGCTGCACAAGTTCCCCCGAATTAACCGATGCAGCAGACGCAGGCCTTTTTAGTTGTAACCACACCCAGGAGAGGAGCGCCGTAGCGATCAGAAAAACCATCAGGAGGACATGTGCGACGAAGGCGACGGCAAGCACCGTTCGCGGTCCAAATCCAATTAGTGAAAAGCCAAGCGTCCAACCAGCTTCGAGCGAACCGAAACTGCCGAAGGCATTGACTGGAAGAACATGCGAAAGACTGGCGATAGTCGAACCGACGATCGTCTCGACGTAAGTCGCCGGAACCCCACTGAAATGCAGCGCCTGTTGCGATACGAGGAAAGCATTAAACCAAATGCCTATCGTAAGGAGCCATCCGATCGCGCGATCTCCCTTCGAC
>JBHENA010000077.1:12227-12486 GCA_046262275.1 Chthoniobacterales bacterium
CGCCGGGGCGGCCAATTCGATGCGAAGCCTCTCGAGGAACCTTGCACCTCTTTCTCTAACGGCAGGTAACGGAAAATGTGGGGGCGGGCGGCGCAGGAGAGCGGCTGCGACTGTCAGGAGCCTTGGAAGCATCCAGAACGCGAGGATCAGCAAAACAGCTCCAACCACAGGGGCTGCCATCCACCAGGCGAGCGAGAGCGCGCGGTGCTCCTGGTAGAGCCAGATGAGAAGTCCCGCGCCAAAAAAAAATGCCAATCCC
>JBHENA010000078.1:0-12378 GCA_046262275.1 Chthoniobacterales bacterium
CTCGTGAATTGGTTTGTATGATTGACTGATTGCAGCCCGAGCCGTGTCTTCGAGCTGGTCAACGTGCGCACCGGAATCAGCGTGTCCTTGCCGTCCGGACGCACATAAAGCTGGCGCAAATCTTCCGGATTGGCGCGGTCGGCGTCGTCGACTTCCAGAATCACCTGGTATTGGTCGTCCGGTTGCTTGATCAGGTAGACGAAGTTCTGCGAATAGGCGGCGCGGAGCAGGTTCTGGAGCTTGGTGGTCGAGACACCGTAGAGGCTGGCGCGATCACGATCGATTTCGATGTCGATGTTTGGCTGGTTACGAAACAGATTCGAGCGTGGCGGCGCGGCGAAACCGGGATAATTGCGGAACTTTTCGCCCAGCGCGTCAGCCGCGGCATAGACTTCATCTGGGTTGATGCCGCTGAGAGAATAACTGTAGCGGCCAAAGGCACTGCCCGTGCCGCCGATGTCGATCCGAAGGACCGGCTGCGGATTTAAGGTCGGGAAAACACCGGGAACCTGGCCGAGGGATTTACGCAGCTGTGCCGCAACCTCCTCAATGGGCCGTCGCTGGTCCGCAGGTTTGAGGAATATTACGGTAAAGATCCCGGCTGACCCGCCGCGCCCGCTGCCGGCGACGGTGAAATATTTGTCAACCGCGGGGTTCCCTTGCAGAACCGGATCGAGTTTGTCCTGAATTTCGCGCTGCTGCTGTGGCGAGGCGCCTTCCTGCATCAGGAGATTTCCGCGGATGACGCCGCTGTCGCCGGTCGGGAGAAGGGTGAAAGGGAGTGCCTTGAAAAAGACGACCAAACCAATCGCGCAGACCCCGATAATCGGAGCCGCCAGCCAGCCGTGAACCAGGAACCAATCCAGTGTGCGGCTGTAAAAGCGCAGGACCGGCTGGAAAAAGCTTTCGGTGAATTTCTCCATCCGGGTCTGGGTGTGTCCGCGCCCGCGGGCTTTGACGAGCCGCGCACACATCAAAGGCGTGAGCGTGAGGGAGACGACGCCAGAGGCGAGAATCGCCACGATAATGGTAACGGCGAACTCGCGGAAGATGCGCCCGAGCTGTCCGGGCATGAACACGAGCGGGATGAAGACGGCCGCGAGTGACAGCGTCATGGACAGAATAGTGAAAGAGATTTCGCCCGCGCTGTTCATCGTTGCCCTGTAAACGGACTCGCCGTGTTCCGTGCGGCGGACGACGTTCTCGAGAAAGACGATCGCGTCATCCACGAGGAAGCCGACGGCCAGCGTCAGCGCCATTAAGGTCAGATTGTTGATGGAGTAGTTGAGCCCCCACATCGCGAGAAAAGTGATCAGGAGTGAGAGTGGGAGCGCCACTACCGGGATGAGCGTGTCGCTGGCACGTCCTAGAAAGACGAAGATCACGATGACGACGAGCGCGAACGCAATCAGGAGCGTGACCTGAACGTCGTGCACGGAGTGGATGATGCTTTGCGCACGATCGAAGGTGGGGATCAGGTTGATTGAGCCGGGCAGCTCGAGCCGGAGGCGCGGCAGCAGTTCGCGAATCGACTCCGCCACCTTCACCGCATTCGCACCCGCCTGCCGCGAGACCGCCATTACAATCGTGGAAGCGGGCGGAGTGAAACCCCGCGCAAAGAAATGCCGCGAGAGTCGTTCGTCTTGCACGCTGTCCAAGACGGTGGCGACGTCGCGCAGATAAATCGGCGTGTTGTCTTTGCCGCGGGCGATCATCAGGTTGCGATAACCCTCGGCGTCCTCAATCTGCCCGTTCGGTCGCAGAACAAAAGATTGCGTCTTGCCATCGAACTGCCCCGCGCCGGCGTAAGATGTGCCTGCCCGGATGGCGGCGGAAAGCTCGTCAAAGGTTATGTTCCGTGAAGCGAGCGCGCCTGGATCGACTTTCACGCGAATGGCGCTCTTGACTCCGTAGATCTGCACCTGCGAGACACCCGGCAGGATGTTGATTCGCTGTTGGACCTGCGACGTAGCGTACTTGTAGAGGTCGCCGTCCGTCAGCGTGTCGCTGGTAAGGGCAATGAAATAAACGGGCGAGTCGTTGGGGTTGTTCTTCTCGAACCGGGGCGGCTGCGGCAGATCGTTCGGCAACTGGCCTCCGGCTCGCTGGATCGCCGCCTGCACGTCGGTCGCCGCAGCATCGATGCTTTTATCGAGATCAAATTGCAGCGTAATGTTTGTGCTGCCCTGCGTGCTCGAACTGGTGCTGAGGGTCAGCCCTGGGATTTGGGTGAACTGTTTTTCGAGCGGCGTGGCGATCGTGTTCGCCATTGTCTCCGGATTAGCGCCAGGATAGCTGACGCTCACGGAAATGACCGGGTAATCCACCGCGGGCAGGTCGTTCACCGCCAGTTGTTTGAAGGTGAGGATGCCGAAGACGATGATCGACGCCGTCAGCAGCATCGTCATGACTGGGCGCTGAATGAACGGTTTCGACAATCCAGAGGAGAACTGAATCAGCTTGCCGCCCGGGGTCTTCTCGCCCGCGGTCCCGTGGCGATGCTGACGCGGATCGACCGCCTGAGCCGCAGCACCGTCGCCGCTGCTGAGGCCGTCCTCCTTCCAGTAGTCGCCGTCTCTATCGTCGTGGTGCGCCATACGGATCAATCCGTGCCCGCCTGGGAGAGGCGCGTGTCTGCGCCCGGGGGGCCGACCTCCTTCGCATTTACCTTCGCGCCCGGCGAGAGTTGGAGTTGTCCGCTCACCACCACGGTTTCGCCCGCTTTCACGCCTTCACTGATCACCGTCAGGTCGCCGTGATTTTGTCCTTGTTTTACCTGCCGCAAATCCAGAGTGGAGTCTGGCCTGACAACGAATACATAAGGGCCGTTCTGGCCGATCTGAACCGCACCGCTGGGAACAAGCATCGAGTCTTTTAGGATATCGAGGATCAGGCGAACCTGCACGAACTGCGCCGGCCAAAGCGCCCGATCCGGATTCGGCGTGACCGCGCGGGCCTTCACTGTGCCGGCGCCGGGCTGCACCGCATTGTCGATGAAGTAAAGGTCGCCAAAGCGCGGCTCCACGTTGTCACCCTCGGCATCTGTCATCACCTTTAGATTCGGATTGTCGAGATATCGCCTAACGAGAGGAAGATCTGGCTCGGCCACGGTGAAATCTGTGTAGATGGGATCGAGCCCCTGGATCGTGACCAATGGCGGGCTGCTGGGGCCGACAACGTTTCCGGCATCAACGTTGCGCAATCCGACTTTCCCATCGATCGGCGACTCAATCGTGCAGAAGTCGAGATTGACCTGAGCGGCGGCCACGACAGCCTCCGCCCGTTGGGCGTTGGCTCTGGCGGTATCAAGCTCCTGCGTCGCGGTCACGTTTTTCGCCTGCAGCTCCAACTGTCGATTCAGGTTCGCCTGAGCAAGGGCATGTTCGGCTTTAGCTGAAGCAAGAACAGCTTCAAACGGGCGAGAATCGATGCGGAAAAGCAGATCGCCTTTCTTCACATCTGCGCCGTCCTGGAACTCACGCGCGATGATCTGACCGCTCACCTGCGCCTGCACCTGCACAGTCTCATAAGCGGCGGTGGTCCCGATTTCCTGCAGGTACAAGGGGACATCCTTCGTCGTCACTTTCGCGACCAGGACGGTGCGCGGCGGCGGACCTTCTCGGCCGGCATTCTTTTTCCCGCAGGCCGCGAGCGCGCAGAAACAAAGGATCGCAGCCATCATGCGCAGCCCGAAATGGACGGCTTGAGGGTGGTGTCGTAATCCTTGGTTCATGACCGCTGGGCCCCGGTTAGACCGTCGCTTCCGTTACGACGTTCAGTCCCGTTCTGCGCGCCGTTGAGTGAAACACCACCGGCGCGGTCGCGAATTTGTGAGAGCACACGTATGCACGCCTCCAGGTCCTGTTTTGGAATATCCGCCAAAAGCTCTCCCCGCAGCTCCTGTGCTGTGGCAAAAATATCCCCCAGCACCGACGCAGCGCGCCGCTGGAGGTGCACAGTCTTGCAACGGCGGTCCGCCTTCGAGCTTTTGCGCATTATCCAGCCATCCTGCTGCAGCCGATCAAGGATACCAGCCAGTGTCGGCTCCTCCACGCCCACGCGTGCGGCGATCTCTTTTTGCGTGAGCTTGTCGCCACCGCGCGCCAGATGCGCCAGCGTTGTCCACTTGCCCATGCTCAAGCCGAGCGGCTTTAGACGCTGGTCGAGCTTTGTCCGCCAGGCGCGCGCCGTCTCATTGAGCAGGAACCCTAGTCTGTCGATCCCCTCCGCCATGGAATCGTTAGCATGCTAACGATCTGCGCATTGTCAAATTCGACCCTGCCCTCGCGTCATCCCGAGCCAGCGGAGACGGCGAGGGACTCACAACGGATGATGGATCACGTTTCGGCAGTGTGTGTGACTCGCAGCGAGTGGGTGAGATCGTTCGGCGCGCTCCGCCTGCCTCACGATGACCATGCTGTGTGGCGCCGCGGCCGGACGAAACCAGCCTCGACGATTTAGCGTCATTTTATCTGCAACACGATCACTTCTTTCTGACGATAATCCGTCAAACGAAGGATCGGCTGCGCTTTCCGCGGTTGCCATTGCGCGCTGTTGACCGCGCTCTGTAATTTCCCGGGCTGGACGAGCAGGTAATTCGCGGCGGCCGGCACCTGCGCGACGCGATCGACGTAGAGAATCGGCTCGCGCACATAAAAGAGGAATGGCTGGTAATCGGGATCGACCGCATAGAGCGGTTCCGCCGGTGGCACGAGTGAATTAATTTGAGCGGCGATGTTTCGCACTTTTTGGCGCTTCTGCAGGAACGGCATCGCGGCGAACGCATACAGGGCGATCGCAAGGCAAACGACGGCCGCGATGAGTGCCGGAAGACGCAACTCAAAGGGCAAAGCAGCCGGCTTCTGGAACGTTAACACGCGAGGCAAAGAAAACTGCTGTCGTGCGAGGAGGACGGCGAGAAGCCACGCCGCCGGCACCAATAGCGGCATCGTGTAACGGGGCAATGATCCCGGGAGAAGGCTCACGCCGACGAAGGAAAGGCCGATGGCCCAGATGAGAGCGCGTTCCCCATTCCTGCCGTCCCTGGAAAAAAGGCTCCACTTCGCAAATGGAAAGAGCAGCACCCAGGGCAGAAAGTAGGCGATCCCGCGCGGGATGTTCAGCAGCCAGCCGATGAGCTTGAAGTCCTCGCCAGCCAGCCGCCCTGAGAGCTGCCGGGTCCATATTTGCGGGATGTCGGTTTCCCGCATCAGCTGCAAACAAGGCACCGCCCAGGCGGCGAATATTCCCACCATCAGCGCGATCCCGGCGAGATGCGCGGCACTCCAAATCCGGCGCAGTTCACCTGCTCGGTAGAGCACCGCGAGCACCGCCGCGTAAAAGAAGACGAGATGAACGGGCCCTTTCGCGAGGAGGCCGAGACCGAGAAAGACCCACGGCACCGTCCATGTGAGCCACTTGCTGCGTGGCTGCCACCAGCTCATCCAGCAGATCATCGCCAGCCCGAAAAGCGAAACGTAAACCGCTTCGATTTCGATCAGCCGGCCTTTCTCGATCATCCCAAAGTTCGTTAGCCAAACCAATGCACCGATGACCGAACCGTGAGCGCCGAGACTGGTCCGCCCGATCGAGACAAATGCCAGCGCCACAGCCAGAACGCAGAGGACGGAGGGAAGCCGCGCCGCCCATTCACTTCTGTGCCCGACGAGCTTGAAAGATCCGGCGACGAGCCAGTTCACCAGCGGCGGTTTCGTGAAATAGGGCTCACTGCCGACATACGGAACAACGTAGTTGCCGGTTTGCAGCATCTTCACCGCCGGCAAAATGCGGCGCCCTTCCTCACCTTTGATTTCCAGCGTGCCCAGTCCCGGGAGGTAGATCGCTGCCCAGACGAGGAAGACGATCAGGAGGTTACGGTTCCAAGGGTGGGCGGCTTCGTCGTCCGATGTTGGATGTTCGATATTCAGTGTTCGGTCTTCCGGCGTTTGAAGCATCGAACATCCAACATCGAACATCGAACGTCGAATTGAGAGGCGCCCCGCCGCTTGACGAGAGCAGCAGCCGGTATAGGGTTTTGTCCTAGTCCGGTGGCGGATTGGAGTGGGAGCTGGTGTCCCACTCTTTTTCGTCTGCGGGCTCGATGTTTTTTATGAACGCCGAGTTTATCGCCATGCTCGATTACCTGGAGCGGGAGCGCGGAATCAAACGCGAGATCCTGCTCGAGGCGGTCTCGAACGCCCTGCTTTCGGCTTCGAAAAAGAGCGTGAGCGCGTCGCGCGATCTCCGCATCGATATTAACCCGCGGACGGGCGAGATCCGCGCCCTCGCAAACCTCCTCGTGGTGGAAAACGTCACGAACCCGCAGGACGAAATCTCTCTCCACAAAGCGCGTGCGATTAAGCCCGACGCGAAGGTCGGCGAGGCTGTCGAGGTGGAAGTGACGCCGAAAAATTTCGGACGTATCGCGGCGCAGACGGCGAAGCAGGCCATGATGCAGCGCATCCGGCAGGTCGAGAAAGAAATGATTTACGAAGAGTTCAAGGATCGCGCGGGCGAGATCGTAAGTGGCACGGTGCGCCGTTTCGATCGCTCGGACGTTATCCTCGACCTCGGAAAATTCGAAGCCATCATGCCGCAAAGGGAGCGCGTGGTGGTGGAGGACTACAATGTCGGCGACCGGCTCCGCGCCTACGTGGTCGCGGTGGAGAACGGCATCCGGGGACCGGAAATCATTGTCTCGCGCAGCCATCCTAATTTCGTGCGGCGGCTCTTCGAGATGGAAGTTACGGAGATCAACGACGGCACGGTCGAGATTCGCGGGATCGCGCGGGAAGCCGGCTACCGGACCAAGATCGCGGTTACGAGCGCGAACGAGAAAGTGGATCCGGTCGGCGCCTGCGTCGGCATGCGAGGCTCGCGGGTCAAAAACATCGTGCGCGAGCTCAACAACGAAAAGGTGGACATCATTCGCTGGAGCTCCGACCCGAAGGATTACGTGCTCGAAGCGCTCAAGCCAGCCAAGGTCAAGAACCTCGTCTTTGATCCTGAGAAAAAAAGCGTGCAGGTCTCCGTCGATGACGACCAGCTCTCGCTCGCGATTGGCAAAAAAGGACAAAACGCCCGGTTGACCTCGCGCCTCACGGGCTGGGAGATCAACATCGACAAGGACACTTCTGCGACCAATGCGGTCGAACAGAAGGTGGCCAATGCCGCGCAGAGTCTCGCCGCGGCGCTCCCGATCACAGAAGAGCAGGCGCTCACGCTGGTGAAATCCGGCTTCACCAATCTGGAGGGATTGCGCGATGCCGACGTGCAGGACTTTGTCGATATTTTATCGGTTGATGAAGCGAAGGCGCAGGAGATCCACGCAGCTGTTCCTCGCGAAGCAACCGTAGCGTAATCGCGTTCCGTGGAGTGCCCGGAGCGATGACCAAGTTTTTAGTAGAACCCAATGCCCACACGAACGACGACGAAGAGCGCCCCTCGGAAGAGCACGGCTCCGAGCAAGAGCGCCAAATCGGCCGCGGCCGCTGGGCCAGCGACCTCTCGGGCAAAGGCTGCGAAGACGAGCAAGGCAGCAGCTCCCGCGAAGACGGCGCGTAGCGCAAGCCCGGCCGCTACTCCTGCGGCCAGGTCCCGCGCCGCCACCGCAGCCGCAGCTGTCGCCGCCACTCCTCCGCCTGCGCCTGTCGCGCCACGCGTGCAGGCAGAGACGGTTTCCTTGATCGAGGAAAAGAAACCGCGCGCGAAACGCACGGAAGGCGAGGCGAAAACCACCCGCTCTTTCCTGCCCCCGATCTCAAGAATTCGCCCCGCCGCCGAGCCCGTCGCCGCGCCCAAGCCGCCAGCACAGGCGCCACTCGCGGTGAAACCAGCAGCGCCGGCCTTGCCTGTGGTCGATCTTATCTCGCCGCCTCCACCCGCGCCCGCGGCCTCCGCTCCGCCGGCTGAGCCACAGATCGCTCCCACGGAAACGCCGCCGGCTGCCGAAGAAAAAGCGGAGCCCCAGAAGATCATCCACATCAAGCCGCCGATCATCGTCAAGCAGTTGGCGCTGGAGCTCGGCCTGAAACCGCATCAGCTCATCGCCGAGCTGATGGCCTTCAACATCTTCGCCAACATTAACCAGACGATCGAGCCCGACATTGCGACGCAGATCTGCGCGAAGCACGGCTTTGTCTTCGAAATGGAGCGCCGCGAAAAAGGCGGTGGCGTCCACAAGGTGGAGCAGGTGGTGGTGGCGCCTCCACCGCCGGTCATCGAGAAGGAAGAAGAGCTCAAGACACGTGGACCGATCATCACCTTCATGGGCCATGTCGATCACGGCAAAACCTCCCTCATGGACGCGATCCGCAAGACCCGTGTCGCGGCTGGCGAAGCGGGTGGAATCACACAGCACATCGGCGCTTACATGGTCGATCACAAAGGGACGCGCATCACCTTTCTCGACACTCCGGGCCACGCCGCTTTCACTGAGATGCGGGCCCGCGGCGCGCACGTCACTGATATCGTGGTGCTGGTGGTGGCAGCGGATGACGGCCTCATGCCCCAGACGATCGAGGCGATCAATCACGCCAAGGCAGCCGAGCACGTCAAAATCATCGTCGCGATCAACAAGATCGATCTGCCCGGCGCCAATATCGAGCGGGTGAAGAAGCAATTGCAGGAGCGGGAGCTGACGCCCGAAGACTGGGGCGGTGAAACGATTGTTTGCGAAGTCTCCGCCACGAAAGGCATCGCGATTGAGAACCTGCTCGAGAATATGGTTGCGCAAGCGGAGGTGATGGAGCTGAAGGCCTCTCCCACCGCCACGCCCCGCGGCACCGTGATCGAGGCGCAGGTGGAAGCCGGCCGCGGCCCAACTGCGACTGTGATCGTGCAGATGGGCACCCTGAAAATCGGCGATCCATTCATCTGCGGCGATTTTGGCGGCAAGGTGAAATCATTGATGGACGACCAGGGAAAGCCGATCAAAGAAGCTGGCCCGTCCACGCCGTTAAAGGTGCTCGGGTTCATGGGTCTCCCGCAGGCCGGCGACGAATTTCTCGTCATGGAATCGGAGCGCTCCGCGAAGCTGCTGAGCGAGGAACGCCAGCTCGAGCGGCGCGCGGGTAAATTGACAGCGCCGCAACGCGCTACGCTCGAGACCCTTCTGGAAGCCGCCGACGGCAAGAAGCATCTCCGCATCGTTCTCAAGTGCGACGCGCAGGGGTCACTCGAAGCGCTGGCCAACGCGCTCAGCCAGATCGAGAGCAAGAAGGTCGATCTGGAGATCATTCACTCCGGAGTGGGACCGATCTCCGACAACGATATCCTGCTCGCGAGCGCGTCGAACGCGGTCGTAGTCGGCTTCAACGTGAAGGTGGAGAGCACTGCTGTGAATACCGCGAAGAGTCAGGGCGTGCAGGTGAAGCTCTACAGCATCATTTACGAGCTGATCGATCAGATCAAAGATTCGATGGCTGGCCTCCTCGATCCGGAGCATCGCGAGACGGTGATTGGCCACGCGGAAGTGAAGCAGGTCTTCAAGCTCACGAAGGGAATCGTGGCAGGCTGCCTGGTAACCGATGGACGGATCGCGCGCACCGGTCGTGCTCGCGTCTTGCGCCGCCGCCAGCCGGTTTACGATGGCGGACTATCCACGCTCCGCCGCTTCCAGGACGACGTGAAAGAAGTTCGCGTCGGCCTCGAATGCGGAATCAAGCTCGGGGACTTTAACGAATATCAGGTAGGCGACATCATCGAGTGCTACGTGCTCGAGCAGGTCGCGCAAAAACTGTAGCGCAAGCTTCCAGCTTGCGGGATGAGACGGAGCAACCTGGAAGGTTGCGCTACCTTATGAAACATCGACTCCTTCGCGTAAACGAAATCGTGAGGCGCGAGCTGAGCATGATCATCACGCGCGACTTGAGCTTTGACGACGTGCTCGTGACCGTGAACCAGGTGGATGTCACGCCGGACCTGAGAAGCGCACATGTCTTTGTGAGCGTGCTGGGGAAAGGCAGCTCGAAAGGTGTGATCGCGCAGCTGGATGCGAATCGCGTTGCCTTGCAGGCGGAACTGTCCAAGCACGTCGTGCTGAAGTACACACCGCACCTCGTCTTTCACCTCGATGAGTCGATCGAGCGTGGGGCGCGGATCTTCCAGATCTTGCAGGAGATCAATCCCGAAACGGAGCAGTGATGAACCGGCAAGGTAGCGCAAGCTTCCAGCTTGCAGGCGGCCAGACAAGCAACCTGGAAGGTTGCGCTAGCTTTGCCGAGATCGCCTCAGCGCTTCGCCACCACCAGCGCATCGCGGTGCTCAGCCATATTCGTCCGGATGGTGACGCTCTGGGCAGTCAGCTTGCGCTCGGTCTTTCCCTCCGCCAGATGGGAAAGCAGGTCGCGATCTGGAATGAGGATGGCATGCTGGAGAAATACAGCTTCATGCCGTGCGCGGAATTGCTCGCGCGTCCTCCCGCCACCGCCGAAAGTTTCGATCTCGGGGTCGCGCTCGATACCGCGGTGCAAAACCGTCTCGGCCGAGCAGGCGAAGCAGTGTGCGCCGGGACCTGGATCAACATCGATCATCATCCGACCAACCCGCGCTACGGCGATCTCAACTATATCGATCCGACTGCGCCGGCGACCGGGCAGATCCTTTTCGAACTCATCTCCACGCAGCAACTGCCAATGACCCCTGAGATCGCCGAGAACCTGTTCGTCGCAATTTCGACCGACACCGGGTCGTTTCAGTATTCAAATACCACCGCACGCACCTTCGAGATTGGAGCGGAACTGGTAAAATGCGGCGTCAATGTCGGCCGAGTCAGCCGGTTGCTTTACGAGAACTATCCGCGCAGACGGGTAGAACTCCTGCGCGAGCTGCTCGGCACGATGCGGTTTGCGGCACAGGGACAAGTCGCGAGCTTCAGCCTTAGTCTGAAAGTGGCGGGGCAGCTTGGAGCCAGGCCGGAAGACAACGAGGGGCTGATCGATCACCTCCGCGCCATACGTGGTGTGATCGTCGCGATTTTTTTCGAGGAACTGCTGGAGGGAAAGGTGCGGGTTAGCATGCGCTCAAAGAGCGAAGCGGCGGATGTGGCGGCGATTTGCCAGCGTTTCGGCGGCGGGGGCCACAAACTGGCGGCCGGCGCGCGCGTGCGTGGCACTTTGCCGGAGGTGGAGGAGTCGATTATGAAAGCGATTTGCGATGTCATTGACTGCAACTCCTGACGGCGTTCTGCTCGTCGACAAAGCGCCCGGGATGACTTCGCACGATGTCGTGGCGCTGGTGCGGCGGCGCTTACAGATCAAGAAGGTCGGCCATTGCGGGACGCTGGATCCGATTGCCACCGGACTGTTGTTACTCACGCTGGGGCGCGGAACGAAGATCCAGGATCTTTTGATGAGCGAAGACAAGGAATATGCGGGCACGTTAACGCTTGGGGTGACGACCGATACGCAGGACCGCGCCGGGCAGGTTCTCGAAGAGCGCCCGGTGCCGCCTCTCACTGAAGAATCAGTCCGCGCCGCATTCGAAAAATTCCGCGGCGATTTTTACCAGATGCCGCCGATGGTTTCGGCGATCAAACAAGGCGGCGTGCCGTTGTACAAGCTGGCGAGGCAGGGGAAAGTCGTCGAGCGCGAGCCGCGCCTCGTGCACGTCTACGGCTACACCATCCAGCAGATCGCACCGCCGGAGATCGGGTTCAGCGTCGCGTGCACCAAAGGCTTTTATGTTCGCACCTATGTGCACGACATCGGCGAAGCGCTTGGCTGCGGTGCGCATTTGAAGGAGTTGCGCCGGACACGTTCCGGCCGGTTTCTGGTCGATCGCGCCGTCACGGTTGATGAACTGCAGAAGGCCGACCCTGTCGACATTCTCGGGCGGATCTTGACGCTGCCGGAGGTTTCCCGCATGCGGGGCGCGTGAGTGACGGCCGGCGATGCAGATCCTGCGCTCCATTTCACAGCTCGGCGATCTTCCCGGTCCGCTTTTTCTCGCGATTGGCGTCTTCGATGGAGTGCATCTTGGCCACCAGGCGGTGATCTCGACTTCGGCGCAGCACGCAACAAAAGCCAATGGAACACCCGTGGTTGTGACGTTCGATCCGCATCCGGCAAAGGTCCTTCGGCCGCACGATGCCCCTCATCTTCTCACCGCCACGCAGCATAAAATTGCGCTCATCCGCGACCTCGGTGTGCGGCATCTGCTCGTTATCCATTTCGACCGTGCTTTTGCCTCCACCCGCCCGGAGGACTTCGTCAGGCAGTTAGTCCAGCATTCAAAGCCGCTGCGGCAGATTTGCGTCGGACATGAGTGGTCCTTCGGCAAAGATCGCGCAGGAAATCTGGCACTCCTGGAAAGCCTGGGCGCCGAGCATCAGTTCGAGGTGATTGGAATCAAGCCCGTGACGGTGAATGGCACCGTGGT
>JBHENA010000079.1:0-11671 GCA_046262275.1 Chthoniobacterales bacterium
CGCGCGCGAGGAGGAGCAGGAGCAGAAGGATCAAAGACGGCAGAAGATAAACGAAATGGTGTTCCCATGAGACGGGAGCGATCAGGAAAATCGTGAAGAGATACAGCGACATCTCGAGATCGACGGCGCGCGGGGAGTGGGGCTGCCATGAGGTGCGAAACGAAACCCACATCGTCGTCCCGAGGACGGCGAGCGACAGAATTCCAATCAGCGGTTGGGCCAGCCACGACAAATGAAAGAGAGGATCAGAAAACGGGTTCGGCAGAAACGTTCGCGCGATGAAGGCACGGAGGTTTTGATTCCACGGCCCGGCGTGGGCTTCGCTCCCGGTGGGCAACACTTGTCGGATCCAATCAGGCCAGACTTCCCGCGGCAGCAGGAGGTAGGACGCGGCGCAAAGAAGGAGGAACAGTCCCATCGTCCACGCCGCGGCACGATAGCGCCGTTGAAAAATCAGCAATGGCAGAAGCAACAGCGGGTAGGTCTTAATGGCGATCGCGAGCGTTAACGGCACCGCGATAGCAAGGGCGCTCCCGTTCGTCCGCAGCGCGTGCCACGTCAAACAGATACAGACGAGCAGAAGCAGGTTTACCTGCCCGAGCCGCAAAGTGACCGCAGCGGGATCGAAGAGCAGGATGTAGACGAGCACGAGCGCAGCCGTGAACTCACTCGGCGCGCGTGCAAACTCCTGGCGAAAAAGCTTTCGGAAAATGAACGCGATCGCGAAGAGGAGGCAGAGATGGTTCGCCACCAGCATTAATGCTTTGGCGGTGTCGTAATCAAAAAAGTGAAGAGGGAAGAACACGAGCAGACTTGGCGGAGGATAAATGAAAGGCGGCACGGGGCGGCCGAGCGCGACCGCCTGCTCCGCGAAAGCATTCGTCCCATAGGGCGACTTGTGCTGGTCGAAGACGGCTCTGGTGGCGGAATAGAGCGGCGGGAAATCAACCGCCGGCGCTCTCCAGCATTCGAAGCCGTGCGCGATGAGGAAGGGCAAATAGGTAAAGACGAACAGCCAGAGCAAGGCCTTGCTGCCATCTTTCCGCGAATTAAATCTCGGAAGTAACTCTGCCGGCGCCGAGTTCATCCTGCAGGAGGCATCGCGCGGAAGATCCGCCGCTGGTCTCAGGCCAGCAAAGCTGGCGACGGTGAAAGTGATGCCGGCGCCTTTTTGCGACTGATTTTCCTGTACATGGTCAGCGCCTGCCCGACCACCTGGTCCATGTTGTAGTACTTGTAGGAAGCGAGCCGGCCCACGAAGTACAACCCGGGGGTGTCGTTCACGAGCGCCTGATACCTGCTGTTAATCTCCGCGTTCTGTGCCCGCGGAATTGGGTAATACGGATCGCCTTCTGCCTGCGGAAACTCGTAGACAATGCTGGTTTTTTTGTGCTGCTGGCCCGTGAGATACTTGAATTCGGTCACGCGGGTGTGCAGGACGCGCTCATCGGGATAATTCACCACCGGCGCGTCCTGAAAGATCTCCTGATCGTGCGTCTCGTGCCGGAAGTTAAGGGAGCGGTAGGGTAGAACCCCGTAGCGATACTCGAAAAATTCATCGATCGGGCCGGTGTAGATCATCTCCCGATAGGGCACGATCGCTTTTACCTCCCGGTAGTCGGTGCTGAGCTGAATCGTGATGTTGTCGTGATCGAGCATGTTCTCAAACATCCGGGTGAAGCCGTGCAATGGCATCGCCTGGTAGGCGTCAGTGAAATAGCGGTCATCCCGGTTTGTGCGGGTGGGGATGCGGGCGGTGACCTGCGAGCTGAGCTCTGAGGGATCGAGGCCCCACTGCTTGCGTGTGTATCCGCGGAAGAATTTCTCGTAAAGCTCGCGCCCTACCGTGCTCACCACCACGTCTTCCGAGGTGTTGATCTGCTTCACTTCTTCTCTGACGGAAGCGAAGAACTTTTCCAGGCCGGCTGAGTCAAGATTCAGGCCGTAGAGGCGGTTAATGGTATCGAGATTGATAGGAATGGGCAGCAGTTTGCCCTCGACGAAAGCTCGCACGCGGTGCTCATAGGGGCGCCATTTTGTGAACTGCGAAAGGTACTCGAAAATCTCGCGCGAATTGGTGTGGAAGATGTGGGGCCCGTATTTGTGGACGAGAACGCCCGAGGCATTCCGGTGGTCGTAAGCGTTGCCCGCCAGATGCGGGCGGCGGTCCACGAGCAGGACCTTCTTGTCCGCGTCGCGCGCCAGACGCTCCGCGAGGACACTGCCCGCGAAACCGGCGCCAACAATCAGAAAATCGTACATAAAATTTGCGACTCGGTCTTCGAGCGAAAACCAGCGCGAAAATCTAGCAGAGCCGCACCGCTTCGGTAGCGAAACTTCGCGTCACGAATCCCGATCAATACGGTGCGCGACCTCTCCGCGGATGCTTGCGGTTTAAGACCGGACTCCTACTGTGGCCCGCGTGCAAAGCGAAACTCTCGAAACGCGCTGTGGCCTCTTCGCGCAAAGCGCTTTGGGAGTGCGGCGCGTCTGCGCGCCGCTTTCATCACGGCCCCGCTATGGTCGCGATCCCCAAATCGTCACGCGTGTGGAAAGCGGCGCGTGGACGCGCCGCACTCTAAAGCACGCTGCGCCCGCACAAAACACATGAACGATTACCTGATTTCTTTTCTGCTCGGGATCATTGAAGGGGTGACGGAGTTCCTGCCGGTCAGCTCGACTGCCCACCTTCGGATCGCGGAAGCGTTTCTAGGCATCAATTTGGCCGACGGGTTCTGGAAGATGTACAGCATTGTCATCCAGCTCGGTGCGATCCTCGCGCTCCCGGTTTATTTCCGCAGCAGGATCATGAATTTCATCGCCACCTTTCCGAGAGGCGAAGGCGGCGACCGGACCATCTTGACGCATCCTCTCAGCCTCACGCTGATCGCGTTTGTCGTGACTGCGATCCCATCTTACCTCCTGAAGAAGCAAATCGGCCAAAATCTCGAAAGCCTCGTCGTGATGGGATGGGCGCTTTTGCTCGGCGGTATCGCGATGTGGGTAGTGGACGCTCTTTTTCAGCGCCCGCGGGTGGACCGCCTCGAAGAAATGAATCTGCCGCAGGCGATCTGGATAGGAGCGGTGCAGATTCTCTCCGCGGTTTTCCCCGGAACGTCGCGCTCGATGTGCACCATTGCCGCCGGCCAGACGGCGGGCCTTTCCCGTTCCGCCGCCCTGGAGTTTTCCTTCTTTCTCTCGATGCCAACAATGGCAGTCGCGACAGGTTACGACCTGCTCAAGGCAATCGCGCCCGGCAGCCAGGATGCGGGAGATGCTGAGCTCGCGCCGGTGGCAATGAGCGCGCACCACTGGACAGTGCTTGGAATTGGTTTCCTGGTGTCGTTCGTCGTGGCGCTCGGGGTAGTCGCCTGGTTTATGCGCTGGGTGCGCGCCCGCGGCTTCGTACCCTTTGCTGTCTACCGGATCGTAGCCGGTATCGCCCTGCTGGTGTTGGTCAGTCGCCGCTTGGGTTGACGATCCCGCTGTCGTCCCTGCTGCTTTCGTCAGGCTTTGACGAGAAGGAGGACGAGGATGATCAGCAAGACCAAACCGCCGCTCGGGAAATAACCCCAACCGGTGCTGTAGGGCCAGGTCGGCAAAGCGCCGATCAAAAGTAGAATGAGAAGGATCAGGAGAATGGTGCGCATGAGGTCAGGATAGAGAGCCGGCGCGCGGCATGACAATGTTTTTCCTGTCGCACGGGGGTGGAACTCACCACCACATCCTGCAACTGGGGTCGTAGCACGGGAAACTCCTTGCGGTGGAACAACCGCATTCTATCCTTCCCGGAAGTCCCGCATGCGTCCTTTCTCGGATGCATCGGGACGATTTGTTGTCGGTTTCTTCATCTTCATGGCGAACACAATTCTCGTCGGCGCCCAGTGGGGCGATGAAGGCAAGGGCAAAATCATTGACGTGCTGACGGGACAGGCGGATGTCGTAGTGCGAAGCCAGGGCGGGAACAACGCCGGACATACCGTGATCCATCGCGGGACCAAATACGTTTTGCATCTGATTCCTTCCGGCATTCTGCGGCGCGGGAAGGTTTGCGTCATTGGCAACGGCGTAGTCATCGATCCGGTCGCGCTGGTGGCTGAAATCACCGGCTTGCAGAAAATGGGAATCATCGTCGGCAAGAACCTGCTCATCAGCGACTGCGCGCATCTTGTCCTGCCCTATCACCGCGTCCTGGACGAGCAGCGCGAGATTCGGAAAGGTCGCGCAAAGATCGGGACCACCAAACGCGGCATCGGTCCCGCTTACGGTGACAAGGCGGCGCGCACAGGTTTGCGGATGTGCGATCTGATGCAGCCGGAACTCTTCTCGGAGAAGCTGCGCGCGAAAATTCGGGAGAACAACAGCGTCCTGAAGGCGTTCGGCGCTAAGGCGATCAGCTTCAGCGAGGTGAACGATGCCTATCTGGCCGCGGGCGAAAAGTTGCGGCCGTTCGTGGCGAACACGGTTGTCTGGCTGCATCGTGCCTTGCGGCGCGGCAAAGGGATTCTGTTTGAGGGAGCGCAGGGCACGTTCCTCGATATCGACCACGGCACTTACCCGTATGTGACGTCCTCGAACACTACCGCCGGCGGCGCCTGCACCGGGTCCGGTGTTCCGCCGCATCGGATGGATGTCGTGCTCGGAGTAGTGAAGGCTTATACCACCCGCGTGGGTGAAGGATCGCTGCCCACGGAGGACGCCGGTCTGGCCGATATGTTGCACCGGATGGGCCGCGAATTTGGCGCCACCACCGGACGTGCGCGGCGCTGTGGCTGGTTCGACGCGGTGGCTGCGCGTTACGCCACCATGATCAATGGGATCGATCAGCTGGCGATCACGAATCTCGACGGCCTTGATTCGGTGGATCCGATCCGCGTGTGTGTTGGCTACCGCTTCAACGGCAAGCGGCTCGAGGTCCCGCCGAGCGATGCCGCGCAACTCGAAAAGTGCGAGCCGATCTACGAAGAGATGAGGGGCTGGAGGACTTCGACCCAGGCCGCGAAGAAGTTCGCGGATTTACCGCCGGCAGCTCGCCTTTACGTGAAGCGGTTATCGGAGCTCACGGGAGCGAAGCTGACCGTTGTGAGCGTAGGGCCATCGCGCGGCCAGACCATTTTGTTGTAGGCGCATGGCCACTCCGGCTCAATCGATTCCCCGCCACGTCGCGATCATTATGGACGGGAACGGTCGCTGGGCGCAGGAGCGTGGGCTCCCGCGAATTAGAGGTCACGAGCAAGGCGCGGAAGCGGTCCGCGAATGCGTGGTAGGCTGCGGTGAGCTGAAAATCGAGTTCCTGACGCTCTACGCCTTCTCCGCGGAAAACTGGCAGCGTCCGAAAGCGGAAGTAGTCGCGCTCATGCATTTGCTGGAGCGTTTTCTCAAAGAAAAAACGCCTGAGTTGCTCGAGAAAAACGTTCGGCTTCAGGCGATCGGCCGGCTGACCGATCTGCCCCCGGCTTGTCAGCGCCAGCTTCACAAATCCATTGAACGCTCCGCCGGGAACGGCGGGCTGACTCTGATTCTCGCCCTCAGCTATGGCGGACGGCTCGAAATCATCGATGGGATCAAAAGTCTTCTGCGGCAGATCGAGTCCGGGCACATCGATAGTGCGATGATCGATGTGGAGATGTTCAGCAAACATCTCTACACGCGATATTATCCGGACCCCGATCTGCTGATCCGAACCTCCGGCGAGATGCGGCTCTCAAACTTTCTACTCTGGCAACTCTCCTACACCGAGATGTATGTCACGCCGAAGCTGTGGCCTGAATTCACAAAGCAGGACCTCTTCGAGGCGGTGCAGGAATTCGGCCGGCGGCAGCGGCGCTACGGCGGAGTCGAACCATAGGTCACTGCCTACACAAACGCCGCCGCGACTGAATCGGCCAACAACTTCCCTTTGTGCGTCAGCACCAGCCGCTCTTCGCGCGGGCGCAGCAAACCTAATTCGATAAACTCCGCGCGTTCCGCCGGCCATGGCGCCAGCCATTCGGCGGGAACGCCCCATCGCGTTCGGAGGGAGAGTGCGATCTGCTCCGCGCGCTTCATCTCCGCGCTCAGCGGCTCCGTCGACGCAACAGGCGACCTGCCCGCGAGCACCCGATCGTCATACGTGCGGTAATCGGGCACGTTTTGCCACCGTTCACCGCCGATAGTGGAGAACGCGCTTGGTCCTAGTCCGAGATAATCTTCGCCCGCCCAATATGCGCGATTGTGCACGGATTCGTGACCCGTCCGTGCGTAGTTCGAGATCTCGTAGTGCGCGTAACCGGCAGCTTCGAGTATGTGCACTGTTGTTTCAAAAAATCGTGCATCGGTTTCAATGTCCGTCCGATATTCGCCGCGGCTCTGACGCAGGAAGAACTCCGTGTCTTGCTCGTAGGTCAGGCAATAAGCGGAGATGTGGTCCGGACGAAGCGCGACGGTGCGCGCCAGCGTCGCCTCCCATTGAGCGAGCGATTGATGCGGCAGCCCGAACATCAGATCGATGTTCAAACTCTGGATCGCGGCCTCCCGTAGGATCTGGAAAGAGGCTTCGGCCTGCGCGGCATTGTGCTCGCGCCCGAGAAGTGTGAGCAGCGCGTCATCCCACGACTGGACGCCGAGGCTCACGCGCGTCACGCCACAGGTCTTCAGCAAGGCGGCTTTCCGCGGCGAGACGCTGCCGGGATTCGCCTCGATCGTCCACTCTTGCAGCACGCTCAGATCCAGTCGCTCCTGACAGCCGCTCAAAACCGTCTCGAGTTGGGCACTGGAAAGAGCTGTCGGCGTCCCTCCGCCGAAAAAGATTGTCGTCGGCTGCAGCTCGAACCACCTGTTAACCGCCTCGAGCTCACCCAGGAGCGCTCTGCAGAAACGCGCGATCTGCGAGCTCTCCGTCCGCTCCTTGTAAAATGCGCAATATGGACAGATGCGCGCGCAAAACGGAATGTGGACGTAAAGATGGCGAACGATTGCTCCGGGCCCGGTCCCGTTTTCCATTTCAAACGCGCCACCGCTCATCGATTCCGTTGTCACCATTTAATATCTTGTCGATCCGAATTTTAGCGCTGCTTTTTTTTGGGGACGGAAAAGTATCGTGAGCGCCCCCCCGAACTTGTCACGCGCGCGGCTACTGGGCGTGCTCCTGCGCTCGGTTTCACGCTCGTTTTATCTTTCGATTCGGCTCCTGCCGATTCGGCTGCGTGAGCCGATTGGGCTGGCGTATCTGCTGGCGCGTGCAACCGATACGATCGCCGACACGACGGAGATCGAGCTTCACATACGGCTGCAAGAGCTGGCCGAACTTGCGGAGCTCATCCAAGGCCGCAGCAGTGCGAACGTTTCTGCTAGTTCCTTTGCAGCGTTTGCCACCATGCAAAAGGACGCCGCCGAACGCGCGCTGATCGAAGCGCTCCCCACCTGCATGGAGTGGTTAAGGACAATGCGATCAGCCGATCGTGACGATATTCGCAACGTCCTCGCCACGATCAACGAGGGACAGACGCTCGATCTACAGTATTTCGGCGGTGCAGACCAAGTCACAGCTTTCGAGACTGCGGCCGACCTCGACCGTTACACTTATCTGGTGGCGGGTTGCGTCGGGAAGTTCTGGACGGAGCTCTGCTTCCGGCATCTCTCGAATTTTACCGCCGAATCGAAGGAGAAGATGCTCTGCCTCGGGGTCGAATACGGCAAGGGACTTCAGCTCGTGAATATTCTGCGCGATGTGGGCGCCGATCTGCGGGCCGGCCGCTGCTACCTGCCGGCGGAGGACCTTAGGACGGCACGCAGCGCGCCCGCTGAGCTCGCGCGCAATCCAGCGCCTGCTAAACCATTGCTGCGCGCGTGGGGCGCGCGAGCGGAGCAGGGGATCGCGGCCGGTGTGGAATACGCCTGCGCGATTCGGCCTCGCCGGGTCCGCCTCGCGACCGCGCTGCCGGCGCTGATCGGCGCGCGCACGCTCGCGCTTCTGCGCGCCGCGGGGGCGGACGCTTTTAGCAGAAGAGTAAAGGTAAGTCGCTCCGAGGTGCGGAAAATAGTCGGAACGCTGATCGCGAATTTCACTTCACGCCGCTCGATCCGGAGCACGTTCGAAAAGCTGTCATCCTGAGCCGCGCAGACGGCGACGGACCTCCCAAGGTACTTGGGACTCCCGAATTCATTCAACCGATGTCAAGGGTCGGTGCGAGATCCTTCGGCGCGCTACGCCTGCCTCAGGATGACACGCTTACCACCGCTGCGGGGCGGGAGCAGCTCCCGATTACAGAAAATATCTGCGCTGCTTCTCCGTAATCGGCCGCCCGATTTTCTCCAGTACGAGGAGCATGTCTTCCCACACTTTCCGCTTCTCGGCGGGTGTTTGATTCCGCAGCAGATAGGAGGGGTGATAGGTGATCATCAGCGGTCTGTCCTGAAAGGAATGCCATTTCCCGCGCAATTCTCGCATTGTCCCACGCGTGCCCAGCAAACCTTCCACTGCCGTCGCGCCAAGTGCGACCAGGACCTTCGGCTGCACGATGTTGATCTGTTCGATCAAAAACGGCAGGCAATTCTTCATCTCCATGGGGGTTGGTGGCCGATTGCCCGGGGCGCCGGGAGGCATGTCCGGCCGCGATTTTAAAATGTTCGCGATGTAAACGTCCCCCCGCGCAAACCCCATTGTCTCGATGATCTTCGTCAGCAGTTGACCGGCGCGCCCCACGAATGGCTCGCCTTGTCTGTCCTCATCCGCGCCAGGCGCTTCGCCGATAAACATGATTTCTGCCTCGGGGTCGCCCGTCCCGAAAACCGTCTGCGTCCTGCTTTCCGCCAGGTGCGTGCACAAAGTGCAAACCGCGACCCGCGCGCGAACTTCGGCCAGGCGCTCGGCCTTACTTCGTGGTGCATCCGTTTCGACCGAGCTTTTTTCGCGTCCCAACCCTTGCAGCGCCGCCAGCGCCGTGCGCGACGCGCGGGGCCATTCACCGGTTCCGGCGCGCATTTGCTCCAGCCTCGCGAGCACGATGTCGAGCGCAGAGTCGAACTGGTCCATGTGAAATGGTGTGAGCTTTTTGGCGCCGCAGCAATTCCTTTGATTCAGCGGGCACGCTCTGCGGTAGATTCATCTGCAGATGAGTCACCTCCTGAGCGACTACGATTACACTCTGCCGGAACAGCTCATCGCGCAGCGGCCGCTCGAACGCCGGCAGGATGCGCGCATGATGGTGCTTCACCGCGGCTCACGGGAAATCGAGCATCGCGCTTTTTCGGAGCTGCCGGAATTCGTCGCGCCCGGCGATCTCCTGGTCTTGAACAACACGCGCGTCTTGCGTGCGCGCCGATTTTCCGATGACGGCGCGGTCGAGTTGCTTCTCCTGGAACAGCTCGAGGGCAACCGCTGGCGCTGTCTGGTTAAACCAGGTCGGAAAATGCGAGTCGGTGCGGCCATCCAGATCGGCGGTAACCCGGTGCGGGTCGAGGAAATTTGTGCGGATGGCAGCCGCGTCGTCTCAATTCATGGGGATCTTGCACTCGACGCGGGCGGTGTCGTTCCGCTCCCGCCCTATTTGCGCCGTCCTGCCGACGTCTTGGATGAGGAGCGGTATCAAACCGTCTTTGCAGAGGTGCCGGGCGCGGTCGCAGCGCCGACTGCGGGGTTGCATTTCACTGAAGAAATGCTGGGCGCGCTCCCGCACACTTTCGTGACGCTGCATGTGGGGCTGGGAACGTTCGTGCCCGTGAAAAGTGAAGACATCACGGATCACGTGATGCATACGGAACGCTTCTCCATCAACCAAGAAGCGGCGGATGCGATTAACCGCGCGAACCGCATCCTCGCCGTCGGGACAACCAGCGTGCGTGTTTTGGAGGCCGCCGCGCGCCCTAAAGGAAAAGTGATCGCGCAGGAGGGCTCGACCGCCTTGTTCATCCATCCGCCGCACCGCATTCAGCACGCAGATCGCTTGCTGACGAATTTTCACCTGCCGCGCTCGACGCTGCTCATGCTGGTGAGCGCGTTTGCCGGCCGCGAGTTTGTGCTGAGCGCCTACGCGGAAGCCATCGCGCAACGCTACCGTTTCTACAGCTACGGTGATTGCATGCTCGTGCGGTAGGCCGGGTTCTCGTATCCTGATGTCGATGGATGCTCCCGAGGAACCGAAGGGCGAGCTGGTAATTCAAACAATCGCCATGCCGGCCGATACAAACCCGAACGGCGACATCTTCGGCGGCTGGCTCATGTCGCAAATGGATCTCGGCAGCGGGATTCTGGCGGCGAAGACGGCCAAGGCGCGGGTGGCGACGGTCGCGATGGAAGGAATGTCGTTCCTGGAGCCGGTGCGGGTGGGAGACACCGTAGCGTGTTATGCGTGGGTGGAGCGCATCGGCCGCACGTCGATGACCATTCCGGTCGAGGTTTGGGTGCAGCGATTCATGGACGGGCGGCAGGTTTTGGTCACGCGCGGCGTCTTCACTTATGTCGCGCTCGATTCCGCGGGGAAGCCGATGCCCGTGGTCCGCACATAGCGCGGTCAATCCTCCTTCTCTGACCGTGCGCGGCAGGTCAGAAGGACGGGCAGTCCAGGGAAGGGTTGCACGCGGCGGATGCGGCCTTCCAGATAACGCGCATAGCCGTCGCTCAGGAGCCTCGGTTGATTCACAAACAAGATGAAGGTCGGTGGCTCAATCGCGCGCGCCGATTCGCCTTTTGCCTGCGCGGCGTAAAACAGCTTCAGCCGGCGCGTGCCGATCATCGGCGGGGAGTTCTCGTCGAATGCGGCGCGCAACATGCGATTCAGCACACCGGTGCCGATGCGCACTCTGGCTGCGCCCCGCACCTGGCCGATCAAATCGAATAGCTGCATCACATTTTCTCCCGTAACGGCAGAGGCGAGCAGAACCGGCGCGTAGTCCAGAAAAAAGAGCTGCTCGCGTGTTTCCATTATCAGCCGCTGCACGGCCGTCTTTACCGCGCGCTCTGGTTTCACAAGGTCCCACTTATTCAAAACCACGAGCGACGGCTTTCGCGAGTCCTGGATTAAGCCCGCGATCTTCTTATCCTGCGAGGTAACGCCGCTTGTGAGATCGATCACGAGCACGCAAAGGTCGGCCCGGCGAATCGTTCGCTCAGCGCGCATCACACTGAAGACCTCCACCGACGTGGAATGTTTGCTGCGCGCGCGCATCCCGGCAGTATCGATGAGCAGAAACTTCTCTCCCTCACGCTCATAGCCGATGTCGACCGCGTCGCGCGTGGTGCCGGGAATCTCGCTCACGATGGTTCGCTGATCGTTGAGAACAGCGTTGATCAACGACGACTTTCCTGCATTCGGCCGGCCGATGATCGCGAGCGCCACCGGATTTCTGATCTCTGATTTCTGATTTCTGATTTCGGAATGCGGAAGCAGGAGGTCGATCGTTTGCAGCAACTCCGAAATGCCGCGGCCATGCGCTGCGCTAAGCGAAACCGCATTGGGGAAATTCAGCCGTGCGAAATCCGCTTCGAGCGCTTCGTGCTTCGGATGATCGATCTTGTTGATCACGAGGACCACAGGAGTGGCGGATTTGCGCAGCATCCTGGCCAGCTCCTGGTCGATCGGCGCCATGCCATCCCGGCCGTCGACCACGAACAGAATCAGGTCGCTCTCGCGCATGGCCGCATCCGCGGCAGCTCGCACCTGCGCGGTCAGTTCTGTTTCGCCCGCGCCCCCGA
>JBHENA010000079.1:11681-12221 GCA_046262275.1 Chthoniobacterales bacterium
CCCGCCGGTGTCCCAAACCAGAAATGGCCGCCGCCCGCGTGTGCATGGCGCCGCCAGGCGATCGCGCGTAATGCCGGGCTGATCATGCACAATCGCGATATTCCGGCCGGCAAGCCGATTGAATAAGGCGGACTTGCCGACGTTCGGCCGCCCCACGATGGCGACCTTCCCCGCGAAGACTTCAGCGCCGTCGGTGTTTTGCTTTCCCGGCGCTGGAGGATGGAAGTCAGTCGACTCTGGCATTGGCGTGTCCCTCAGCCTGGAGCTGCCGCACGCCATCCATCACATAGATGATTCCGGAAACAAACGTAAAGAATCCCGCGGCTGCGACCACGTAGATCAAAGGCAGAAAATGCAATTGCAACATCACCCAGGCGATCGCGACCATCTGCAGGAAGGTCGCCACTTTCCCGGTCCAGCTCGTGCGCACGTTCACCTTTCCATTCAGAAGATGGAGCACCGCGGCGCCGACCAGAATCACGGCATCGCGCGTGATCACGAGCACCGGAAACCAGGCAGGGAAACGCCCCTGGTGTGCGT
>JBHENA010000080.1:0-12054 GCA_046262275.1 Chthoniobacterales bacterium
ACATCCTGCGCCGCGACCGGCAGACAAAGAGCAACTACGCCGAAGAGAATCGACAACGCGCGTTTCACCATGCCGGTAGTTCACACCGAATACCGCAGGAACGCCATCGAAATCAGGAGCACCCGAACTGTTGCATCGAACGCCGGGCTACCCCAATCTCTCCCGACACATGCCGCCGCGTTCATATCTCTGCACCGCGATTGATTACACGAACGGCGCACCGCACATCGGTCACGCGTACGAAAAGGTGCTCGCTGATGTGATTGCCCGATATCGCCGGCTGCGCGGCGATGAGGTTTTCTTCCTCACCGGGGTCGATCAACATGGACAGAAAGTCCAGCAATCCGCCGACAAACAGGGCGTCCCGCCCGAGCAGTTCGTCAGCGAAGTGACAGCAAAGTTTGTTGCACTTTGGGAGAAACTCGGAGTTCGCTACGATGGCTGGGCTGCAACGATCGAGGGTCGCCACAAGCGATGTGTGCAGGACATTCTGCAGCGCCTCTTCGACGAAGGTCAGCTCTACAAGGCGACGCAGGGCGGTCATTACAGTGTCCGGCAGGAGCAGTTCCTAACCGATAAGGAGCGTGGACCTGATGGGGAGTTTGGCGCCGAGTGGGGCGAGGTCGAGTATCGGGAAGAAGAGAACTACTACTTCCGGCTCGCCGAGCACAAAGACTGGCTGCTCGCACTCATTGACAGCCGCGAGGATCTAATAGCTCCCGCGTTTCGTCGCACTGAGCTGCGTAACGCAGTCGAGAAGCTCTCCGGCGACCTATGTGTGTCACGACCCGTGCAACGACTCTCGTGGGGCATTGCCTTCCCGTTCGACCTTCAATTTGTTACCTACGTCTGGTTCGATGCGCTGGTGAACTACATCTCGTTCGCTCCGGGCCATTACTCGCCAACGGCCGGTGCTGAGCTCGCGGAGTTCCACCAGTGGTGGCCCCCTACGATCGTGATCGGCAAAGACATCATGGTCCCGGCACACGGGATCTATTGGATGATTATGCTGCACGCGCTCGGTTTCAGTGATGCAGACATGCCTCAGCTGGTCGTCCACGGGTGGTGGAACATCTCCGGCGCGAAGATGAGTAAGTCGTTAGGTAACGTCGTCGACCCGGACGTGTTAGCAGACAAGCATGGCGCCGAGACCTTGCGTTACTACCTGATGAGTGACATCGCGACGGGCAAGGACTCGGATTTTTCTGAAGAAAGATTGATCGAGCGTTTCAATTCGGATCTCGCGAACAACATCGGCAATCTCCTCAACCGCGCGTTGAACATGAGCCATCGCTACCGTGCAGGCGTGGTTCGCCGCGTCGGCGGCGACGGACCGTTGGCTGCCCAGGCGGCTAACACGGTCGCAGCATACCGGCGCGAAATGGATCAGTTCCAGACACAGGCTGCCTTAGCTTCCGTGAGTGAGTTCGTTACGGTTTGTAACACTTACGTCGAAACAACTGCGCCCTGGAAGTTAGCGAAGGACCCAACGCTCGCTGAAACCCTCGATCATGTGCTCTATGGCCTAGCGGAATCGTTGCGGATCATCGCGGTGTTGATCTCTCCTGTCTTACCGAAAGCCGCCGCTGAACTGATCTCTCAACTCAACTGCGACAGCCAAGAGCTATCGTTGAGCGCGGCAGAGTGGGGGAAGTTGCCCGATGGACATACGTTAGGTAAACCAGTGCCGTTGTTTCCGCGCCTCGAGGCGCTGTAAGCATCAGTTCCGGCGGTCTACTGCAGACACTCTTCCAGCCTGTCTGCAGTTCCTGCTAATGTGGCGAGCGCCTCACCGGCGAAGTGCAGCGAGCCGGTGATAAGGATGCGGTCCGTCTCTGCGGAGGCTTTTTCGAGAGCTGTTTCAAATGAAGTGGCTGTCGTAGCTGCAATGGAGGGAGCTATGGTCGAAGTAAGCGACAATAGTTCCGGAGGCGGGATAGCTCGTTCGCTTCGGATCAGTGGAAGAACCATCCGAGCTGCAATGGGACGGAGCGCCTCGACAATGGCCGTCACGTCTTTGTCGCGCAGCACTGCAAGGATGACAGTAGCGCGATCGTCGCCGAAAAGCTCTTGCCAAGTTCGGACCAGCGCGTGAGCGCCGGCAGGGTTGTGTGCTCCGTCGATCACAATGCGCTCGCTCCAGCGTTGAAAGCGCGCCGGCCAACTGACATTCGCCAGACCGTCACAGATTGCTTGTTGGCTGACCACAATGTTAGCCACGCGCAACGCAGCCCGCGCCAAAGCCGCGTTCTGCTTTTGATGTGTACCCGCAAGCGCGAGTTCGTGCGTTTCGTCGCGATCGGCGATGAACTCCAACGGCGTTTGCAGTGCTTCGGCACGCGACGAAATAACTTCTCTGGCGTCGGCTAGCTGAGGCGCGGACACGGTAGGAACGCCGGCCTTAATGATTCCCGCCTTTTCCCCGGCGATCTCGCCGAGCGTATCGCCGAGCCACTTCTGGTGGTCGAGCGAAATAGGAGTGATCACTGACACGACCGGTATCACGGCGTTTGTCGCATCGAGCCGACCACCCATTCCAGTCTCTAGAACGACGATCTCACACCGCTCATCGCTGAAATGACGAAGTGCCAGCGCCGTTACAATCTCAAAAAAGGTCGGGTGCGGATCCCAGCTGCAGATAAGACTGCGGATCGCACCGAGCCCAGCCGTGACCGCTTCTTCGCTGATCATTTCACCATTCACCTGGATCCTTTCCCGGAACGTGACGAGGTGAGGGGAGGTAAACAGGCCGATGCGGTAACCTTGCGCGCGACAGATCGAATCAAGCATCGCACAAACGGAGCCCTTTCCGTTCGTCCCAGCGACGTGAATGATGCGCTGCTGTTTGTCCGGCAGCGTGAGGGCTCCGAGCAACCGCTCGATGTTCTCGAGACCTAGCTTTATTCCGAAGAGCTGCGTGCTAAACAGCCAACCTAACGAGTCCCGATAAGTAGCACTATCTTCAGCAGCTGATAGCACGTCGAGAGTTCGTCGTCACGCAGCAGCGATCGAGAAATACGAGAGCAGTTGGCTAATCTGCGCCCGCAGACGCTTCCGATGTACGATAAGGTCGACTAATCCATGTTCCTCGAGAAACTCAGCGGTCTGGAAGCCTTCCGGTAAATTCTGGTGCGTGGTCTCTTTGATGACCCGCTGACCTGCGAATCCCACCATAGCTCCTGGCTCGGCGATGATAATATCTCCCAGCGAGGCAAAGCTGGCCATGACACCGGCGAGCGTCGGGTTAGTGAGGACGGAAATAAAGGGCAGGCGCTCGGCCGCGTGACGTCCTAGAGCGCCGCTTGTTTTCGCCATCTGCATGAGGCTAAGCATCCCCTCATACATGCGGGCACCGCCGGACGCGGAGACAATGATCACCGCGCAGCGATTTGCCGTAGCCCACTCGATCGCGCGGGTGATGCGTTCTCCAGCTACAGATCCCATGGAACCGCCGAGGAAATTGAAGTCCATCACAGCTATCGAGACCTTGTAGCCCTCCAGCAAGCCGTGGCCGCTGACCACGGTATCGGTCAAGCCGGACGCCGCCTCGTGTTTCTCGAGCCTGTCCTTGTACGTCGCCACGCCTTCGAAACGCAAGGTATCGATGGATCGCAGATTTCCGTCGTGCTCGACGAAGCTCTCCCGATCCAGCAAATGCTCGATGCGCTCCTTGGCGGTTTGCGCGAAGTGATAGTCGCAGCGCGGACAGACGCGGTCGTTTTGCGCAAGCTCGATCTCGTGCACGACCTCCTCGCAGCCGGGACATTTTTGCCATAACCCCTGCGGCATTTCGCGTTTCCGGCCGCTCTGGGTCTTCAGCGCGGGTCTCTTGAAGATGGCCATGTTTTATGCGCGTGCGGCGGTGGCGGCATGAACCGAGAGCGCACCGCCCGCTTTCAGGACTCGCGCGCATTCGCTCAACGTGGATCCGGTGGTCAGAATGTCGTCGATGAGCAGCACGCGCAAGCCTTGCACGTCTGCATTTTTTCGTAAACGAAAGGCGTTATGCAAGTTTTCCATCCGTTCGGTGCGGTCAAACGCCGTCTGCGTCGTGGTGTAGCGGACACGCTGGAGGCTTGTCTGCATAGGGATGCCGCTGCGTCGGCTTAGCACCTCGGTGAGTAGCTCCGCCTGGTTGAAGCCGCGCTCTCGCTGTCGAGTCGGGTGCAGCGGCACCGGCACGAGCGCGTCGAACCGGCGGCCTTCGAGGCGAGGATCGACGAGAGCTTCGGCGAGCCATTCGGCGACCGGATATTTTAGGTGAGCCTGCTTCCCGTATTTAAATTCGTGCACGATTTTCCGGACGACGCCGCGACTGCGGAACGCGGAGACGGCACTCTCGAAGTGGAGCGTGCGATGTGCGCAATTGGCGCAGGCGAACGCTTCGGTGATGGCGCCTCGGAACGGCTCGGAGCAGGTCGCGCAGAACGGCGGCTCGATCCGTGACACTCGCTCACTGCAGGCGGCGCAGAGATAGCGCGAGTCGTCGACGGGGCTCGAGCAGACAGCACAGAGCGATGGATAGAAGAGCGACGCAACCGCGCGCAGCGGCTCAATGTTTCGCAGTTTGAACATGGCGGAGCCAGAGCCGGACGACCGCCCAGCTGAGCAGCCCGACGCAGAGCGGCGCGATGCCGATGAGCAAGCTGCGGCCGAGCCAAGGGAGGGCATCGAACTCGCGACGGGCGACTTTGTTGAAGATGGCGCTGGCGAAGATCCAGCCGGCATGGAGGCCGATCGGGAGCCAGAGGGAACGGGTGCGGATTTTCGCATCCGCCAGGATCCAGCCGAGAAGAAATAGCGTCGTAAAACCGGCGAGCACGAGGATCGGCTCCCGGAACTGGCTGAAGGAGTTCGCGAGGGAGTTGAACCCCGACGACCAAGTGACGACCACAGCTGACTGCTCCGGGCTCTTGAGGAAATGTAGAATCGAGAACACTGCGGACGTGAAGAAGATAGCCAGGGTCGCGCTGCTCCGCCGAAGCAACACACCGAGGAGCAGACCGCGAAACAGCGGCTCCTCAAGGAAAGGCACCACCACAGCCGAGAGCGTGCGGCTCGCGAGTTCGCCCGCCGAGATCGACTCCCGGACGCTGTAGATGCGAAACACAACAAGCCCGACCGCGAAAACGAGAAGGGGAACCGCCGCGATCAAGAAGCCAGCGGCGACATCTCGTAGCCGGTTCGGGTTCCGCACCAGCCCGAGATCGCGCCAGCCGGCGATCCGCAGCCATCGAAACAGCGGCCAGAAGAGCAGCAGCGCGACGATGAGGACGGAACGTCGAAAAACGCGGTCGAACTCGTAGTCGGCCATGAAAGCGAAGACTCCGCGTCCGGCAAGCCATTGCGCCGTCCAGAAAAGCACCGGCGCTAGCAGTGCGGCGAGGATCAGCGTGGCCGCCGCGTAGGCGAGCAGTCGGGCTGCGTCTTTCAAGAATCTACTGTAGACTTGGCGGCTGATGCGCAGTCAACACGTATGGAAGGAAAAGGGCGACGACGGCCGGAAGCGGGAAGTTCGTGCGACGAAGTTCGGCGGCAATTGGCGCTTCCAAGCGAAGTTTGCCGATGAAAAGGAGTGGACCTATTATGACCGGCCGCTGAAGGCAGACCTGATGGAATGTCGAGACATCGTGTTCCGGAAATACCAGCGGCGGCGAGCTTCTTCAGAAGACGTTGAGTCTTTGGACGTGATGTTGAGGCTGTATGGACCTGACGAGAATTAGCGAACGATCGGGCGTGGTCGTATCATCGCCGTAATAACCTCAGAAACAAATATTACCGTATGATCTTACGTGTGTTCAACAACGCCGATGGACGGTTTTCTTAACTCTGCCGTCGCAAACAAACGCGACGACATAGTTGCCTCGTCTTCAGACTGTTGTGACGATTTTTACTGTCCTATCAGTTACGATCGATCGCGGCGACTGCGCCTCCTGATGAGCAAAAAAGTCCGCCTTGACGTGGCTTTAGTCGACAAGGGCCTCGCGGAAAGCCGCGAGAAAGCACAACGCGCCATCATGGCCGGGCAGGTGCGCCGAGGCGACGAGGTGCTGAACAAAGCCTCGATTCTAGTCGATCCGACGGCCGAGCTCTCCGTTGCCGAACCGCCCCGGTATGTCGGACGGGGCGGCCAGAAGCTCGAAGGCGCGCTCGACCATTTCGCCGTCAGCCCCGCCGGCGGGAGCGGCCTCGACATTGGCGCTTCGACCGGCGGTTTCACTGACTGCCTGCTACAACGCGGCGCTGTGAAGGTCTACGCCATTGATGTTGGTCATGGCCAGCTCGCCTGGAAGATTCGCAACGATCCGCGCGTCATCGTGCGCGAAAACCTCAACGCGCGGCATCTTAGCAGGGCGGACATTCCGGATCCCATCGACATCTGCGTAGTCGACGTCTCTTTCATCTCGCTGACTTTGATCTTGCCGAACGCGTTCGAGTTGATAACTCCAACCGGTGTGATCCTCGCGCTCATCAAGCCGCAGTTCGAGCTGCGGCCCGAGGATGTCGGCCGCGGGGGGATCGTCTCGGACCCGCTCCTGCACGAGAAAGCGCAGGGGAAGATCGCTACCTTCGTCGAAAACATGGGCCACGTTGTCACGGGCATCGCGCCTTCACCGATCACCGGCACCGACGGTAACCACGAGTTCTTTATATGCGCCCGCAAACGGTCGGCCTGATTGCCAACACCGGGAAAGCCGGAGCGGCCGAGCTGGTCCGCGCGGTTAAGGAAGAGTTTTCGCGCGCCTCGGTGAAGGTGCTGGCAGACGTTAACACCGCCGCTTTAAACGGCGAAACGTCCGCATTATCAATCGAAGATCTCGGCCGGGCGGCCGATTTGCTCGTCGTCCTCGGTGGCGATGGCACAATCCTCAGCGTGGTTGGGCAGTTGGGCGACGCGATTAAGCCAGTCTTCGGAATTAACATCGGATCGCTCGGATTTCTAACCTGTTCGGCCTCAGCGGACTATCGTGACGCTATCGAATGTATCGCCGCGGGGAAGATGGTCTTCAGCGAGCGGGCGCTGCTCGACGTCCATGTCGATCCGATCGGCCCCGCGCCGAGCCGGGTCCTTCGTTGCCTGAACGACGTCGTCTTCAGCCGCGGCGAGATTTCGCGGCTCGTGCGCGTAGCCGTGCGCGTAAACGGCGAAGCGCTGACAGAGTTCAACGCCGACGGCCTCATCATCGCGACACCCACAGGTTCGACCGCTTATTCCTTATCAGCTGGCGGACCTATCCTGGCGCCCGAATCAGGTTCGCTGGTCATCACCCCGATCTGCCCGCATACGCTGACAAATCGGTCCATTATTGTCGATGAAGCAGCCGTGATCGAAGTGGAAGCAACGGAGCGTGAACATCCGGTGTTTCTCACCGTCGATGGTCGCGACCCGCTGCAGGTGGAGTCGGGTTCGATCGTAACCGTGCGTAAAGCAGCGCAAAGCCTGCCGCTGGCGGCGTTGCCCGGCGTGTCATTCTTCAGCGTAGTCCGACAGAAGCTGAAATGGCGGGGAAGTAATGTGTGAACGTATGGGCAGCCAGGCCGCCTAACTGCGACTGCGACGCCACGCCAAAGTGCCAACTCAGAGAGTTCCATCCGCGGGTTGCCGCATTTCTTGTGGACTGCTGCTTGTCGCCATTGCTTTCCTGTTGTTCGCGAAAGCGCGGCGGGCGGATATCGATCACACGGTAATTCACGACAAGCTGAAGCCGGCCTATTACACACCGTTTCAAGGATACTGTCTTAGCGCGCTGTTTTTCTCATTCGGCCTTTGCTTGGCATCGCAACCGATACGGCGCTTCTTCTAGGAAGAGTCGGTGACGGCGAGCGCGGCAAAGTCGTCGGATCCTCTCGGGAAGGGGTCAGCCGCCAATAGCTACCAGACTGGTGTTGCCGGTTCGGTATTGAAATTAGACGGGTGTATCGTCCGGCGGTTGCTCAGCCTCTCTCGGCGCAATCGCTTCGTCATTCGCCCTTGAGCGGTGTCCCCACACTGCCGTTCCGATCAGTCCAGCAATTGCTGTCACCAGCATAGCAAAACCCAGCAGGGATGCTCCGATCTGCACAAGAAACACTCCAGTCGCTAATATCGCGATTGTCAGAACCGAAGCGCAGACTAATCCTGCCACCCGCAGCTTGAAATAATACCCTGTGACTGCTTGTTTAACTCGTGATCGTTGCGCTGCTGGTTTTTGAGATACGTGTGGCGCTGTAGCTGCTCGAATCTGAAGCCGTCCAATAACGCAGTCTGAATTTCCATACTGAAGCGGCACCAACCCACACTTACTGGTGTTGGGTCAGTCCGTTTATGGTAATTTGACAGCGATGCTTTTCCGAGTGCAGACACGACACTGAGCTTGACGCAGATGCTGCAGCGCGAGTCAACTTCATCGGATGGCAAGAGCCGACGTGAATACGCGCAAGGAGACAAATGCATGGGATGCTGCGATTCGGATCGCGAATCGATTCGTGACATCAGGATACGCAATCCCGTTTCTGATTGCTGTGACGCTTTGCGCCGCCCTCTGGATCGTGGCTCGAGGGATGGAGTCGTCAGATTTGAAGGAACTGATTCTTGGATTGTCAGACCGATTCAGCGCCTCCATCCTCGGATGGGTTTTGTTCGCCGTAGCTTCCGGCGTTTATTTCCTGATTTTGCTTTTTGTGAAACGCCAATATGAGGGTGAAATCGAACGACAGCGGACCCTAATCGACAAATTGCTTCCGCCGCCTTCGTCGGATAAACTCAGGCTCGAATAAGATGAATATGGAAACTTTTCTCTTCAATCTTATCACTGTATTTTTGATCAGTGTGGCGCTGCTTTGGGCGTACTGGGCGGCGTTCTATCCCGCGATTATCCTCAAGGCGCGTTTTCGCATCGCAACAATTCAGGATGAAGTGAGGCTGGCGACACTCGAAAACCACGAATTATTGATCACCCGCTCTTATCTTGAATTTGAGCATTTCTTGGCGATCGCGAATCGTGTAATCCACCACCACGATATTGTGGGTTTGTATCTACGGCACCCACAAGCGCACGAAATAGAGAGTATCGGCCGCCGCATTCGCGTCGTCATGGAAGAGCCCGCGCTGGCCGCGCAGTTCCAAGAATTGACCCGCTGGATGATGGCTGTTCGGATGGTTTCTGCGCCGACATATCTTTTCATCGACGTGGTCCTCGTCTCGCTCAGTTTGTTCTCCGACTGGGCCAGAAATCTAACGAGGAAAAAGGAACAAGAGGCATTCACTGTTGGCGAGTGTCTGCCTGCTTAAAGACATGCCCAAATTCGGATTTAAAACCCATAATCTAGGTGATGTCTCGCTCGTGCTGACGGACTACGAGACTGGCTCCGACGGCGTGATAATGACGCAGCCGTTCGCGAATCCTGCTGAAGTAGAGCAGGAATTTGCGAAGCTCGACGCGATGCTAAAGAAGGCTAAAAAGAAAGCATTGCAGATGGTCACGCCGGACGAGCAAGGTGTATCATCGGCTCACCGGACGTTCGCCAATGTGTTGAAGAAAGCCGACCCGCGCTAGAGGTCGGCTCGCATCATTTAACCTCCTGAACTTCGAGGCCGAGTTCAGTAGTGACCATGATCGGATAGTGTCTGTTGAGTCTTTCTTTGAACTCTTCCCACGTTGAGCTTTCTCGCAGCAGAATCTTCGTTCCTTCTAGATGCGCGAGTAGTTTAGGGTGGCCGATCTCTCCGGTGAACCACTGAAACAGCTTGTGCTTGCGCCTCCCGTCAATAACGGGATTCTTCCGCCGCAGCTCATCTAGCACACCAGGCGCTAGCCGCTGATATACGATCTCTGTCGTGCACTGGGCCAACCGACGCGGCCCTTGCATTGTTTCGGGATTGAAACCCCATCCATTTAAGCGGCAGATGTGCTGGTAAAATTCGAGAGGGAAAGTCCGCGTCCACGGCTGCAATTCTTTCGCGATGAACTTTTCGAGGATCTTAGCCAGCGCGTCTTGGGCGCGGTCGTATTGATAGCCAGTTGCCTCGTCAACGAGCGCAACGATGCCGAGCTTGGAAAAGCTCCGCGATAGTACCCGAGCCTTCTCGGCGATGTGTTTCTGGCTGACATGCAGCACCCCAGCACGCTCTGCGTCTTCATAGACGTGGCACACGAGCGGCAAAATCTCAGCCCGATAGCCGATTGAGACAGCATTAGCGTTGCCGCCGCTCTTCGTGGACGGTCGAAATTTAATTGGAGTCCACGTTTCCTCTAAGTCTTTGGAAATGAACGGACTAAGATTCGCAGCAGCCAGAAACTTGGGCTTGTCCACGTTTACAAATTCTCCTTGGATATTTTTGTGCCGTCCAAGGGCAACGTGCATCCCTTGCTGCGTCAGAACGCGAGTGCCGTCTTCGAGTACAGCGCATCGCATCGATATGTTCTCTCCGATCTGGATTGTCCCTTCATGCGTCGCGGTCTGTATATCCCACCTAGCAGTCGCGGCGCGGCTCGCGATTGCCTTGCGCTCCTCAGGTGACAGGATTGCTGCTCTGGCCTTACCACCCAGCGATTGCACGGTGGCCGTCTCGGATTTCTTTGTAAGCATCATTTAATTTGCAAATTATGCTTGCTAGCAAGCAGCGTCAAACATATTCTGCAAGCATGTCACTGAAGCTTTCTGTTGCGAAACGGGCATCAATTCTTCGCTGCTTGATCGAAGGCAATTCGATCTTGAGCACCTCGCGCATAACGGGTGCGGCCAAGAACACAATCGTAGGACTGCTGGCGCAAGCGGGAGAGGCCTGTTCATCATATCAAGACAGCATCTTCGTAATTTTCCCTGCAAGGTTCTCCAGCTCGACGAGGTATGGTCGTTCGTCGGATGCCGCGAGAAGTCGAAAGCGAAAGCAAAGGGCGAGCATCCTGGTGACGTGTGGACGTGGACGGCGATTTGCGCAGAAACGAAGCTCATTCCGGCGTGGCGCGTCGGTGATCGTTCCGGCCGCACGGCACACGCGTTCTGCGCGGATCTAAGCAAGCGCTTTAACGAGACGGTGCAGATCAGCACGGACGCGCATCCTGCATATCGCTGGGCTATCGGCGCGAACTTCGCGACCGTGAACTACGCGCAGCTCATCAAGATTTACGGTAAAGACGAGGACGGGAAAGACGTTGTGACGAGGGTCGAGAGGAAGCCGGTGTTTGGAACTCCTGACATTGATTTAGTGAGCACGAGCTACATCGAGCGGCAGAATCTCACGTTGCGCATGACGAACCGCAGGTTCACGCGGTTAACAAACGGGTTCTCGAAAAAGACAGAGAATCATTGCCACATGCTGGCGCTGCACTTCATGCACTACAATTTCTGCCGCAAGCACACGACGCTGAAGACGACTCCAGCTTGCGCGGCGCAGGTCGCTGACCATCAATGGACGCTAGAGAACGTCGTTAAAATGATGGACGGGTATTTCGAGTCGAAGCTGGAATTGCAGTTTGAAGCGGCGTTCGAAATGCGGCTCACGCCAAAACGGTCAACTCCGATGACTTATCCGCCGCAGCCACGAAAGCTGCCGTGGTATCTGGATGTGGATGGCAATGGGGAACCCTCTAACCACTAGAATCCATCTGACCCACTACCCACTTACTTTATATGACATATATTGTCTGATGTCATCGCGAGTAGCTCAGGTTCAGAGGAGAACAGCCCCGCTTCCCGGGAAACGACCGCACCGGGGCTGATGTGTTAAAACGGGGTGCAGTTTTTAATCGCGTGTCTCGTGAAATCGCGGTTCCTCCGCCGTTGACAAGGCGGTCGCGTGACAGATACCCATGAGTGATGCGGTTTGCGGTAGCTTCTGGTGTCTGCCTCGCGTGGGTGGCGTGCACGGTCACGGTGGCGAGCCGTTGAGTTAAAGACGCTTAAATCAGAGCCCGATCACAGCGATCCTCGAGCTGGAAAGATTCTTGAGCCCCAAGGCTTATAAACGGGCTGACGGTTCGCCGCTCATCGACCTCACGTTTTGATATTTCCCGTCCGAGCGGAAGCGCGGTCGTAAACAATTGGCGCGACTCTTGCAGCTCGCGGGAACGA
>JBHENA010000081.1:0-509 GCA_046262275.1 Chthoniobacterales bacterium
GGACAGGGTTGCGCATTCGTTCTCGGTTTCCTGGGGTTGTTTGGCAATCCGATCCTGATCTTCATCGCGCTCTTCATCTACATCGGCGCTTCGCAGGAGGCGGCGGTAGCACAGATGCGGGACGTCTCACGCGGCCTGCCGGTGTCAAGCGCGATGGTGCGGGAGTTCCGGTCGCTGCCGGCGGAGGCATCTTTATTGGAGGCAGTCGACGCGCTGCTCGCTACTTCGCAACACGATTTTCCGGTGGTGGACGCCCGCGGGGCGGTCGCGGGCGTCCTGTTGCGAAACGACTTGATTGCCGCCTTGCGTCGTGACGATCCGGGCATGCGGGTGGCGGACGTAATGCGTCGCGGAATCCCGACTGTGACGACCGGCACATCATTCGAGGAAGCGTTCCGCATCATGCAGGAGTCAAATTGCCCCGCTGTGCCGGTGCTCGACGGCATGAAGCGGCTGGTCGGATTACTGACACCGGCGAACGTGACAGAGCTAATGATGGTCCATTCGGC
>JBHENA010000081.1:519-8350 GCA_046262275.1 Chthoniobacterales bacterium
CCCTGCCGCGGCGGCGACTTGCGATGGCCGAAGCGAGCGGAGTCACGAACTCGTTGTAAACCGCCGCTTGGACTAGCAACGTGCCCGCGAATCAGTTTGCAGTGAGGAGAAACCAGAAATGAAGAATCTTGCCTGGACCGTTCTATTCCTATCCGCAGTGCTGGCGGCCGACGGTGGGCCCGCGCCGGAGCTGCGGCGCGATATCCTGGGCCTTCGCCTGAACATGAGCCGAGAGGAAGCCGGGAAGCGCTTGCGGGAAATCGGCAGCTTCGAACGCGACGAGCGAAAGCAGCAGGAAATCTGGAAGTTGCGCGACGGCAGTTTCTCGCACCTGATCGTCGCCTTTGGCAAAGAAGACGGCAAAGTGCGATTCGTGACCGCGGTGGCGCGGGAGGACGCGGAAGCGAAACGCCTGCGCTACAGCGATGTGGGGAAACTGGATGAAGCGCGGCAGGTTGGCGATGCCGCGATCAAGAATTTTAATTACGAATGGACGCTGCCCGCCGGGAATGGAAGCCCGCCGGCACAAGTGAACGCCCGCGGACGTGACGCCGAGTTTCTGTCGACCTACTCGATTAAACGGACTGAGGGCGCGACGGAGTAAGCAGGGCAGTAGCGCCTTGCGAGCCAGGTAGAGCACCCGAAGCGCCTGCGGGTTTCCGCCGCAGGCGCTCAATTCAGGGGCCGGCTAGGGCAACTTCTTTCCCAGCTGCGATCTGGTGAGGTCCCGATCCGCGTGACGAATGATTCCGTTCGCGTTGACGTCCTTGTGGAAGTTCTCCTGAGTAGCGTCGGTGCCGAACTGCGCATCAACCGCCTGGACGTCGTTCTGTTTCACTTTGCCGTCGCCGTTCACGTCACCCAGCAGGAGGCGCATTCGCGCCCGCCCGTCGGTCAAAACAGCTCCGGCAACGTCCTGGACGTTGTTCAGTGTCACGACCAGACGCTGGTGATTCTTTACCCCGTCCAGGTTGACCGTCACCTGCTTGGGTTTGGGTCCAGCTACGACATTTACGGTCGCGTCTGGATCGCTCACCGTCGCGGCGCCGCTTCCACCGGGTTTGATCCTCCGATCAAACGTGTAGATGATGGAATACTTACCAGAACCATTCTGGCCGCCCACGCGCCGAGGCTCGACTCCACTGAGCCCGTCGATCGGCAGCAGGATGTTCCAGGGCCCCTTCGGTCCGTGAAATTTCCCCGGCTTGCCGTGCGTCAGGCGCGAAACGATCCGCAGCAATGGCAGCTTGACCTGGATTATCTCTTCCGCCGGATTGGTGCTGACGGCGTGTTTAGAATCCCTTACCACCACCGAAGCTTTGTAGATGCCGTGGTCGGTGTAGGTATGCGAAATCGTCGGGTTATTCTGGGTGACTGTGGGCGAGCCATCCCCAAAGTTGAAGGTATAGGAGACGACACTATCTCCCGTGTTCGGATCGGACGAGCCGCTTGCGTCGAAGTTCACCGTCAGCGGCGCTCGGCGATCGGCGCCAGCGGGATAGCTTGCTGCCAGAGCTGCGATCGGCGGCAGGTTTGGCGCGCAAAGCGCATTCGGTGTGACGACATAGTTGTTAGTGTAGGCCAGCCCGTTCGGCATCTCGTCAATGGTGAAGGTCGCGCCCGCACCGATCACGAGAGGATCGCTGGTTTGGGTGACAGCCGAGTTAAAACCGGTAATGATTTCACCGGCTTCGAGGCCGAGCTGACTGGCTTTTACCACGAGTGTGATGATGCCGTTGGCCGGGTCATAACTGCTGCTCGGCTCAAGCGGTTGCAGGCTGGCCGGATCGACGAAGCGGCCGTCAATGCCACCGGCGCTGTTCGGCCGGGCGATGTAGGACTCGAATGTCGGTTCACCGGGCGAAGCGCCTTTCCAGGCCATGCGCACACCGCGCACTGAACCGCCTGGGGTTTGCATCGAGATATACCAGGCAGAGCCCACTGGCTGCGGATCAGTCCCGGGATCGGTGTTGAGGCGGAAGACGAGCAGGATCTCGGGGTTGGCTCCGGGCACGAAAGGCTGCGCGAGTTGCATCGTTTGCAGGTTCATGCCAGGGCCGGCGGGACCGGGCGCGGTGCCGCCCGTGCCGGGATCGGGCCCGAGTTTTCTCAGACCCGGCAGGATGCACGGATCACCGAGGTCGATGGGCTCTCCCACTTCAAACTCGCCACAATTCGGCCCCTCTGCGGTATTCAGGGCAGTTACCTTGTAAAAGTACTGCATGCCCGTGGTCGCTGTGTTGTCGTCGTAGGTCGTTTTGTCCGCCGTGACAGTGGGCGTACCTGCCCCCAGCACAACGTAAGCTCCGGCAGCGCCCTTCTTGCGGTAGACGTTGTAGCCCGTGAGCGGCGCTCCGCCGTTATCCGGCGCCGACCAGCGCAGGCGTACCAGAGAATCGCCTTCGCGCGTGACGCTTTCCACTCGAGGCGCGGCGGGCGGATTGGGCTCGCTATCCTCCGGACCGAAAGCCGCCAGCATCCGTTTGCCGCCCGATTGGCGCGCGATGGTCGCTTTCGCGGAGCGTGAATCCGCTCCCGTGGGCGAAGTGCAGCCAACGCAGCCATCCGCGTAAGCGATGATGACGCGGCCCTCGTGATCGATTTCGACGTCGTTGAAATCGAGAAGATTTCGGTCTTCACCGCACGAGACGCCGCCGGTGCAGATGGAGCCGACTTGCACGGGGTCGTTCTCGGGCGAAACGCGCACCGTCGTCCAGCTATCGCCCCCATCAAAAGTGTGGGCGGCATAGATGTGCCACACTCCCTTAAAGACGCCGGTGGCTTCGTAGCCGCCCGGAGTATCGGTGGCGAGATACATCACCGTGGCACGTCCTGCGCTTCCACCAACTGCTCCTGGAAAGACCGTGTTTTTGATCCCGAAGGGAAGACCAACGTCCACAGGGACGGACCAGTTTACGCCTTTGTTGCTCGAGACGGCCACTTTGGCGCGGCCATCGCCATCGGCGAAGGCGAAGTAAATCTTCCCAGCGGCATCAATCCCGATTGATGGATCGGTATCCCCAGGCGAGCTGCCCGGAACCGTCCGGATCTGAAACGTCAGGCCGTTGTCCTCGGAAACCACAACTCCCTGGCCTGTGCCGCACCCTTTGTTCGGCAGGTAAACAGTGCCGTCGGGCGCGACCTTCGTGTGCCCGTGCAATCCGCCGCATTGCGTTAGGTTGTACATCGGGATCGCCGGACCAAACGTCTGCCCGCCATCGTCGCTGCGGGCCATTTGAGCCACGGCTGCATCCTGCGAAGCGTAGTAAACAGCGTTTTCGTACAGCGGATGCGGTGGCGGCGGAGGACTGGCATCCTCGTTGTACGGGCCGGCGCCGATATTTTGGTGGTCCACACCCGAGTTGATGCCGCTGCCCTGGCTCTGGATGTAGCTTTCCCCGTCGTCATCGCTATAGGCGAGGAAACTTGTCTTGGGCCCCAGTTGCGAGACGAATGTCCGCCCTGGGCTGAGTCGTCCCGCGCCAACGTCAGTATGAAGGATCGGATCGAGGGTGACTACCGACTCGGTGATGAAACTCTTGTCTTCCCAGAGCGGGTTGAAAGCAGCAGGCGTTCCTGGGAAGGCTGGCGCGGACGCCGGCGAGGAGCAGTCGTTCCACGTCACGCGCAATGTTTCCAATCCGGCAATGTACATCGTGCGTCCACCATTGGGCTGAGTGGAAATGCCTGCTCCGAGCGTTGGTTCGCCGGCGCTGTTTCCCATTCCTTCCGGGGCGGCAAAATTGTGATACCGCGGTGTGCCCGGTCCGGGAGGATCAGGTACGATGGACGACGGCTTTTTTACAAATTCGATCGTCGCCGTGAAAGTGCCTCCGGCGACCGCGAACGGAACGACCCGAATCGTATATAACCCGGAGACTGCATCAATGATCGCGATCTCAGGATCCGCGGAGGAAGCGGCCGTTTTGATCACCGGGCCGGGCGGCATTTGCCCTTGGTGAACATAGACATCGTAATCCTCCACGTTATTCGGCCAGACCACTGTGATGACAATGTTGTGCGTCCCAACAAAGCCGCTCGCGTCGACGGTGAGCTTGTAGTCGTCGCAAGGAGCGGCGGCGTTGCACACGAGGGTGCCAGCGAAGCCAGACGGGTTCGATTGGACGTTCGGGCCCGTCATATAGGTCAGTTTCGGGTGCGCCGCGTCTAGGGTTCCGCTCGGTGGCGTGGCGGCGAAACTGAAAAAAGCAAGGAAGCCCGCAGCCAACAACAGACCAGAGGCGAGCGCGAGACGTGGGATTAGAAAGCCCGAGGAAGGGCAAAGGTATTTTCGCATGAGTATGGGGTATCGGTTTTTGAGCTGGGCGTTATGGCAGGACGGAGAAAAAGAGTCCAGGGATTTTCGCGCTAATTAAGATAAAGGTCCGGTTCGGCGGAAAATGATGAACCCAGCGTGGTGCCGAACGTTGGGTCGAAGCGCGTTCATTTAGCTCGCCCTTCCGCGGACGAAAACACCCCCAACTTCGGTTCGCATCATTTACCCTCGATGGCTGCGTTTACTTCCTCTTTCAAGCCGCCGCACATACCGATCAGTTCGAGGCGGCGTTGCCGCCGCTGCGATCAGGCGGGACGGCGATTACAATACCCGTGAGGGTGAAGATGAGCGCGGCCGAGAGGAGACAATAATCGCAAAAAGCGTGGAGCACGAACGCCTGCACGTACAACAACCACAGGGTTATCAAAAACATCCCTCCCACCACGACGCCCAGCACCGCGGGTGCGCGCCGAAATCCAAACGCGGCTAGCGTGGCTGAGCTGAAAGCGGCGAAGTAGGCGAGTGCCCCCATTGCGGCCAGTGGCACGCCGCGGAAGACCGCGTAAGAGCTGCCGAGCACCTGCGAGCAGCCGGCGGAAGCGATGCAGACAATGTTAGCGCCGGCGAGATGCGAGGCGGTCAGGTAAGTCGCCTCCGCCAGTCCGGCGACTGCGACCACGGCGGCGAGAGCATAGAGGATGGTGCGAGTGCGCGGTGCCATGACTGGCGCCGGTTTGTGGACACGATCTTTGCGCTTCATGGGGAGGGCGCCGGCGACGGAGATGGCGACGGAGACGGAGATGGAGAGGGAGAGGAAGAGGGAGACGGAGACGGAAATGGGTCTTTCCCGTTCAAGAGATCATCAATCGCGGAGCGCAATTTTGCAGCGGGAAAAGATGAGACCGGCACAAGTAAACCGTTGAGAAAAAGGGTCGGCGTGCTGATCGCATTTATCGAGGCAGCGCGCTCCTGGTCTGCCCTCACACGCGCTTTCACCTCCTCGCTTTCGACGTCTTTCCGGAAGCGCGGCAGGTCCAGTTTCAAGTCGGCAGCGTAAGATTCGAAAATCGGAGTGACGTTAGCCTCTTTGCTCCAGGCAGCTTGTTCTCGGTAGAGGCGATCGTGCATTTCCCAAAAGCGACCCTGCAACCCGGCCGCCTCTGCGACGTGCGCGGCTTGCGCGGCGTGGTTGTGCGTCTTGAGCGGGAGATGCCGGAAGATCACTCGCAGCCGATCACCGTAATCGTGCTCTATGCGAAGGAGGTTGTGCGCAATGGCCGCGCAGGGAGGGCACTGAAAATCGCCGAATTCTTCCAGTGTGACGGGAGCGTTCGCGCCGCCGCGGACGTGCGGCGGCTTTGCGCCCGGCTTTCCGGAAGCGAGCGGCGCGGGCGTAGGCGCAGAAGCCAGCAGGTCCCGTTTCGATTTGTAAATCAAAGCGCCCGCTCCCAGCGCGACCACTGCGACCAGACCGATAATCACGAATGGGAGACTGCGCTTCATGTGCGGGCGAGTAAATGACAGGAGCAGCGGTCGCCGCGCAAGGGTATCTGTTTAGGGCTGCACGAGCCGTTCCCGTTCTACGCGGTCATCCCGAGCCTGCGCAGACGGCGAGGGATCTCACGCCCGGCCTTCGACTTGGGCTCAAGGAGGGACGGACTCGGCAGAGCAGGCGTGAGATCCCTCGGCGCGCTTCGCCAGCCTCGGCATGACAACCGAGAGGGTCGAACGCTAAACAGATACGCGCAAGGGACGCTATCGTCCGACGGACGTTTGTTGCGAGCGCGTGCCCAAGCTTACAGTCAGTTAGAGCACCGGTTCCTCTTCATGATTTCCAGCCAGCACCGCACGCTTGCCGCCGCCGATTGCGAGGTCAGGTTCGACAACCTGACGCGGCAGCTCTATGCGACCGACGCTTCGATTTATCAGATCGTGCCACTTGCCGTCGCGTTTCCGCAGAGCGCGCAACAGGCGAGCTCCGTCATTCGAGCGGCGGCGGATGCTAACATTCCCATTACGCCACGCGGGGCGGGGAGCGGATTGGCGGGCGGTGCAATTGGCGACGGAGTGATCGTCGAGTTCTCGCGCTACAATCGCCGCATCTCCGGTCTGGATCTCGAGAAGCGCAGCGTGCGAGTCGGCGCCGGCGTGGTGCTTGATACCCTGAACGCTTTCCTGAAGCCGCACGGCTTCTGTTTCGGCCCGGACGTTGCGACCAGCTCCCGCGCCAGCATGGGTGGAATGATCGCGAACGATTCCTCAGGCGCCCGCGTGCCGGTTTACGGGACGACCGCCGATCACGTCCGCTCGCTCGAAATCGTGCTCGCCGATGGACGTGTCGAGAATATCGGGCAGGAGCACGAGACACTCGCCCCGGAACGCGCTTTGATCGCGCAGCTGATCGTCCGACACGCGCCCGATATCGCTGAGTGGATGCCGCCGGGCTTGCAGAAACGCTGGCCTGGCTACGGAATCAGCCGTTTCCTGCGCCTGGCGGCTGATCTCAACAACATCATCGCGGGAGCGAAGGCACTCTGGCCGCGATTTGCTCGGCGGAGTTGAACATAATGCCGCTGCCGCGCGCGAAAGGCCTCGGCCTCGTCTTCTTTGCTTCCGTGGCCGAGGCGATGCAGGCCACGGTCGAGTTGCTCGACCTGAAACCGGCCTCCATCGAGCACATCGATAGGGTGCTCTTCGATCAAACCAAACATCAACTGGACTTCCAGGCCGCGCGCGACCTGCTCGAGCTGGATGCGAAGCCGTGCGAATCGATTCTGCTGGTCGAGTTCTATGACGATGCAGTGCAGGATCGGTTGCAAGCGCTCGCCGCGCGCCGGCTCGGGCTGCGCACCACAATCTGCAAATCGATCGCCGAGATAAATCTCGTGCTCGAAATGCGCAAGGCCGGCCTGACGCTTCTCACGGGCCGCAAAGGCGATGCGAAACCTGTCACGTGCATCGAGGACACGGCCGTGCGCCCCGAGCAGCTTCCCGCCTACGTCGCCGCGCTCGATTCAATCATCAAACCGCTCGGCATCGAGGTTTGTTACTACGGGCACGCTGCCACCGGATTGCTGCACGTTCGGCCGGTCCTCGATCTGCATGGCGGCGCGGACTTGAAGAAGTTCCGGCAAGTCTCGGATGAAGTCGCCGTGCTCGTCAGGCAATTTAAAGGCTCACTCGCGGCCGAGCACGGCGTCGGCATCGCCCGCACCGAATACATGCCGGGACAACTTGGGGAGCGGCTGCTCGGAGTAATGCGCGAGATCAAGCGCACCTTCGACCCCAAGAATGTTTTCAATCCAGGCAAGATCCTCCCGGACGGCCGCTACAAGATTGACACCCTTTTGCGCACAACTGGCTACCGCGAACGGGGACTCCCGTTCGAGCCGACACTGGCGTTCGCGTTCAAGGACGAGTCGTTCATTGGAAATCTGGAGCAATGCAATGGCTGTGGCGGCTGCCGCAAGGACGCGCCCACGATGTGCCCCACTTTCCTCGCCACGGGCGAGGAATACATGTCTACCCGCGGCCGAGCCAATGCGATTCGCGCCG
>JBHENA010000081.1:8448-12003 GCA_046262275.1 Chthoniobacterales bacterium
TGCTCGAGCTGCGCACGGACGGTTACGACCCTTTGCGCGCCTACGAGCTGGAAGAAGCGCTGAGTAATTGTCTCTCCTGTAAAGCCTGCACCACGGAGTGCCCGTCGAATGTCAACCTCGCGCTGCTGAAAGCGGAGCTGCTTTATGCGCGGCATCGCCGTGATGGATTGCCGTTACGCGAGCGGATGCTGAGCTCGGTCGATTTGTTAGGGCGGCTCGGTTGCCTTGCGCCCGGGCTGGCGAACGCCGCGCTGGACTTCGAGCCTTTGCGCAAGCTGATGTCCAAAACGCTCGGCATTTCCGCGAAACGGCCGTTGCCGCAGTACGCGGACGAGCGTTTTGACAAATGGTTCGCACGGCACTGTAGAGGCCGTTCTCCGCTCGGCGGCCATAGACCGCCGCTACAGGAGCGCGGGCGCGTGATTCTTTGGGATGACACGTTCGTCCGCTATCACGAGCCGCACATCGGCATCGCGGCGGTGGCGGTGCTGGAAGCGTTGGGTTTTGAAGTTTCGCTCCTGAAAGACCGCGCCTGCTGCGGCCGGCCCGCATTCAGCCAGGGTAACCTCGATGAAGCCAGGCGCCTCGGCCGACACAACCTCAATCTGCTTTGCGCATCCGCTCCCGACGTTCCGGTCGTTTTTCTGGAGCCATCCTGTTATTCGATGTTTGTAGAGGATTACCGGGAGCTGAACCTGGCCGATTCCCCCACGGCAGGGCGGCGCGCGGTGTTGTTCGAGAGGTTCGTTGAAGACATTCTCAGCCGGGAACCGGATGCCTTGGGCTTCCGAAATGGCGCCACACAAACCGTAGCGATCCACGCCCATTGTCACGCGAAGGCGCTGATGAAGCCGGCCTTCATGGTCAGACTCGCGCAACGCCTTCCTGGACGAACGGTGCAGCTCCTGGACACCGGCTGCTGCGGAATGGCCGGTGCGTTTGGCGCACTCGACTCCAAATACGAACTGTCCGTGCAGGTGGCGCAGTTACTCGTTAGGGCAATCGCCGCGCAGCCGACCAATGCGGCGATCGTTGCATCCGGCACCAGCTGCCGTCACCAGATCGAGCATCTCACGCCGAGAAAGCCCAAGCACATGGCGGAGGTGCTGGCGGACGCGCTCATATAGTCAACGTAGCGCATGCGTCCCGCTTGCGGTCTGGAAAGAATGCGCAAGCCGGAGGCATGCGCTACCTACTCCTCGCCGTGGAAGTAGTCGGTCTCGCTCCCTTTCACGATCACCGTCTCGTCGCCTTCCTTCAGGACCGCCCACTTACCGCTGTCGGGGTAATAACAGGAGTCATTCAGCGGATTGTCCGCGACAACGTAATAGACGAAATCTTCCTCACCTGCGCAGGAGAGCTGGTGCGCTTCGCCCGGTTTAAAGAGAAACGCATCGCCAGCCGTGACTTCCGTCGTGCCGGAGGAATCGCGCACCTTGCCGCGACCCGACACGACGAGGTACAGCTCCCATTGCGCTGACTCGGCGTGATATGGACAGTAGAATTTACCCGGTGGAATGCGGACGAGCGCGAGATCGAATGGGTGCCGCTTGTCTAAATCGAGCGACTTCGGATCGCGCCCGAGCGCGATGGAGATGTCTTTGACGTGCTTGTGATATTTGCCCTTCGGCGAGCGGCGTTCCTCTTCCGTGAGAGCGTTTATGTTGATCTTCTTCATCTAAAACCTCTCATCCTGATCCGCAAAACGGGAGAAGGATCTCAGATCATTCGCCTTCTGAAACTCGCCGTGCCAAAGCAATCGTCAGAGATGTTTCGCTACGCTCAACATGACATCTTTCTTGGAAATGATCTGCGTTCCAATCGTCTTCAGGAAAAAAGCGCGTTCATCGATTTACCCCGCTTCCAGCTGCGAGGCAATCAAAGCAGCGCATTCCGAGCCACCAGAGAGCAGGTAATGAGGACACCGATCGCGAAAAGGAGAGCCCCGGCGACGACAAACTCCCACGATCTTTCAATGGAAATGCGCGCCAACATTCGCATTGGGTGTTTCGGGTAGGTCAGGTAGAGCAGGCCTTTGATCGTCCAAGCCCAGCCGAGGACCGTCACGACCGCCGGGATGCCGTGCCAGACGTTGTGAAACGAGACGATGAGCGCGCCGAATTGGAACTGAAGCAGACCTGTATATAGGGCGCCGACCTCGCCCTTCTCGCGCCAAAGGATGAAGAGCTTCACCCACGCGCGCGGCTGGAAGATGTGCGACAGGCCGATGCCAAGACAGCACAGCGCGACAAGTCTCTCGATCGCAATCTCCATTCGGGAAGACTACGGATAAGGCCCCGCCGCTTGCATGGCAATGTGAGGTTGCGACATTGCCCGCCCTCGCATGCTCACCATCTCCCAAGTCACGAAGGCGTATGGCGGACGCACTCTTTTCGAAGAGGTATCACTCCAGGTGAACCGTGGCGACCGCCTGGGTTTGGTGGGACCGAATGGGGCCGGCAAATCCACGCTTTTCTCGCTTGTTCTCGGCGAAGCTTCGCCGGACGAGGGAAAAGTCGCACTGGAGAAATCGGCAACCGTCGGATTCCTTCCCCAGGAGAACGCACCGGCCGGCGAGGAGACGGTACTCGAGCTTGCCTGCGGAATGGTAGCGCAAGTTTCTAACGTGCATGACGGCGATCGCAAGCTGGAAGCATGCGCTACTTTCGATGAGCACACGGATTGGGAGATCGAACCCAAGGCCAAGCGCATCCTTCATGCTCTGGCCTTCCGCGAATCCGATTTCAAACGGCCAGCCCGGACGCTGAGCGGCGGCTGGGTGATGCGCGCGCATCTCGCGCGTCTGCTCGTGCAGGAGCCCGATCTCCTCCTGCTGGACGAGCCGACAAACCATCTCGATCTCGAGTCGCTCGTCTGGTTCCAGGAGTACCTGAAGAACTATCCCGGCGCGATTCTCATCATCTCGCACGACCGCGAGTTCCTGAATCAGCTTGTCGGCTCCATTGTCGAGATCGCGCATCGGCGGCTGCAGCGTTATCGCGGGAACTGGGACAGCTACGTCGAGCAGAAAGTCGCGCGCGAAGAGCAACATGCCGCGGCCTACAAGAATCAGCAGAAGGAGATCGCATCACTGCAAGCGTTTGCCGATCGTTTCCGGGCCAAAGCGAGCAAGGCATCGCAGGCGCAGAGCATCGGAGCGGCCATCGGGTGATTACGCTCACAAACGTACGGCACGCATACGACAAATTGGTCGTATACGACCTATTGAACTTCGAAGCCGAACGCGGGCAACGCATCGTGCTGGTGGGGCCGAACGGCTCGGGCAAATCAACCCTGCTGAAGCTGCTCGGGGGTGCGCTCGAAGTTCAAAGCGGCACACGCGAGCTGGGGCACAATGTGAAGGTCGGCTATTTCTCCCAGTATCGCGTCGAGATGCTGAACCCCGCCATGACAGTGCTCGAAACCGCGCGCGACATGGCGAACCCCGTTTCAGAACAGGTCGCGCGCACTGTCCTCGGCTCTTTCCTCTTTCGGGGCGACGATGTTTTCAAACCCACCGCGGTCCTGAGCGGCGGCGAGAAGACACGCCTCGCG
>JBHENA010000082.1:0-11907 GCA_046262275.1 Chthoniobacterales bacterium
GTGTAGCGCCGGTCGAGACCGCCGTTACAACTTAATGCCCGCCCGCGACGGTGTATCCCTCTCGCCGCAGATCCTCCGCGAGGTCCATCTCCATCTGCAACGCGGCCTCATACGGCATCGGATTTAAATGTTCATACAAATCCGGCAGCAGACGCACACCGTATTTCTCCACCACCCACGCCGCTTTGTAGCCGTGCTTGTGGTTCTCGAATCGATGCTCCGGCGGCAACCCGCTCATGCCTACATACACGCACGGCTTCGTCGGATCGCGCTTCGGATTAGCCCGCCTGATGGAGGGATGCCGCCCCGCCTCGCGCTTGAGCAGGATCACGTAAACGTTGTGATGGAAAGCTTCCGGCAACGCCTCCGTGACGATTTTCGTTTTTCGCTACGCCGCGCGGGCCGCGCCTGGCCCCACCAGCTCCGCGTAAACCGCTTCGTAGCGCGCTGCCCCTGTCTCCCACGCAAAATTCTGCGTCATCGCGCGCCGAACGAGACGCGTCCAGGTCTCCGGGCTGCCATAAAAAATTTCGCGCGCGCGCTTGATCGAATCCCAGAATGCTTCCGCGGAAGCATCATGACAAAGAAAGCCGTAGCCGCTCTCGGAAGTGGGATCGTAGTCTTCGATGATTTCCTGGATTCCGCCGGTCGCGCGCGCCACGGGCAGCGCTCCGTACTTTAAGCTGTACATCGCGCTCAAGCCGCTTGCCTCGATCCGCGACGGGATCAACGTGATGTCTGCGCCGGCTTCGATGAGATGCGCCAGCCGCTCGTCGTACTCACGTCGGTAGGCAAATTTCGCAGGATACTTCTTCGCCGCCACTGCCAGTGCGGTTTCGTAGGCGGGATCGCCCTCTCCGAGAATAATCAGCCGCACATCGTCGGAGAGCAGTCGATCGAGCACCGGCATCAGCACATCGAAGCCTTTCTCCGGCACCAGCCGCGTTACCATTCCAAAGACGATCGCGGCCTGGGAGATCGGCGCCAGCCCGAGCGCATCGAGCAGCAAGTCGCAACAGGTGCGCTTCCCGTCCAGTTTTTCCGCATCGAAGACGGCCGGCAAGAGTTCATCCGTCGCGGGATTCCAACGCTCGTAATCCGCACCGTTCAAAATTCCGAGCAGCCGGTGCGCGTTTTCGCGCAGCACAATCTCGAGGCCGCACCCGCCTTCCGCAGTCAGCATCTCGCGCCGGTAGCGCTCGCTCACGGTCGTGATTCTATCCGCGAACAAGATGCCGCCCTTGAGCAGATTCATGCGGCCGAAGTACTCCAGGCCGCGCAGCGTGAAATAGCGTTCCGGCAGATTCGTCAGCGCAAAATCGAGCCCCCAAAAACTCCCCTGCTCCGCCAGGTGGTGAATCGTCAACACCGTGCGGAACGGCATCTGCGCCTCCCGCACCAGCACCGGCACGAGCGCCGCCGCCCAGTCGTGCACGTGCAGGATTTGCGGCGATGGGTTCAAGCGGCGCGCCAATTCCAGCGCAGCCTTACTAAAAAAAATGAACCGCGCCGCGTTATCCTCGTATGGCACGCCATGTTCGCCATAAATACCGGCGCGATCGAAGAACTCGTCACAACGCACAAAGAAGAGCTGCACACCGCCCGCCGTCCGGCTGCTGAGGAATTCCGCGACGTAGGTCTTGCTGCCGACGCGAACATCCACCGTCACGCCGCTGTCGTTAATATAGGTTTCTGCTCGTCTCTCACCCGTTGGCGCTGGCGTGGAAACCTGCGCCACCTCCCGATAATACGGCAGCACAATCCCGACCTCGTGTCCGCGCGAGCGCAGCTCGCGCGGTAGTGCCTCGATCACATCCACGAGCGCGGTCGCGCGAGCGAGAGGCGGCCCTTCAGGGCTGATCATCAGGACTCTCATGCAAGAAAGGAAAACATCGAACACCGAACATCGAACGTCCAACATCGAATGAAGAAGACGCAGATCGCATCTACTCTCCGTTCGATGTTCGATGTTTCTGCCCTAACGAATATTCTTCCTTCACCCAGTCGAGCGCTTCTTCACGATCCCGGAAAGCGCCCTCTAGTTGCCGCGTCTCCACCGCCTCCAGAATTTCGCCAAACTTCGGCCCGGGCTTTAGCCCGAGCGCGATCAAATCATCACCGCGCACGAGTGGTGGCGGAATGATCGGCTCGTTCGCAAACTCCTCGCGTTTCCGCAGCAGAAATTCGTAGTTGTCGAGCATCGCGTGGCTGCTCGCGCAATCGACCCGGTGCAACTCGAGCTCGTCCTCGAACGTCGGCCGCGCCATGAACCGCTTTAGCTTCGCCACTCTCATCTTCGGCACGTCTTTAAAAACCATGTGCTGCCGCACCGCCTCCACCGTCGCGTCGATCTCCGCTCGGGAGAAACGCAGCCGCTGCATGATTGCCTCCGTCATCTCCGCGCCGATCCGATCGTGCCCGTTAAAACGTATCCGCCCGCTTTCGTCCACCGACGTCGTCTGCGGTTTGCCGATATCGTGAAACAACACGCTAAGCACGAGCGGCAGCGACGCCTGCGCCGGCAAAAGCTCCAGCATGATGCGCGTGTGCTTGAAGACATCGCCTTCGGGATGAAACTGCGGCGGCTGCTCGCAGCCCTTCATCGCCTCCAATTCCGGCAAGACCGCGCGCATTAGCCCGCTCGCATCCAGCAAATCCCAGCCGCGCGCGCGATGTGGCGACAGAAAAATGCGCACCAGTTCTTCACGGATCCGCTCCGCGCTGATGTCGATAATAGTCGGCGCGCTTTTTACCAGCGCCTCCCAGGTCGCGCTCTCGATCTCGAACTCCAGCGTGGTCGCGAAACGCACCGCGCGCAGCATGCGCAACCGGTCTTCCGCAAACCGCTGCGCCGGTTCTCCGATCGCGCGGATGAGTCGCGCCTCGAGATCCGCACACCCACCGACAAAATCAATCATTTCGTCGGCGGCCGGATCGAAAAACATTCCGTTGATGGTGAAATCGCGTCGCGCCGCGTCCTCCTCCGCGGTCGCGAAATGAACCTCCGCCGGCCGGCGCGCATCGAGATAGGGCCCGTCCGAGCGGAAGGTCGCGACCTCAAACTGAAGCCCACCTTCCAGAACCACAATCACGCCGAAATGCGCTCCGACCGCATATGTGCGTGGGAACAGCTTCTGCACCTCTTCCGGGCGCGCATCCGTCGCGATGTCGATGTCTTTGGGAGTCTGGCCGCGCAGGAGATCGCGCACGCACCCGCCCGCGTAATAGGCGACAAAGCCCGCGCCCCGGAGCTTCTCGACGATTCCGGACGCGATGGCGTGAAGAGGCGTATCGCGCAGCATCGTGGCGCAAGCTTCCAGTTTCCGCGGGTAAAACAAACCCAAGCTGCAAACACACGCCACTGCAAACCTGGCGTCTCCTGACGGCGGCGCGGGGTTCGATACTCCGAGCGTGTGAAACCGAACCGCTGCCCGGCGATGCCGGACGTTGACGGCTCGCTGCTTACCTCTTTCGTCCGCGCATGATACGCAGGAAATTTACCGGGATCGCCGGCTTTGGATTAATGCTGGTGGGTTGCGAAACGCCAAAGCAAACCACCACCACGACCGCATCAGGGTCCAACACTGTGCAGGCGACCACGACTCCGACGCCGCGGCCCGCGAGCAGCCCAAAAAAGAATTGGCTTCCACAGGGTGCCCGGCAAACCGGTTCGCACCTGCCATAGCGGGACGGCTACTGCGTCCGAGTCTTAGTTCCGCAGGATCGGGCAACAGAGCTGTCGAGGCATTTTCGGGGATGGGCAATTGCCGGAAGCTGCGCACCAATCACGCCGCGCCGCAGCTCAGCTCTTCAGCTGATCATCGCCAGCTCCACTCTCTTGAGCTTCCAGCGAAAGCCGGTGAAGCGGAAGTGCAGCTTCGTGTCGTCCACGTCGACTAGGAACTCTTTTGGTCCGGTGAAAAAGGCGTACTTCACCTCCGACCAGTCGAGCTTTTTGTCCGCTTCCTCCAGATGCGTCACCGCCGCGGGATTTTTCGCCTTCGCCTCTTTCGCGATTTTCGGATCGCCAATCAACGCCGCCAAACCGTCCGGCGTGACGAACGCGTCCACCAATTGATCGATCAGACTCGGCCCCACCCTCTCGAGGAGCCCGGCGAACATATCCTGCTTCGGCTTTGCTGGCTGGTTGGGTTGCCCGGCCGGCGCCGCAGGCGCGGACGGAGGCGACAATTTTGCGCGCAATTGCTCTTTCAGCGATTGCCGGACGGAGGGGAAATCAACGTACAATTCCAGCCTGCTGCGATCGGTGGATTTGAGCGCCTGGGTAAAACGCCAGAAGGAGTAATACGGCGAGGCGACATAAATCAGCAGCACGAAAAGCAGAAAACTTGCGGCTCGCGGCATTCCACTGCTGCGAGGCGGTACGGGGTTTTCCGAACCAGCGCCCGATCTATTTTCGTTGTTCATTTCTCTCACACCTTCGCGCGAGAACAGATCGATGCGACGGCTTTTCGCTTCGATTGTCGCTTTCGTGCGGAACGTTTGTGTTTGGCGTCGCGCGAGCCGCGTCCTATGCGGTCATCCCGAGCCTGCGCAGACGGCGAGGGACCTCACGCCCGGTCTTCAACTTGCGCTGAACGAGGAATGGAGCCGGCACAAGAGGCGTGAGGTCCCTCGGCGCGCTTAGCCGGCCTCGGGCTGACAACTATAAGAGTCGAACGCTAAACACATACCTTCCCCTGTGTGGGGAGCACGATCGGAGTGCATACATCAGAGTCGCCGCCTTCGCAGACGCCCCCGGCGAGCCGCGGTTAGATCGCGCCGGATTTATTGCTCTGACGCCGATCACTTATCGCTTTCTTGCGCAGACCACTCCGTTTAGGACAGAAAGAGAAACAAGCAAACCGGCTCCCCACCTTTTGAAACTTAAACCCTCAGTCGATTGGCTTCTCGTTTTTGTTCCGATCTCGATCGCGCTTCGCTTCTGGCCCGGCGGCGCCAGCCCCACCGCGCTCTTCATCTGCTCGGCCATCGCCATCATCCCGGTCGCCGGTTGGATCGGGCGCGCGACCGAAGCGCTGGCAGCGCGCGTCGGCGAAGGTCTCGGCGGACTCCTGAACGCCACCTTCGGTAACGCCGCCGAGCTGATCATCGCGGGGATCGCCCTTTCCAAAGGTCTGACCGGCGTAGTCAAGGCATCGATCACCGGCTCGATCATCGGCAACATCCTCCTCGTTCTCGGCCTCTCGATGCTCCTCGGCGGCACGAAGTACAGCGAACAACGCTTCAACCGAACCGGCGCTCGCACCTCGACGATTTCCCTCTCCCTCGCCGCGATTGCCTTGGTCATCCCGACGGTTTTTCATCTCAGCGCCGACGCCAGCCCTGCGGGCTGGAGCCCGGTCATGGAGCAAAAGCTCTCGTTGGCCCTCGCGATTGTCCTTTTCCTGACCTACTTCTGCCTGCTGGGATTTTCACTCCGCACGCACAAGCATTACTTCCAGAGCGCGGAAGGCGCTTTGGAGGAGAAAGGGGAACATTGGTCGCGGCGCAAGGCCATCATCATCCTCCTGGTTGCGACGGCCTTCGTGGCGGTGCTGTCGGAATTCCTCGTCGGTACGATCGAGAGCGTCCGAACGACGATCGGCATTACGGAAGTATTCGTCGGCGTCATCATAGTCGCGATCGTCGGCAATGCCGCTGAGCATTCCACCGCGATCATTATGGCGATGAAAAACAAAATGGACCTGAGCGTTGGGATCGCGATCGGCTCCAGTCTCCAAATCGCGCTCTTTGTCGCCCCGCTGCTCGTCTTTTTGTCCTATGCGTTTGGGAAGCCGATGGATCTCGAATTTTCGCTACCGGAAATCTTCGCCGTCGCCGCTTCGATCTACATTCTCTTCCAGATCAGCGGCGATGGAGAGACTAACTGGATCGAAGGTATCCAGCTGCTGTCACTTTATCTGATCCTCGGTGTTCTTTTCTTTTATCTCCCCGACCCGCACCACGCTGTTTCGCATTAACGGCGCTGGCCGCTCTTCTCTTGAGAAGCTGTTGTAGCCGCCTCGCTGCGTCGAGGCGCTACGCGTGACCCGCGGTTTGCGCTGGAAACGGCGACGCAGCGCCGTTGCTACAAAAGCGTTTTGCAACCCCTGACAACCAAACCAGTTCTAGCACTCGAGGTCCGCGGGCCTGGCTCTGCCTTGTCGCAAGGAGTGCACAACAAAGCAGCCGACCGCAACGCAGATGGAAGCATCAGCCACGTTGAAAGCCGGCCAGGGATGCGCGAAAGGCACGTGCAGATCGAAAAGGAGGAAATCGATTACATGACCGTGCAGCAGACGATCGGTCAGGTTCCCCAGCACCCCCGCGAGCAGCAGCGCCAGCGAAATATCGCGCAGGGTATCGCGTGCGTGTCGCCGCAGTAAGAGCGAGAGCACGAAGATCAGCGCGACACACGAAAGAGCGATAAAGAAGAGGTTGTTGTTCTTAAACGAACCAAACGCCGCGCCCGTGTTGGTGACATAAACCAGCGCAAAGAATTCCGGCACGATGATCCTCGGCTCGTCCGGATGGATGTGGCGGATCGCCAGCCATTTCGTCGCCTGATCGAGGAGGTAGAGCGGGAGGGAAAGGAGGAAGAGGAATTTCATTTCGCATCGGCACTCAGCAGTGCAAGCACCCGTTCGCAGCGATCACACAAGTCCGGATGCGCGGGGTTTTGGCCAACGCTCAGGCGGTGCCGCCAGCAGCGCGCACATTTCTGGTGTGGCGTTCTCGTAATCGAGGCGGACGTCATCTCTGCCTGTTCCAGTGTGAGGTCGCTCAAAATGAAGAATTCCTCCATCTCCTCCTTCGGCATGTTGCGGATGGAGGTTGTGTCGCCACGCAGGACAACGGCCGCCTCCAGCGCATTGCCGATCAACTTTTCCTGACGCGCTTGCTCGACCGCCTGGCCGATAACGGCGCGCAACTTCAAGAGTTGCTCGATGCCACGTTCGGCGCCCTGATCCTGCTTCGCCGGGTCCGGCTGCGGGAACGCCTGTAAATGAATCGAGCCGCCTTTGCCGAGGTAGCCCCACGCTTCCTCGGCCGTGAAGACGAGGATGGGAGCGAGCAGTTTTGCCAGCGCTTCGAAAATCTCGCGCATTGCGCTTTGCGTCGCAGCTCGCCGCGGCGAATCGACCGCGTCGCAATACATTCGGTCTTTCGTGATATCGACATACAGACTGCTGAGATCGACCGCGCAGAACTGATTGAGGGTGTGATAAACGCGGTGGAATTCGTAAGCCGCATAAGCATCGCGGCATTCGGCAATCACCTGCTGCAAACGGCTGATGATCCAGCGATCGACTAAGGTCGACTCTCCCTTTCTGGGTTCCTGGTTTCCAAATTCATTCAGGTTGCCTAACAAGATCCGGAGGGTGTTTCGAATCCGGCGATAGGTGTCGCCCAGCCGCGTGAACATCTCCTCCGAAAACGGCACGTCATCGGTGTAGTTCACGCTGCTGACCCAGAGACGGACGATATCTGCGCCGTATTTGCCGACGAAATGCCCCGCGTCCATCGGCTTGTTGTAGCTGCTCGATTTGGAAATCTTTTTGCCGTCCACATCCACCACGAAGCCGTGCGTGACGCACGACTTGTAAGGCGCGCGCTTGTGCAGAGCGACGCTTGTCATGAGCGATGACTGAAACCAGCCGCGATGCTGATCGGTTGCTTCCAGATACATGTCCGCGGGATCGCGCAGCTCTGGGTCCTTCGCGAGCACCGCGGCATGGCTGACGCCGGAATCGATCCAGACGTCGATCGTGTCGGGGCGATGAGTTGTTCCTTCGGGCAGGCCGAGCTCCCGCGCGAGGGCCGCATCATCCAGCTCGAACCAGACGTTCGAGCCGCGCGTCGCGACTAGATCGGCTAGCCAGCGAATCCAGGCTGGATCGAGGATCGCCTCACCTCCCGGCGAATAGAAGACCGGCAGCGGCACACCCCAGCTTCTTTGCCGCGAGATCACCCAATCGGGACGTGATTCCACCGTGCCGGATATCCGATTTTCTCCCCATGCTGGCAGCCATTTCACCTCCTGGATCGCATCCAGCGCCGCCCCGCGGAGATCGTCGATCCGAATGAAGAACTGCTTCACGGCACGAAAGACGATCGGCGTCTTTGAACGCCAGCAGTAGGGATAGGAGTGCTGATAATTTTCGACCGAAATCAGCATGCCCCGGTCCCGCAGCAGCGCCACAATGTCAGCGTTGGCGTCGAAGACATACTTCCCCGTCATATCTGGCAACCCCGCTTCCTCGGTGTAGCAGCCGCGGTCGTCCACCGGCGAGAGGAGGGGCAGACCGCTCCTTTTGCCTAACAAGTAATCGTCCTCTCCGTGCCCTGGCGCGATGTGCACACAGCCGGTGCCCGTCTCCATCGTCACAAAATCGGCGGTCAGGACAATCGCGGTGCGCGGGAGGAACGGGTGCTGCGCAGCGATGCCTTCCAGTTTGCTCCCGGGAAAAGTTTCTCTTGGCTCACCCACCGGCTCGAACCTTGTCGCCGCGCAAAATTTATCGACCAACGACGCAGCGAGCACGAACGTCTCCGCGGCGGAATCGCGTGTGAACTCCTGCACGACGTAGAGCTCCTTCGGATGCACGGCGATGGCGAGATTGGCCGGCAACGTCCAGGGCGTCGTCGTCCAAATCGCGATGCTTGCCTTGTCCTTTAACGGTCCGGTCGCGATCGGAAACTTCACATAGACGGAAGTGTCTTCCCGATCGTGGTATTCGACTTCCGCCACCGCCAGGGCAGTCTGCGCGCCGGTGCTCCAGAAAACCGACTTCTTCGACTCGTAGACGAGCCCTTTCTCGACCAGGCTGGCAAAAGCCCGCAGAATCTCCGCTTCGTACGCCGGATCGAGCGTCAGATACGGGCGCTCCCAATCACCGGTCACGCCAAGGCGTTTGAATTGCGCGCGCTGAATATCGACGAACTTGCGCGCGAACGCTTCCGAGCGTTTCCGCACCTCCAGCGGCGAAAGTCCGCGCGTTTCCTTCACCACCTTGAATTCGATCGGCAAACCGTGGCAATCCCACCCGGGCACATACGGCGCGCGGAAGCCCGCCATCGTCTTCGATTTTACGACCAGATCCTTCAGGATCTTATTCAGCGCGGTACCCATGTGGACATCGCCGTTTGCAAACGGCGGCCCATCGTGGAGCACGAACAACTCCGCCCCTTGCCGCGCCTTCTGGATCTGCTCGTAAAGCCGTGTCTCGTCCCATGCTTTCACGATCTCCGGCTCGCGCGTGGCGAGGTTCGCCTTCATCGGAAAGTCCGTGGCGGGCAGGTTCAGCGTCTCTTTGTAATTGGCCCCCATCGCGGAGCGGCGAGGCTAACACCCGCGAAGTAGCAGCGCAACGCAGCTAGCTGGCCGGAGCAACACCTTGAGACCTCGATTTCACGTGCTCCGCAGCCCGCGAGTCCCTAGAGTCACGCGCCTCGTCGAAGACCGCGATCAGAGCTCTTGCCGCCCGCGAGACGCGGCTGAGCGGATTCGCTTTTACGATCTGCTCGTGCACGGCTTTCCGCGGGTTCGATTCTCTACTTTTTCTCCTGTATGACTTCGAAGCTGCCGCCTTCGGCCGGAAACTTCTTGTCGCACGCAGGCACAGTTTTGGTAATCTGGGCGACGTGAGTGTGGAACAATTGGAGACCGCAATTCTGGGACTGTCACCAGCGGAACGGCAGCAACTCGCTCTGTGGTTCGAGGACAACCGGCGCGAGTTGCTCGGCGATGACCCTGACGAATTGAACGAGCACCAAAAGGCGGAAGTCCTTCGCCGCCGCGAACTGGCTCTGGCACATCCTGAATTGCTGGAGCCTTGGGACGGCACGATCGAGCGCGTCCGCACGCGACTGCATGAGTTTCGTCGTCAGAAAGCTTCCGCTCGCTGAGCAAGACGCGCTCGATGCCGCAATCTGGTACGATGAGCGCCAGCCGGGCCTAGGCGAGGAATTTCTGGACGAGGTGGATCGTGCGGTCGACGCGTTAACCGTCGAGTCCATGCATCACCGGATCCGTTTTGCGGATGTGCGACGAGCGGTGATCCACCGGTTCAGGTTCTACGGGATCTACTATGTTGTTCGAGGAGACGACGTTTGGATTCTAGCGATCTTTCACGGCCGGCGTCATCCGCGTCTCCTGCAGGAGCGCGTTACGCAGATTGGCTGACGAATCTTTGAACCGCGACAAAGCTCTCTTTGCCACTGCCGCTAGCATGACGCTTAAAATCTCGATTTCGCGTGCGCTGGTTTAACTCGATCGTAAAGTCGCGTTCCCTGCCGAACACCGCGATCAAAACGCTTGCCGCGCGCGATACCCGGCTGAGCGGGTTTCGGTTTTACGATCTGCTCGTACACGGGTTCGTGGTCGTGCTGCTGATCTCGAACCTGGTCGGGCAAAAGATTTGCGCGATTCCGCTCTTTGATTGGAACGGCCGCCCGTTCGTTGCGAATGTTTCCGGCGCGCAGCTTCTTTTTCCGATCACCTACATTTTCGGCGACATCTTCACCGAGGTGTATGGCTATGGTGCATCGCGCCGCGCGATCTGGCTGGGGTTCGGCGCCTGCGCGGTGCTTTCGCTCATGGGCTTGTTCGTGGTCTGGATCCCCGGCGCGCCGGATTGGCCGAACCAGGTGGCGTTCGAAGCTGTCTTTTACACCGTGCCGCGTTTCATCGTGGCGAGTCTGGTCGCCTTCTGGCTCGGAGAGTTCACAAACTCCTATACGCTTGCGAAGATGAAAATCTGGACGGAAGGAAGGTTTCTCTGGGCTCGCACCATCGGGTCGACTGCGATCGGTCAATTCGTCGATACGACGGTGCTGATTCTGATCGCCTTCGCAGGGCGCGCCAGCTGGTCGACGATGCTAAATCTGATCCTCTCTGGTTATGTCGCGAAAGTTTTGTACGAAGCGCTCGCCACACCGCTCACCTATCTGGTCGTGAACAAGCTGAAACGCGCGGAAGGTGTAGACGTTTACGATCGTAACACCAACTTCAACCCGTTCGCGCGCGGCACCTACCGCGAAGCGCAGCAGAACCCGACACGCCTATGAAAATGAATCGCCGTGATTTTGTCCGCACCACCATCGGAGCCGGCCTCGCCGCCAGCGCACCGCGTCCACTCCAGGCGCAGGGACCTAACGTACTCACTTCGAAATCGGTGAAGCCGGTCGTGATCTCGTCCGCGAACGGCAACAAATACAAAAACGGCGGCGACATGACCTGCGTGCAGAAGGCGTTCACGATGATGACGCAAGGTGCCGATGTGCTCGATGCGCTGATCGCGGGCGTGAACATCGTGGAGCTTGATCCGCTCGATACCAGCGTGGGCTATGGCGGACTGCCGAATGCGGACGGCGTGGTGCAGCTCGATTCCTGTTGCATGCATGGGCCGAAGAAACGAGCGGGCGGCGTCGCCTGTCTGGAAGGAGTGCGCACGCCTTCGCTCGTGGCGCAAAAGGTCATGGATGTGACGGACCATCACCTGATCGTCGGCCAGGGCGCGCAGGTATTCGCGCGGCAGATGGGCTTCAAGATTGAAGACGATTTGAACACGGAAGAATCGCGCCGGAAGTGGCTGGAATGGAAACGCCGGATCGATCCGAAACATTATCTCGATCCGCAGAAGCGCGCCGAGACGAACCGCCGGATCATGAGGGAGATGGTTGCAGAAGGGCTTATCGACCGACAGCACATCTACGGCACGATCAACTGCAACGGGATCAACGCGAAGGGCGAGATTTGCGGCGTCACAACCACGAGCGGTCTCTCGTGGAAAATTCCAGGACGGGTGGGCGATTCCCCAATTCTCGGCGCGGGGCTCTATGTCGACGGCGAGGTGGGCGCTGCCGGCTCGACGGGCCGGGGAGAAGCGAATCTTTACGGGC
>JBHENA010000083.1:0-11697 GCA_046262275.1 Chthoniobacterales bacterium
CAACAAAACAAAGGATGCCGAAGCCAAGATCAACGACGCGAAGAACGCGGCCAAGAAAGAATACGATGAGCGCGCCGAGGCCTACAAGAAGGCGCTCGACGAGATCAATAAGCTCAATCAGCAGCTCGAAGCCCCCGCGCTCAGTGCCGACGCGAAGAGCGCCAAAGCGAGAGAGCGCGACGAGAAGATCACCTCGATAAAAAACATGGAGCGCGAGATCAACGAATTTCGGCAAACGCGCGACCGGCAGTTGCAGGAGCAGTTCCTCCGCATGCGCGAAGGCATCGTGAAGGAAATTACCGAGGTGGTCATGGAGAGAGTGAAAGCCAATAATTTGGACCTCGTCTTCGACAAGTCTGGCATGAGCTTGAATGGCGTTCCGCTTCTCATGTACTCGCGCGAATCAGTGGAATTCACGAACGATATCGTGACCGCGCTGAACAAACCCGGGCGTGCCGAGGCCTCGCCGGCCGCAGCGGCGAGCGCCACTGCCAGCCCCGCCAAAACCACCAAGCCTTAAAGACGCCCGCAATTTTGGGCTGAGAACACACGCGGCCACCTTGCCGCGTGTGTTTCTTTTCCGGAGCGTGTGCCGTGCAGAATCGCGCTCGCCCCTGGCAACCCTCGCTGCGATTTATTCGATATTTCTGCGGGTTATCCCACCATGACAGCTTTGAAATCCCAGTTGCAGGCTCTTCTCGCCAGTTTCTTGCTCTTTGCGGCCGCGGCTTCCAGCTTTGGCGGTGAAGAGTGGGAAAGCACCGTTACACCTTTTAAGCCAGGCTCCTTCCCGGAGCTGCGGCCGGTGCGAGTCAGCTACGGATTCGGCTGGAACGGGTTTACCGCCGGCAAGGCAGAGGTGCACCTCGCAAAATTGCCGAACGGCCGTTTTCAATTTGAGATGACCGGCGGCACCATCGGCATGGCGCGAAGCCTTTGGGAGTACGATATCCACCATACTGCCCTCTCGGATGCGGTGACGCTGCGTCCCATTTTGGTGCGAGAAGTGGAAACCGTCCGCGCGAGCAAGATGACGAATGATCTCACCTTTACTCCCGAAGGGGTGACCAGCGTGCGCGAGGAACGAGAAGATTCATCCGTTAAATCGAAAACCCGCCGCTTCCATTTTCCCAACGTCCTGAGTCTTAACTCGGCGCTCCTCTACCTGCGCACTCAGCCGCTCCCCGATGGCGCCGTGCAGCGCACCGTCGTCTATCCCGCCACCTCCGCATACCTCTGCAGCACCACTGTTCAAGGCCGCGACCGCATCACCGTCCCCACCGGAACCTACCAGGCAATCAAAGTCGACGTGCAGCTCAAAAAGATCGGGAAGAAACGCCGGCTCCAGCCGCACAAAAAATTTCGCAAAGCAACCGTCTGGCTTTCCGACGATGCCGACCGGCTGATTTTGCGGATCGAGGCGCAGATTTTCGTCGGAAAAGTCTTCGCCGAACTGCAATCGGTGCAGTTCGAGGATCCGAAGCCGTAGCTCGGGCGCGGGCCGGGCCTACCGCGGGATAAAGAGAGGTTCGCTGCCAGGCGGAAAGATCGCCGATGGCCGCAGAGCGCGCCGGCGCGGCGCGGTTAATCCAGGCGCTTCCTGGCCCGGCAGTAAGCCGAGTGCGCCGAGCGTTGCCATGTCGAGTCTGCCGTTGGGCTCGATCCCGAAGCGCGCCTGAAAGGCGCGGAGCGCGAATTCCGTCCCGGGCCCGTAGACTCCGTCAATCCCACTGCGGTAGTAACCGCGGCGAGCGAGAAGCGCTTGCGCTTCGCCGATCACCCGTCGCTGCACATTGGGTGGCGCGACCTGATACGGGGTGCCGTCAAATACTCTGGTCGTCTCGGGCGTAAAGCCGCGCGGCCCCGGTACGTAAGCGTCTTGCGGAGGAGGGGGCGGGGATGTTTCGCCGCTGGTCGACGGAGGCACGGGTGCAATCGGAGAATCGTCGCGGAGATCGGACGTGTCCGGCGGAGCCGGCTGCCGCGGGGGAACGCTCGGCGTCGCGCGAGAAGGCGGCGCAGTTTTCTTCAAACCGAGTGATTTTTGCGTCTCCGGAGTCAGGTCGCCGGTGATCTGCAAGCCATTGCGAATTTGATAACGCCGAATTGCTGCGGTGGTGTCCGCGTCCTTCTGGCCGGTGATTTCCCCATAGTAAAACCCCTGATCCTTTAGCGCGCGTTGCGCGGAAGCGATTCCCGGATCGCTCTGCGCCTGCACCGCCGCCGCAACCCAGAGCGCGCCGAAAATCATCCCGAATTTTCGCATACGAGTTCTCCTTATGACGCTCACGAAACGCCCGCTATTCAGCTCCAGACTTCTCTGCCACGATTGGCGGTGGTTGTTGTTGGTTTGCGATGTCGCGGTAACGCATGATTCCTTCACTGATCGCGGTCGCGAGCTGCTCTCGATATTCTTCCGTGGCGAGCTTCGCGATGTCCTCATTATTGGAGAGAAACCCTCCCTCCACCAGCACCGCGGGGTGTCGCACATTTGCTACCACGTAGAACTGTTCCGCCCTCGTTCCGCGGTTGAAAGCTTGTGTCCGCGCCACCAAAGCATCCTGCACGAACGCTGCCAGGCTTTGGCTTTCCAGATTCGCCGGGGCCGCAGAAACCTGCTGTAGAGATGGCAGCCATGACGGAGCGGAGGGCGTCTCTCTAACCTGCTTAAGGGGATAGAACGTCTGCACGCCGCTCGCAGCCGAGCGGCTTCCTTCATCGAAGTGAATGCTGACGAAAACGCAGTCCCGCGCATGGTTCGCAGCTGCAGCGCGACCGGCCAGCGAGACGGACTCGTCGCCGGCGCGGGTGAGTATGGTCGCAAGACCATTCGCGCGCGCGAGTCGCTCCAAGCGCCGCGCCACATCCAAAGTCAGATCCTTCTCCAGCACAGCGCCGCGCATCGCTCCTGAATCGTCGCCGCCGTGCCCCGGATCGATCACCACACCGGTGATGGACCCTGTGCCGGTGGCAGATTGCCTCTCGCCTAACGAGGAGCGGACGCGCGGTGGCAACAACTGGAGCCACACCAGGCAGAAAAGCATTAAGGCCAGACCCGTCCAGGCGAGCGCCCGCTGTATCGGCACCTTACTGATGCGCACGCGCTCCCCTCATTTCGCGGCGGGCTGGCCCGCGCTCAGCGACTGGAGCTCCTCATCCGTCAATGGACGATATCGAATCGCCACTTCGCCCGATCGCTCCAGGAACGCTGCCTCCAGCCCACGCGCGCGCGAATGCTTCCCCCGCTCGCCCGCTAGAGTTTCCTTCGCGGGCAACTCACGCACTCCCTCGTCCCCCAAAGCCATCTTCCCGATGACGCACGCATCCGCAGCCGTCTCCAGCGCACGCTGCAACGTAGCGCCCGCATCGTGTTGCTCTTTCAAGAACGACTCCATCAACTCCGCCGAAGTGCGCGTGCCGCTCACCACTCCGAAGTGCTGTCGCGCTTCCTCTACTGTGCCCGAGTTGCTCGCAATGCCGCCGTCATACTCGACCCGGAGAAACAAGTCCTGCTCCGGCTTCTCACCGACTTCCGCGAAGAGCATGCGCGCCAGATACGGAGCAGCGTAGATTTGCTCGAAAGCCGCTTTCAGCACCGGACTCAGTGAGTAATAAGCCAGCCGCCGGAGCGAGACATCGGCCGCGGAGCGCGTGAAACCTTCCATGCTGGCCAGCTCAATCGCCGCCATCCGTAGGCGCTCGATATCACCCGGATGGCCAATAGCTCCCATCGCGATGCGGTCGTAAATCTCAAAGACTTTCTGCCGTGTGCGACCGAGCGTAACAAACAAAATGCCGTCGCGGCATCCGACGGCCGCGATTGGGCTGCCGGCGGCGAGCTGCGTCTCGATGTACTCGCGGCGATTCGCCACCGCCTCCACCCAGCGATACGGCTCTTCGATCATCGACCCGGCGCTGCCACGCCGCGCTGGAAAAGCGCGGCGATTTGCTGATCCGGCAACGTGCGGATGCCGTCGCGCGAAACAATCTTGATCACCGGAAAGATCTTCGCGTTCCTGTCCACGCCCCCGGTGGCGGTGTCCGCCTCCGCCGCCGTGTCGAGTGCACGCAACGCAACCGTGACCGCTCCATCCTCTTTCAATTTTAAGAGCGGCTTTTTTCCCCAGTTGTTCTCGTAATGCAGAATGCCACGGACAGCAGGCGAGCCGGACCCCGTTGCCGCGTAATCGGTGACTTCAAATTGTGCCCCCATCGCATCATAAAAGTAGAGACGCGCCGAGGGATCGGCGCCGGCCTCGTAGGTCGCGAAGATCGGCACCACCACACCTACGCCTTGCATCACAAATCCAAGATTATCTCGCAACAGCTTCGAGAGCGCGCGCACCTTTCCTTCCACGCTCATTTCCTGCAGCTGCGTCCGGCGAAAAAACTGCAGCGAGTGCTCGAGCACGCGCGCCATTTCAAACGCGGTCGCGGGCACGCCGGCGATCGCCATGAGGGAATGACGATCGATCTCCAGCACTTTGTCCGCGCGGTCGTAGACCACCGTGTTTCCGGCCGTTGCGCGCCGATCGCCGGCCACGAGCACGCCGCCTTCGAACTTGAAGGCCAGGATCGTGGTGCCCTGTGTTTGCGGCCATGCACTGCTGCCGCTGGCAACGCTGACCGGCGGGGGAATCAGGAGTCCCTTGCGTCGCAGGAGGCCGGCGAAGTCGTCACCCGCGCCCATCACGCTGTGGTCGCGCCCCGCGCCAGCTGGTTCCATCACTGGCCCGTGCGCTGGCGATAACGCTTCGATTGATTCGGGTCGACCCTGCGCATCTTGCGCAACAAATCCTCCGTGTCAGGTCGAGAAACGTCGGGCGCCTTTGGTCCCTCTCCTTCGCCGCCTTGCTTCGGTCCCCAGGGCACGGGCGGCTTTTGGATGCGCTCAGGCATGCGAAAAAACTAGGGAGTAATGCTCGAAAACGCAAGCGATGGAGCGGCTTGCCACGGCCGAAGCTCGATGCCAACATTGCCCGCTAATGAAACGCTTTGCGATCAATCTCGCTATTCTCATCCTCGGTGTTGCTCTATCGGCCGACGCGGCGGCACAGAGCGGCGCCTCCGCAGAGGAGAAAGAGCGTGCCCAACTGGAGCTACTGACGAAGAAGATCGAGGAGCAAAACACCAAGATCGATGCGCTTTCGCAGCAGATCCTCAAGCTCGAGCAGCAGATCTCTGCCATTCGCCCCGGCGTGATGATCGGTGAAACGACTCCCTCGTCGGCACCGCCCGCGAGCGCCGCTTCTGCGGCTCCGACGGCAGGCGGTAACGCTCACACCGTCGCGAAAGGTGAAACCCTCACGTCCATCGCGAAAACCTACAAGGTCGGCGTGCAAGAGCTGCAAAAGTTCAACCACATCGAGAACGATCGTGCCTTGCAGATCGGCCAGACCATCCAGATTCCCACCGCTGGAAGTTCGTCACCGGCCTCCTCTCCGAGCCCGACAACCCCCTAACGAGTTATGGACGCGCCGTCCGGCCGTCAGTGGTTTCTGCGCAAAGCTGAAGACGGAACCATTTTCGGTCCGGTCGATTTCACGCAGCTGTCACACTGGGCCTCGTCGGCGCAGATCGCTCCACACGATTCGGTCTCTTCCGACCAGCAAAATTGGGTGAAAGCGCCCATGCTGCCGGAACTCGCGATGGATTGGATCGTGGAGGTGACCAGCGAACGTCTTTACGGACCAACCACACTTGGAGCGATCCGCGAGTTCATCCAGCGTGGAGAAATCGATGACGACACCTTCGTGATCAATTCCTGCGATGCGTCGCGGCAGCAAATCCGCGAGATCGCGCCACTGCTCGCCGCATTGCCCGTGGAGGAGCCGCCAGCGGGGCTGGAAAACGGCGGGCGCGCAACCGCCCCGGCGGCCGCCGGGATGTCGATCGCCGTCCAAGATCGGATCCGCGAGTTGGAAGAAGCATTGCGCGAGGAGCGCCGGGCGCTCTTCGAAGCGGAAGAGCGATATCGCGCCCTGGAAGCGAAGTACAATGAGCTTGTAAACGCGGCGGCAGCGTCAAAACCGTAGCGCGCACACCTTCTCACGTTGTCATCCTGAGCCGCGAAGACGGCGAAGGACCTCACGAGTGGTGATGGATCACGCTTCGGGCGCTTGTTGATCGGCAGAGCAGACGTGAGGTCCTTCGGCGCGCTAGGCCAGCCTCAGGATGACATGCGTTGCAACGAGGCCTCCACATCCTGATCGTCCGCAGGCTCCAGAAAACTCTGCTCCCAAAGCCGCGCATACTTGCCGCCGCGCTCCACCAGCTCGCTGTGCGTGCCGCGTTCGATGATCCGTCCCCGCTCCAGGACGAGGATCTGATCGGCACGGAGAATGGTGGAAAGCCGGTGCGCGATCACGAAGCATGTCCGGTGCGCCATTAAATGCTCGAGCGCTTCCTGGATCAGTCGCTCGGTGGTTGTATCCACACTCGCGGTCGCTTCGTCCAGGATCAGAATGGGTGGATCCTTGAGCAGGGCGCGCGCGATTGAGAGCCGTTGTTTCTCGCCCACACTCAACTTCACCCCCCGCTCGCCCACGACGCTGTTCAATCCTTCCGGGAGCCGATCAATGAACGAACGCGCGTTCGCGGCTTCCGCCGCCCGCAAAATCTCCTCGTCCCTGGCGTCGGGTTTTCCCATGAGCAGGTTCTCCCGGATCGTGCCGTTAAAAAGAAAACTCTCCTGTGTCACGACTCCGATCATCTCCCGAAGACGCCGAGTGCCGTATTCGCGAAGCGGTCGGCCGTCGATCAAAATTTCCCCTTTGTCGTATTCGTAGAAGCGAGTGAGCAAATTCACGAGGGTCGATTTGCCCGCCCCGGTGGTGCCCACGAGCGCAATCGTCTCGCCCGGACGAGCGTGAAAACTGATGTGAGTGAGCGCTGGTGGTCCATCTTCCGCGTAGCTGAAGCTGACGTCGTCGAATCGAACATCGCCGGTGATTTTCACGGTCGGTCTTGGCACTTCCCAGCCGGGCTCGATTGGTTGATCGATAATTTCGAAGACCCGTTCTCCGGCCGCGCGTCCCGCCTGCATGAGCTGGTTCAGTTGGTGCAACTTCCCGATCGGCTCGTACAAAAAAACGGTCAGCATGAGAAAGGCCGCGAGATCGCCGAGCGGCATTGCGCCGTTTAGCACCGCCCGCGCGCCGACCCATACCACCAGCACGATCCCGAGCGAGCCGATCAGAAACATCGAGGGATGATAAATCGCCCAGACTCGCATCACCACGAGCGTGGCGTGGCGAAGCTGATTGCTCACTTTGTTGAAGCGCGCGTGCTCTTCGCGCTCGCGCACGAAGCTCTTGATTTGCCGAATGCCTGCGAGGTTGTCGTGCAGCAGCGAATTCATCGCCGACGCAGCCCGCCGCTGCAGCCGGTAGCGCCGATGTGCGGTCAGGGTGTACCAGAGCGCGCCTCCCGCGAGGAACGGCAGCGGCACCAGACCAATGAATGCCAGCGAGGTGCTGACGTAAAACATCATCCCCACCACGACTATCACCTGAAGAGCAGCGACCAGGCCCTGCTCCACGCCGTCAATCAGCACGCGTTCGACCGAGTTCACGTCCTCCAGAATTCGCGTCATCAAATCGCCCGTGGCGCGATTATCGAACCAGCGCAGCGGCAGCAACTGGATGTGGGAGTAGAGGTCGCTGCGCAGATCGTAAATCACCTTTTGCTCGAAGGTGTTGTTAAGCACGATGCGCAGCGCATCCAGTCCGTGTTGCAGCAGCAAAGCGAGCGCGGCGATCAGGACCAGCGGTGTCAGGCGTTCCGGTCGATTTTGATAAAGCACCTCGTCGATGACCAGCTTCGTCACCGCCGGGAACACAATCACCATCAGCGTTCCAATGATCGCGCAGGCGAGCGTGGAAAGGGCCAAAAGCGGATAACGCCGCAAATATCTAAATACGCGCCAGACTGTTCCCATGAGTCGGTTAACGTCAGCGACCGCTCCACCCAGCGCAAGGTCGCGGCACCAGCCTGCGTCCGATGCCCTCCGCGCCTGTATCTTTTTACCGTTGCACCGCCCTCGGCGTCCTACGCGGTCATCCCGAGCCAGCGCAGACGGCGAGGGACCTCCCACAAGCTATCGGTATCACGCTTCCGAGTGGCAGCGCGATTGGCAGCGCTGATGTGAGGTCCCTCGGCGCGCTTCGCCAGCCTCGGGATGACAATCAGGATAGTTGGACGCCAAACATCATAGACGCGAGGCCCGACCCCGGCGCCTAGCTACAGCGCTTGGCTTGTCCATCGCGGCAGCGTAAATTCGCTCGTGATCATCCGACAGATCTTTATTTCGCCGGGCCACAACTACTTCGGCCATCACGGACGCGCGCCGGACGATTACCCGCTTCAGGAGGTGGATCGGATTGAATGCGTCGCCGGTCACGGAATCCGCGGCGATCGCTTCTACGACTACAAAGACAACTACAAAGGCCAGATCACCTTCTTCTCCAACGAAGTCTTCGAGCGCCTGTGCGCGAACTTTCCGCATGTGAAGAAAGGCCCAGGCGTGCTGCGACGAAACGTGATCGTCTCCGGCGTCGATCTGAATGCGCTAATCGGCAAAGAATTTGAACTGCAAGGGGTCCGCTTCCTCGGCACCGCGCACTGCAAACCGTGTTACTGGCTCGACACCGCCTTCGCGCCCGGTGCCGAGAAAGCACTTTCCGGAAATGGCGGTCTGCGCGCCAAAATCCTGACAAATGGCTATCTCGCCACCGGGCTCGCGGAGCTGGTATTGACGCAATGTGAACTCGCGATGTAGCGCGGTGCTTCTCGCCGGGGGCAAATCCTCGCGTATGGGCGAGAACAAAGTCTTCATCAACATCGACGGCGTGCCGCTCTGGCGACGTCAGATCCAAATCCTGCAGCAACTTCAGCCCGTCGAAATCTTCGTCGCCGGACCAGCACATCAGGAGTGGATCCACGAGGACATTATTATCATTCCTGACGCCCAGCCGAATGCCGGACCACTGGCGGCCGTGGTCTCCGCATTGCGCCGCTGCTCCGCGCCCCTCCTGCTCGCACTCGCGGTCGATTTGCCGCGCATGACCGGCGATTATCTCGCGGAATTGCTGGCTTTCTGCACGCCCGACCGAGGCATTGTCCCGCGCGGCCAGCCTCTGGCGGCCGTTTATCCTGCCGGCGCACGCGCCCTCGCGGAAAGCTGTCTCCGGTCGAGCGACCGTTCAATGCAGCAGTTTGCGATGCGCTGCGTCACTCGGGGACTCGTGAGGCTGAAGGAGATTTCACTTTCCGAGAACGCGCTCTTCGCCAACATGAACACGCCCGAAGACGTTGAACTTGTTTCGCGGAATGACTGACCACCGGGTGGACCACGAGCGCGGGCTGGCGACGAAGATTCCTTTCGGTCTAGGCCGCTGGAAGCCGCATCACTTCCGCGAGATGGCGGGCGTGGTCTGGAAGAACCGCGATAACCTGCCCTATGCCTGGCAGGTCCTGAGCCGCGGCGTCTGCGATGGCTGCGCGCTGGGCGTAGCGGGTTTTCACGATTGGACTATCGATGGTGTGCATCTGTGCATGACGCGCTTGAATCTGCTGCGTCTCAACACCATGCCGGCGCTCGAAGTTTCGCAGCTCGACGACATCTCCTCTCTCGGGAAGCTGCCGAACAATGAGCTGCGCGAGCTCGGCCGGTTGCCCTATCCGATGCTGCGTGAGAAGAACGTGCGCGGTTTTCGCCGCATCAGTTGGAGCGAAGCATACGAGCGGATCGCGCGTCGCATTCGTGGCGCGGATCCGCGCCGGATTGCCTTCTACCTCACGTCGCGCGGGATTACGAATGAGGTTTACTACGTTGCGCAGAAGCTGGCGCGCTTCTTCGGCACCAACAACATCGACAACGCGGCGCGCGTCTGCCATTCCCCCTCCGGGGCGACGATGAAAGCCTCGATCGGCGTCGCCGCCACCACGTGCAGTTATAGCGACTGGTATGGCACTGATCTCGTAATCTTTTTTGGCTCCAATCCCGCGAACGACCAGCCGGTCACGACCAAGTACCTCGAAGGCGCGAAGAAGCTCGGCACGAAAGTGGTGATGGTGAATCCCTATCGCGAGCCGGGGATGAAGAAATACTGGGTGCCATCGAGTCTCCGCAGCGCGCTCTTCGGCACAGAGATCGCCGATTACTGGTTTCCCGTCAGCCAGGGTGGTGATGTCGCTTTTCTCTGCGGTGTGCTCAAGATTTTGATCGAGAACGATTGGATCGACTACAGCTTCATCGATCGGCACACCGCCGGCTTTCTCGAGTTATGCACGCACCTGGCCACGCTTGATTGGACCGCCATCGAGTCGCAAGTCGGCCTGCCACGCGCCAGCATTCAGCAATTCGCGGAGCTAATTCGCGATGCGGAGAACGCCGTGCTCGTCTGGAGCATGGGAATCACCCAACACCAGTTCGGCAGCGACACCGTGCAGATGATTATCAATCTCGCGCTGGCGCGCGGCTACATTGGTCGCGACAAAAACGGGGTGATGCCGATCCGTGGCCATTCGTCCGTCCAAGGTGGCGCGGAGATGGGCGCCTACGCAACCGCGTTCCCCGGCTATCAGCCGGTCAACGTGGAGAACGCGGCTGTGCTCTCGCGACACTACGGTTTCCCTGTGCCGGATTGGGTCGGCCTCACCGCGACCGAAATGGTGGAATCAGCCGATCGCGGCGAACTGGATCTACTCTACTGTCTCGGCGGTAATTTTCTGCGCACATTGCCCGAACCTGACTACGTGCGCACTGCGCTGGCAAATGTTCCGCTGCGCGTCCATCAGGATATCATCCTGACCGATCAAATGTTCGTTCCCGCGCGCGAAGAGGTGATCCTGCTGCCAGCCAAGACGCGCTATGAGCAGGAGGGCGGCGGAACGGAAACGAGCACGGAACGGCGAGTCATGTTCTCGCCGGAGATCCCGCGGCAGGTGGGGGAAGCAAAAGCGGAATGGAAAATCCTGCGTGAGCTGGCTGCGGTGGCCGATCCCGAGCGTGCGCACCTTCTCGGTTGCGAAACAGGACAGGCGATCCGCGACGAGATCGCGGAGGTCGTGCAGTACTACGAAGATATTCGGCGACTCGCGGACACCGGCGACGCCTTCCAGTACGGCGGCCGCCATCTATGTGAAGGCGGCAACTTTCCGACGCCTGACGGCAAAGGACATTTTCGCGCGGTTGATCTGCCGGGATTGCGGCGGGCTTCCGGCAGTTTTTACGTCAGCACGCGCCGCGGGAAACAGTTTAACACCTTGATCTACGCCGAAGTCGACCCGCTCAATGGCGCGCCACGTGATGCTGTATTGATGAATCCTGAAGACGCCGCCCAGTTGCACCTGCGCAGCGGCGATCGCGTCGCGCTTGTAAACGACGTGGGCCGCTTCCACGGGCGCGCCTTCCTGGCGGCGATTGCGCGAGGCAACCTTCAGGTCCACTGGCCGGAGGGGAATGTCATAATCCAGCGTGGCGTGCTCGACAGAGTCGGGGGCGTTCCCGACTACAACGCAATCGTGCGAGTCGAGCGCTTAACGACGAATGGTCAGGCCGCGCGGCCGCACGCGAGCCCAACGCTCACAACAACATCGCGCGACCCAAACCAACCGGGCCATGGTGACATGAGCGACGTGCCGCCGTTCGGTGAGAACTGATGAACGAGGCCGCGAGCCGAACGGCCTCGGTGG
>JBHENA010000084.1:0-266 GCA_046262275.1 Chthoniobacterales bacterium
CCTCGGCTACGTCCACACCGTTCGGAGCGCCAAGAAGATGATCGAGCGGCAAACGCCGGAGGTGTGGGATATTCTTGAAGAAGTCACGAAAGGCCACCCCGTCCTGCTGAACCGTGCGCCTACTCTGCACCGCCTTTCCATCCAGGCTTTCGAGCCGCAATTGATCGAGGGAGAAGCGATCCGCATTCACCCGCTGGTTTGCACCGCTTACAACGCGGATTTCGACGGAGACCAGATGGCGGTGCACGTGCCCCTCTCGGTGGAAG
>JBHENA010000084.1:380-11606 GCA_046262275.1 Chthoniobacterales bacterium
AACAACATCTTCTCGCCGTCGAGCGGGAAGCCGATCACAACGCCATCGCAGGATATTACTCTCGGGTGTTACTACCTGACGCAAAATCCGCGCCGCGCGGTCGGCACCAGCACGGAACAGCGCCTGCCGCTCTTCGAAACCGCGACCGAGGTTGAGTTTGCGATGGCTGATGGCGCGCTCAAGACGCACGATCGGATCCGCTTCAAGAATCCCGATCACGGAAAAGAGACGATCTACGGCAACTCGACCGATCGCGTGATCGAGACGACTGCCGGGCGAGTTATCTTCAATGAGATCTGGCCGAAGGGAATGGGCTTCTTCAATAAGGCTGCGGGCAAAAAGCAGCTCAGCGATATCATCTGGCGCTGCTATCAAATCGCCGGCCAGGATGGGACCGTCGAGACGCTCGACAAACTGAAAGAGCTTGGCTTCCGCGAAGCGACCACGGCCGGAATTTCAATCGGAATTTCCGACATGATCATCCCGAAAGAGAAGGAGACCGAGCTGGAGCACGCTTACAAGGCGATCAAGCAGGTCGAGCAGCAGTATCGCAAGGGCATCATCACTGACGGCGAGCGTTACAACAAGATCATCGATATCTGGACGCACGCGGGCGACGAGATCTCCAACGTCATGTTCCGGACCCTCGAGCACAACGACGGACGCAAGGAATTGAACCCCGTTTACCTGATGGTGGATTCCGGCGCGCGCGGCAATCGCCAGCAGGTCAAGCAGCTCGCCGGCATGCGTGGGTTGATGGCGAAGCCGTCGGGCGAAATCATCGAGCGGCCGATTACCTCTAACTTCCGCGAGGGCCTGAGCGTGCTGGAGTATTTCATCTCCACGCACGGCGCTCGCAAGGGTCTGGCCGACACCGCACTCAAGACAGCCGATTCCGGTTATCTCACGCGCAAGCTCGTCGATGCTTCGCAAGACGTGATCATCAACGAGATCGACTGCGGCACCGTCAACGGGATCGTCGTGAAATCGATCTATGAGGGCGACGAGGAAGTGGTCGATCTCTCGACTCGTATCGTCGGTCGCGTCAGCTGTGAATCAGTGGTTGATCCGGTGACGAAGAAGAAAGTGGTGAAAGCGAACCAGTTGATCGACGAGACAATTGCGGCCGCAATCGAGAAAGTCGGTGTCGAGAGCCTGAAGATTCGCTCCGTTTTGACCTGTGAATGCGGACGAGGCGTTTGCGCGCATTGCTATGGCCGCAACCTGGCCACGGGGCAATTCGTGAAACTCGGCGAGGCGGTAGGCATAATTGCGGCGCAATCGATCGGCGAACCCGGCACGCAGTTGACGATGCGTACGTTCCACATCGGCGGAACCGCGAGTCAGACCTTCAAGCAGCCGATCATCAAAGCGAAGAACGACGGTAAGGTTCAGTTTAATGATTTGCGCACGGTCCAGGCCTTGGACGGCAGTTGGATTGTGCTGAACAAAAACGGCTCAATCGGGGTGCACAACGCCGAAGGCCGCGAGCTGGAGCGCTACAACGTCGTGATTGGTTCAGTCATCGCGAAGGCGCAGGGCGCGAATGTGAAGAAAGGCGAAACCTTCGTGCAATGGGATCCCTATAACGTCCCGATTCTCACCGACAAGAGCGGCAAGATCGAATTCCGCGACATGATCGCGGGCGTCACGATCAAGCGCGACGTCGACGAGGCGACAGGCTTAATGGGGACCGTGATCATCGAGCACAAAGAGGATTTGCATCCGCAGGTCGTCGTAGTTGGCGACAAGAAGGAGGTTCTCGCCAGCTATTCGATTCCGGCCGGCGCGCACGTCATTGTCGAGCAAGGGCAGAAGATCCAGGCCGGCGCGTTGCTGGCGAAGACGCCGCGCAAGATCGCCAAGACGAAAGACATCACCGGTGGTTTGCCGCGCGTCGCGGAGTTGTTTGAGGCGCGTCGTCCGAAGGACGCGGCGGAGATCGCGAAAATTGACGGCGTGGTCGAAATGGGCGGAACCGTCCGTGGCAAGCGAAAGCTGATCCTTAAGGACGTGGAGACGGGGACCGAGGAAGAGCACCTCATCCCGCTCACGAAGCACATCATCGCGTTCAAGGGCGATTTCGTGAAAAAAGGGCAGCAACTTACCGAAGGTCCTGTCGTACCGCATGAGATTCTGGAGGTCTGCGGCCCGCAGGATCTGCAGGAGCACCTGGTAAACGAGGTACAGGAAGTTTACCGCCTGCAAGGCGTGGAAATTAACGATAAGCACATCGAGATCATTGTGCGGCAGATGTTGCGGAAGGTGAAGATTACTGACCCAGGCGATACGTCGTTGCTCTGGGGCGACCAGATCGACCGACTCGATTTCGAGAAGGAAAATGCCCAGGTGGTCGAGCAAGGCGGCAAGCCTGCGGAAGCGACCCCGGTCCTGCTCGGAATCACCAAGGCGTCGTTGGAGACCGACAGCTTCATCTCAGCCGCATCCTTCCAGGACACGACTCGTGTGCTGACCGAAGCGGCGACGCTCGGCAAGGTCGATAGTCTGCGTGGCTTCAAGGAGAACGTGATTATGGGTCACCTGATTCCGGCTGGGACTGGGTTTCCCGCGGTGCGGGAGATCAAGCTCGTGGAATTGGGCGAACAGATCGGCACCTCACTCATGGAAGAGCCGGAAGTTCAGCCAATGCTGGGTTAACCAAATCGGCACGCGACGGTCTGGCAGCGGACTGCCGCTTTCTTTGCTTCAATCGTTTTGTCGATTGCGACGAAAACCGGCGATTCAGGCGAGACGTCGCTCATGTATGGGCGGCGTGTTCCGAAAACCGACAGCCGGGTGGATGCCTATGGCTGTGTTGACGAGCTGAACGCGGCTTTGGGGTTGGTCAGGATTACTGCGAACGCTGCATTCATTGCTGATCAGATCCTGGCTGTGCAGAAGGAGCTGATCCTGGTGATGGGAGAGTTGGCGACTGCGTCTGAAGACCTCGCGCGCTACACGAAAGATGGATATCAGCTCACCTCCACCGGGATGGTGGACAGGCTAACCGGCGTGATCGACGACCTTGAGAAGGACAAGCTGTTGTATTACAAAGGCTGGGCTATTCCTGGCAGCACGCTCACCTCCGCGGTGCTCGATATCGCGCGCACGACATGCCGCCGCGCGGAGCGCCGAGTTGCGCTTTTGGCTGAAGATAACGCGCAGTTGAATAGGGAAATCCTGCGCTACCTGAACCGGCTTTCTGATCTTTGCTGGTTGCTCGCGCGTTACGCAGAACACACAAAAGCCGAGAGCAAAATCCGGCGCGTTTGACGGGAACATTCCGGTTGCCATCCCGTAGGCGGTGTAGCATCTTCCCCGTCCGCTGCGCCACCCGGTGCCGCGCTCGTTTTCCGTATGTCGACCATGACCGAATTAGTACCCGAATTGCTTGAAGCCGGCGTCCACTTTGGGCACCAGACGAAGCGCTGGAACCCGAAGATGAGGCCCTACATTTTCGAGCAGCGGAACGCGATCTACATCATCAACCTCGATGAAACCGTCAAGCAGCTGCAGCGCGCGACTGATTTTCTGCAGGAGGTGACCCGCCGGGGTGGCAAAATTTTGTTCGTCGGTTGCAAAAAGCAGGCGCAGGAGGCGGTCAAAGAAGCGGCCATGGCCTGCGGGCAGTTTTACGTCAACCAGCGCTGGCTGGGCGGTACGCTCACGAATCTCGCCACCATCCGGAAGAGCATCGGCCGGCTCAAGTACATCGAGGAGATTGAGCAGTCGCCTGATTTTAAGAAGATGGGGAAACAGGAGCTAGCCGCGTTGAACCGTGAGGCCGCCAAATTAAAACGGAACCTCGATGGTATTCTTGAAATGGCGAAGCTGCCGGACGCAATGGTGATCATCGACACGACGCGGGAGCAAAACGCCGTCCTGGAGGCGCGCCGTCTCGGTATCCCCACCGTGGCGATCGTGGATACGAATGCGGACCCCGAGCTGATCGATTACCCCATCGCTGGGAACGACGATGCGATTCGCGCGATCAGGGTCGTATTGCAAAAGCTGGTTGACGCAATCGTTTCCGCCAGCGGCGAAGCACGGATGCGCGAACAGGTCGAGATGGCCGGCGTTTCCGCTTAGAAGTTGAGAGGTTGAGCAGTTGAGAGGTTGAGCAGAGCCTCGCTCTCGAAGTCCTCTCAACTTCTCAACCATTCAACCCCTTAACTTTTCAGCTCCATGGAAATTGACCCCAAACTCGTCAAGCAGCTGCGCGAAAAGACCAACGCCGGCATGATGGATTGCAAGCGCGCGCTAACGGAGGCGGGCGGGGATTTGGAGAAGGCGGAAGCGGCTCTTCGTACGAAGGGGATCGCGAGCGCGGGGAAAAAAGCTTCGCGCGCGACAAAAGAAGGAATTGTGGCCGCTTACATTCACCTCCAGGGGAAAGTGGGGGTTCTGGTGGAGGTAAATTGCGAAACGGACTTCGTGGCGAAGAACGAAAACTTTCGCGAGTTCGTGAAGGATATCACGTTGCACATCGCCGCCGCACATCCGCAGTATGTGTCACGCGACGAGGTGCCGGCGAAGCTAATCGAATCCGAGCGCTCGATTTACCAGGCTCAGGTGAAGGCGAAACCCGACAATGTAATTGCGAAGATCGTGGATGGTAAGTTGGACAAGTTCTACAGCACCGTTTGCCTGCTGGAACAGGGTTTCATAAGAAATCCGGATCAAACGATCAAGGAACTGATCGCATCGAAAATCGCGGAGCTAGGCGAGAACATCGTGATTCGCCGCTTCACCCGCTATTCGGTGGGTGAGCCGCTCGCAGGAGGGGCGCCGCACAGCGCAGAAACGAGCGAGAACGGCGCAGCCTAGTCGCCGCTGATCTGCGCGAGCAGATTCGTTGCGTTGGGCAGGCGGTCCTCGTCGAAGACGGCTCCTGGCGCATCGAACTGTGCGTAGTCCGAGAACTTCAGCTCCACCACACTGCTTTCCGCCGGGTTCAGAAGAACGAGCCGGGTGGGGCGTTCCTCGCCCAGCACCTTTTTGAATTCGCTGTAATAGACGGTGCGGATGCTCCTGCCGCCCGTGCTTAATATCTCGCTCTTGATCGGGCGGTAATCGTCTGGAGTAAGCCAGTAACGCGCGGCGGCCGTCCCGCTTCTGCTTTTGCGCGACCTCAGCGCCAGGCGAAGCGCTCGGACCTGCCGTCGCGACAAATCGGCCACCGGCTGTTCGGCTTCCAGCTCGCCTGAATATTGTGAGGCGATTGGTTCGCTGAGAAGTTCCAGGATGAGCTGGTGACTGCGGAATTGATTGGGTGAGATTGGCAGCGGCCGGGCGGAGCGCGGATCGTAGAACCACAGCTCGCCGCCCGTGGCGAGGAAGAGTTTATTGCGATCGGCGGCGGGGTTGAGGCAGCGGGCCAGGACATCGAACCCTGCCGGCACCTTGCGCGCGTAAAGCTGAAAGGTTCCCTCGCGCTCACGTTTGCCCTGACGGAACTCAATCACCGCCACCTCCGCTCGATAAGAACGTGATGGCTGTCGAATCCGATCCAGTTGCGCAATCAATTCCTGCGCCGACATCTGCTCCTCCCCGGATGCCTGAGCGGCAAGGAGTGAGAGCAGGGCGAACGAAATCGCAACGGCACAGGGGGGCCGTAAGTTTAAAGCGCTAGTGGCGCAACGCATCGACAATGAGCAATTGTGCCGCATGACGTGCGGGCAAGATCGCGGAGAGCAAGGCGGCGACAAGCGCTCCGCCGAAGCAAACGGCAAGAATCGCGGGAAACCGCAGCACGAGCACCTCGAGCTGAGTATAAAACGCACCACCCGGCGGAACGTAGACAATCTTTAATCTGTTAATAACCAACTCGCCGACGATGGCTAAGAGCACGCCGAACAACCCGCCGATAAGCCCAAGGACAAGCCCCTCGAGAAGGAAGCTTTTCATAATCCCGCGCCGCGTAACCCCCATGGCGCGGAGAGTTCCAATTTCCGGGATCCGCTCCGCGATTCCCATCGAGAGGGTGTTGTAGATCGTGAACGTGACGATCACAGCAATGATGCAGAACATGAACGTGAACATGGTCTGGAAGAGGCGGCGCAGCTGCCCGTAAAACGGGCGAAGCTCATTCCAAGTTCGCAACTCGAGGTCGAGTTGTTCCTGAAGGATCAGTTCCTTCAGGCGAGAGACCACCGCCGGCATATCCGAGGTCCGCTTCAGCAGAAGAAGAATCGAAGTCACCTTTAGATCTTCGCCGGGAAACAATAACTCCGACGCGCGGTGGATGTTCAGCTTCAGGCCGTGATTGTCGAGTTCCTTTGTCGGCCGGGTGAAGACTCTTCGCACCGAGAGGCTAATTGCGTTCGGCATCCCGCCGCCGGGAGGCGCGCAGAGCAACTCGACGGATGGACGCAGCGAAGACCCGGCTTCCGGCGTCGCGATTTCCTGGCTGAGCGCAGCCAGGTCGGCCTCTTCCGCACTTGATGCGTCATTCGCCACAAAAGCCCGACTCAGGGTGGGCTCGGTTTGCGGCTGCGCGCGAGGCGTTCCTGTTAGCTCCAGCAGCCTTGCCAGGCCCCCTCCGAGACTTGCTCCATCCGGATCATCGGAAGCGAGTTCCGGTGTGCTGCGGTAAAGATCCTTATTCGCGGGTATCTCAAGCGGCATCACCAGCCGGTAAGGATTCCAGGATAAGAATCGCCAATCTTCTTCTGGAAATACCCCAAGCCCGACAAAGGTAGAGGAGGTCCGAGCTTCGGCGTAGCTGACGATCCCCTTGAGGAGAATCTGCCCAGTGACAAGTTCAAGTTTCGGTCCTATCAGCGGGTCTCCGTGCAGCTTTTGCTTCAGCTCAGGGTAGCTCGCAATCGCATAGGCCGCGGGATTACCGGCGCCTTTCTCAAAGTAGCCGCGTTTTGCCAGTTGAATGTGTGAGAAGATGACGACGGCGTGGCATTCCGCACTCCGAAAGGCCCACGCGACATAGCCGGCAAATAAGATCAGTCCCGCGCACGAAAGCATGATTGCGGTAATGGTAACGAGCGAGCGCCGCGTATTTCGGAACACGTTTCGGAACGCCAGCTTCAGGTCCTGCAGAAAAATCATGGCACGGGAACAGCCTCCCCATCTGTATTTCTGCGCACCGCGTGCAGGACACCGTCACGCATGAGAAAATGCTGCTCCGCGTGAGCCACCATCATCGGGTCGTGCGTTGTGAAGAGGAAGGTGGTAGCGAAGCGGTCCCGCATCTCCCTCATCAGATCGATCACGCGCGCGCCAGTTTCGGAGTCGAGATTAGCCGTCGGTTCATCCGCCAGGACCAGCTCGGGGCGAGTGACGAGGGCGCGCGCCACGGCCACGCGTTGCCGCTGGCCTCCGGATAACTGATTAGGCCGGTGATGCGCGTGGCGGGTCAGCCCCACGGCCTCGAGTAGCTCGGAGGTGCGCGAGTGCAGCTCGCGCTTTGGAGTCCGGTTCAGGCGCAGCGGGTATTGCACATTTTCGTAGGCGGTCAGGACCGGAATGAGATTGAAGCTCTGGAAGACGAAACCGAGCTTGTGCGCGCGAAAATGCGACAGCTCATCATCCGAGAGATGGGCGATGTCCTGCCCGGCAATCGCGACGCTCCCGCTCGTAGGCAGATCGAGGCAGCCAATGATATTCAGCAGCGTCGTCTTACCGCTGCCGGAAGGACCGGCGATCGCGGCAAAAAATCCCTTCTCGATCGCAAGGGTGACGTCATGCAAGGCGACGAGCGGTTTCTTACCCACGCCATATTCCCTGTGGACATGTGTAAGGACGACGAGAGGCGTGCCGCCGGCCCGGTTCTCGACACTTCCTGGCATCATTCTTCGGGATCATGGTGTCACTTTGGCATCGAAACAGGAAGGGGATTTTCGTTAGGCTGGCAAGCGAGCGTTTGGCTCTGTGTATGCGAAGTGAACCCCTGCGGCGATGCGAGCCAACTCTGTCACGCTTTTTCGCCCTGCGCTGCAGCTATGCAGTCCTCTTCGTCTGCTGCGTCTGCGGATTTCCCTCTGCGGGCGCGGAGGAGGGAAACGGGCGGCGCGATTTGCTGGAGCAAGCGAGGCTCTGGCGGCAAGATTACGGCCTCGCAGTGGCAAGAGATAAACTGCTCGTCGCCCTGGCGCGGGAGGATTCCAGTAGCGGGGAGTTCGAGCGGCGCATCTGGAAAACGAACGCTAACAAATCACACATCTGGCCGGGCTCGGTGATGCAATGCTCTCTCGCGGAACGCGCACGCACAGGAATTTTTGTGGTTCTAGGATACCGCCAGCGCAGCGGGCGCTCGCAACGCATCGTGCGCCACGTCGTAGAACAATTGCGAAGTGAAGGCTGGGGCGCTCGTTTAATTGAAGTTCCGGAATGGTCTTCGCCGGAGAGCGACGCCGGCCAGATTCACAAAGCCATGCAAACTGAACTGCCGCGAGTGGAGCGTGCCATTCTTGTCGGCTTCTCCAAAGGTGGATGGGATTGGGTCAATTGGTTCCATGGCCGAGCTGCAGAATTACCGGCGAGCGAGCGGGAAAAAATCCGGCTGCTGGTGGATTTTGCCGCTATTCTACGCGGATCAACCGTGGCGAAGTGGGCAGCCAATCATCGCGGTGCGCCAGCCTCCATTTTCCGCACCATGATGTGGGCGAGGTTTGGAGCAAAAGGCGCGACACCGCGCTTCCTGCGCCAGCTATCGCGCGATCCCTGGGAAGGCAAGCACTCGACGAGACGGCTGCGGGCAGTGGCGCCCCGGCTTAGATCCATCCAATACGTGGCCGTCCCGGAGGGACGGGACGGCTACACCCATGTGAATGGGTTCTTTAGTTGGGTGAATCGAAACTCGAGCCGGGCGCAACTCTGGATGGGACCCTGTGACGGCATGGCAGAGTCGGCGGCCCAACTTCTTCCCGCGCACGAGCGTGTTCCGAGGTGGATTGTGCGAGTGAACGGGTCCCACGCTGTCCTCGATGGCCGCTACGTCAACGGCGCGCTAGTGTCACAACGCTACCGGCGGCGCGGCGCGAGCAGATGGAAAGCGGGCGAGGAACTAATGGACGACCTCTTCCGGGCCCTGCCCCGTTCCGCCATCGGTTGGTGACTGCAGAAAGTGCGGGGTGGCAGCGGCCCTTCTTGCATTTGCAAAATAGACGCGCAAAAGGGGGCTGAGCCGCGTTTCTTTTGCGGCGCGATCTTGCGCCAGCTTGAACAGTAGGTCGTGAGGCTTTGAACCACTACAACCTGGAGAAAACCGTATGATGATCGATTCACTAAACAAACTGCTGGAAGAAGAATTAAAGGACATTTACAGCGCGGAGAAACAACTCCTCAAGGCCCTGCCGAAGATGGCCAGGCAGGCCGCTTCCGACGAGCTGCGGAGCGCGCTCGAGGAACACACCGAAGTGACCCGAGCACAGGTCAACCGCCTCGAGCAGGTCTTTGAGTCGCTCGGCTCGAAGGCGAAGGCGAAGACATGCAAGGCCATGCAGGGGCTCGTGGAAGAAGCCGAGGAGGTCATGGACGAAGATGCGGAGGATGCGGTGATGGACGCCGGGATCATCGCGGCCGCGCAGAAAGTGGAGCATTACGAGATCGCGAGCTACGGCACTGTGCGGACTTGGGCGCGGTTGTGCGGGCAGGAAGAAGCTGCGCGCCTCCTCCAGGAGACGCTCGATGAAGAAGCCGAAACCGACGAGCGCCTGACGCAGCTCGCGGAAAGTTTTGTCAACCCTGAGGCGGAGGCAGGCAACGCTGGTTCCGGCAAATCGGCGCGCGGCAGATCATCAGGCGGCAAATCCTCTGGGAAGAAGAGCCGCGGGAAGTCCCAGCGCTAGGGCGGACGAGAGATTCTGAACCGCGGATGGCGCGGGATGACGCGGTTAAGTCCGTGTGATCCGCGTATCCGCGGTTATTTTTTGTTGTGGGCCTGAAGGAATACAAGGCAAAGCGTGATTTCTCCGAGACCGCCGAACCGGCTGGCGGCAAGCCCTTGCCAAAAGCGGTCAAGGGCGCCTCGCGGTTCGTGATTCAAAAGCACGACGCCACACGACTGCATTACGATTTCCGGCTCGAGATGGAAGGTGTGCTCAAATCCTGGGCGGTGCCGAAAGGCCTGCCGTGGGCGAAAGGGGCGAAACACCTTGCGGTGGAGGTTGAGGATCATCCCATCGAATACGCCAGCTTCGAAGGCGTGATCCCGCAGGGACAATACGGCGGCGGAACGGTGATGTTGTGGGACCGCGGGACGTATCACGTTTTCGGCGAAGACCCGCTGAAGTCCCTTCGGGAAGGCAAGCTCCACTTTGTCCTGCAAGGCGAGAAAGCAAAAGGTGAATGGACGCTGGTGGGCACACGGATGGAAGCGGGTAAGCCGCAATGGCTCCTGCTGAAAACGGGCGAAAGTCTTCCGCAGATTTCAAAGAAGCTCGACGATCAATCCGTCGTCAGCGAACGAACCATGAAGCAGATCGCGAACCAGCGGGACGCGGAGTGGCAGTCCAACCGCGAGGAGAAGAAGAAGCCGATCGGCAAACGCAAGATGGCGCGCGCACGCACGCCTAAAGCGTTTTCATTGCCCGAAAATTTGCCTGCGGCGCGGCCGCGGTTCATCGCACCGATGAAGCCGCGTCTCGTCGATGAGCCCCCTGCTTCCGGGGACTGGATCTACGAGCTGAAGTTCGACGGCATTCGGCTGATTGCGGTGAAGAATCGCGAATACGTGAACCTCATTTCGCGTAACGGAAACGAACTGGCGAGCCGGTTCTCAGAAATCGCGGGCGCGATTCGATCGCTACCGATCGAGGACTGTGTCATCGATGGGGAAGTCGTTGCGATGGACAACGAAGGCCGCTCGTCCTTTCAACTGCTGCAGGGACGCGAGCTGCCGGGCGGTAAAACTCATCCCGTTTACTACTACGTATTCGATCTTCTCCAGGCGAGCGGGCGTTCGCTGATCCACGCGCCCTTGGAAGCACGCAAAGCGTGGCTCGAACAACTCTGCGCGGGCACGATCGAATCAATCCGCTATTCCGGCGAGATCGGCGGCAATGCGAAGCAGTTGCTGGCGGAGGTAAAGCGGCGCGGGCTCGAAGGATTGATCGGCAAGCAACGGTGCTCCATTTACGAGCCGGACCGGCGCAGCGGGCTTTGGATCAAATTGAAATGCTTGAACGAGCAGGAATTTGTGATTGGCGGTTATACACCTCCGGCCGGCGCGCGAAAATATTTTGGCGCAGTGCTGGTCGGCTATTACGC
>JBHENA010000085.1:0-11578 GCA_046262275.1 Chthoniobacterales bacterium
GCGGACCTGAAGGTGATCAGTCGCACTTCCGCGAGCCTCTATAAAACTGGCAACCCGCGGAATTCGCGCGAGATCGGAGAGCAGTTGCGCGTCGCGCATCTTTTGGAGGGCAATGTGCAGCGCGTGGGCGATCGAGTGCGAGTGAATGCGCAATTGATCGACGCCCGCACAGATACACACATTTGGGCGCAAACCTACGAGCGCGATGTGGCGGATGTCTTCGCGATTCAAAGCGAAATTGCTCAAGCAATCGCCGCGCAGCTTCACGCCAAAATTTCCCCGGCAGAACGAGCCGCGATCGCACGGCCGCCCACTACGGATCCGACCGCGAACGCGCTCTATGCCCAGGCCTTGGAGCTAGAATCCAAACCGCCCCAGCATGCGAATCTGCTCCAAGCCGTGCGCCTGCTCGAAGAAGCCGTGGGCCGCGATCCGCGCTTCCTGCTCGCTTATTGCAGCGCCAGTCGAATGCATCTCACGCTTTATTTTGGCGGCTACGACCACACCCCAGCGCGCCGTGATCTCGCCTCTGCCGCGATCGAGAACGCAGCCCGCATTCAACCCGATGCGGGCGCAGTCCATCTGGCGCGGGCGCACTATTGGTTTCACGGTTTTCGCGATTACGATCGCGCCCGCGAAGAACTCGACCTTGCTCGCCGCACCTTGCCGAACGATCCCAGGATTTACGCCTGGACCGCGGCGATCGATCGCCGGCAGGGGCGTTTCAGCGAAGCGGTCAGAAACTTCGAGCGCGCCGTCGAATTGGATCCACGCAACGTCGAGTTTCTCATGAATGCCGGCTTCACTTACGAAGGTCTGCATCGTTATCCGGAAGCGTTGCAGATGTTCGATCGTGCTTTGGACGTCGCGCCCCGAGACTATTTCGCCCGGATCATCCGCGCTTCCCAAGCGCTCAATACTCACGCCAATGTCCTCCCGCTGCGCACGGAACTGAATGCAATCCTCGCTGAAGAACCCGAGGCCGCATCCAAGATTGCCGACGTGTTGTTCTACTGCGCGATAGTCGAACGGGATGCGGCCGCCACCGGTCGCGCGCTCGCCGTCATCCCGCCGGAGGGCATCGCCGTCAGCGGTAACTTCGTATGGCCGCGCGAATGGTTCGCCGGCCTTGCTGCTCGCACCTTTAATGATCCGGTCGCCGCCCGGGCATCCTTCACTGCCGCGCGCGAGATCGTGGGGAAAATTGTTCAGCAACAATCCGATTATGCCGAAGCCTGGAGCCTTCTTGGCCGGATCGACGCAGGACTCGGCCGGAAGGAAGAGGCGATCGAGGAAGGCCGCCGCGCTAGTGAACTCCTGCCGATATCCAGGGACGCGTGGTTCGGCGTCAACATGATCCGCAACCTCGCCTGGCTCTACGCCTGGGCGGGCGAAAAGGACCTGGCAATCGAGCAACTCGAGTTCCTTCACCGATACGGAAAGGGCATCGACTACGGCGAATTAAAACTGAATCCGGAGTGGGACTCGCTCCGCGGCGATCCGAGGTTCGACAAGATCCTCGCTTCACTCGCGCCGAAAGAGTGATTCCCTCGGAGGGATGTGCTCCTGCACGTCCCACTTTTTTTCGCTGCGCAGGATGAAATGTTTGGGAACTCGCCGCGGCGAGTCCCTCCGAACAAATCAACACAGCGCGTAAACTTCGACCAGCGATACCGGTGGTGTCGCGCGGACATCGAGCGACGGAACGCTCGATCCACCGCCAAAGGGCAACCTATCGCTAAGTCAGCGCGTGAAACTTCCATCAGCGCGCTGCCGGCGCCTCCGCCCGAGCCGCGCACGATCGCCGCGTCTCATCACCGCCTTCGCTAATCACGCTTTGCGATTATTGCAGGAAGTAAATCTCCACCACTCCGGTGCCGGTGGTTTCCGGCTTGCCCCGCACCTGCGCGGTGTATTGGCCGGGCGCGATCGTTTGGATAAGCGCCGCTTCTAGGTTGTTGCCAGGTTGCAGCCCGGTCGCTTCCAGCTCCAACTTCTGGTCCGTCATCCAGTCGTCATTCTCCCGCACGATCGCGCCATTCTGATCTCTTAGTTGCAGCGTTGTGTCGGCCAGGGCGTTTGGTAATTCCAAACTGCGTCAAAGAAGGACCGATCGCCCGAACCACCAAACGCTCGCGGCCCACGTCGATACAATTCGCTGCCCAACTCTTCCGAACTAGCCGTGCCGGTATTCAGGGCGCGCGAACTGATGCCAAGCGGAACCCGCGTGATACGATGTTGCGCGACCTGAAGGTGGACGCCGCCTGGGACCGGATGCGTTCGCTGCCGCGCTTTGTTGCACTCATGCAGCGCATGGCTTTTCCTAATTACGGCCCGCGTGCTCGAGCAGCGGCTGCCACCACGCCTCGTTGCCAACGTACCAGTCGATGGTCTCCGCCAACCCTTCTTCGAAGCTGCGGCGCGGGGACCATTTGAGTTTTTTCTGCGCGAATGAGGAATCAATCGCATACCGGCGGTCGTGGCCCAGCCGATCGGTGACGAACGAGATAAGGTTTTCAGGCTTGCCGAGTTTCTTTAGGATCATTCGTACAAGATCGACATTCTTCAGTTCCGAGTCGCCTCCGAAGTTATAAATGCGACCCGGGGTTCCCTCGAACAGCGCAGCCACGATGCCTGCGCAGTGATCACGCACATGAATCCAGTCGCGCACATTGAGACCATCGCCATAAACCGGCAGCGGCTCGTCGCGCATCGGAAGAGGTCAATAATGAGGTTGACCGGCAATCGGGATAAGTTCAGCTTAAGTTGAACATGAAAACCACCCCGGAAACAATCAACACCAAGGAACTGCGCGCAGGGCTGGCCCGGATTATCGAGCGGACGCGGCGGGGCGCCTCCTTTCTCGTGCTGCATCGCAGCCGGCCGGCCTTTCAAATCGTCCCGCCCGAGGTGGGCGCTCTTACTTTGCCGCCGCTGGAAAAAGACGCACTCTACCGGGCGAAAGCGGTGGGCCGGAGCAAAGATGGACTAAGCGCGGGGGATCATGACCGGGTGCTCTATGGTCGATGAAGTTTCTCTTCGTCGATACTGCCGGATGGATGGCCTGCGCGGATGCCGCGGACCCCGGCCCACGAAAGGGCGTGCGCGGGGCGTGATAAATGGCTGGAGGGAGAAGGCCATCTCCTCACCACGGATTACGTGATCGACGAGACTTTGACTTTGCTGCGGGTGCGCCTGGGCCTGGAAGCCGCGGAAAATTGGTGGCATTCCATGGCTGCCTCTAGTCGCCTGCGGAGGGAAGCTATCCACGCCGAGCGGGCAGAACGAGCGCGAGGAATTTTCTTCCGCTATCGGGACAAGGACTTTTCGTTTACCGATTGCACCAGCTTCGCCGTGATGCGTGAACTGCGCCTGCGCCAGGCCCTTACCACCGATCGTCACTTTCAGCAGGCGGGCTTTCGAATCGTCCCAAACTAATTTCGAAGCGGCGCGACGACGCGGCGAAGTCCAAGGCAGTTTCGTTCCGCGCAAGATTTCAGTAGCGCCCTGCGCGCTCGAGAAGCGCTTCCCACCAGCCGCGATTGTTCAGATACCAGTCGATCGTCGACTCGAGGCCTTCGCGGAAGTTGTGCCGTGGTTTCCACTTCAACTCGCGCTCGGCAAAGGCGCTGTCGATCGCATAGCGGCGGTCGTGGCCGAGGCGGTCGGTCACATAGGAGATGAGGCTGTGCGGCTTGCCGAGCCTGTCGAGGATTAGCTTTACCACTTGGATGTTAGTCATCTCGTTGTTTCCGCCGAAGTTGTAAACGCGGCCTGGTTTCCCTTCGAAAAGCGCGGCCACGATCGCGGCGCAGTGGTCTTCCACGTGGAGCCAATCGCGCACGTTCAAGCCATCGCCATAGACGGGGAGCGGCTCATCGCGCAACGCTTTAATGATCATGAGCGGGATCAACTTCTCGGGAAACTGGTAGGGCCCGTAGTTGTTCGAGCAGCGCGTGACGATTACCTCCTGGTCGAACGTTTTGTGGCAGGCGAGCGCGATCAGGTCGGCACCGGCTTTGCTCGCGGAGTAGGGTGAGCTGGGATCGAGCGGTGATTGCTCGGTGAACCGGCCGGTTTCGCCTAACGAGCCGTAGACTTCGTCCGTTGAGACCTGGATAAAACGCTGGACGCCGTGGCGACGCGCGCTATCGAGCAGGACGCTGGTGCCGACCACGTTGGTGTGAATGAAGTTTTGCGGTGAGTTGATGCTGCGATCGACGTGCGATTCGGCGGCGAAATTGACGATCGCATAGAAGGGATGCTCGACCATGAGCGCGTCCATCTGGTCGGCATTGGCGATGTCGGCCTTGAAGAATTCGTAACGGTCGCCGTGTTCCTGCGCGACGCCCTCGAGATTGGCCAGATTCCCGGCGTAGGTGAGCACATCGACGTTGCTGACCGAAGCCGGCTTGTAATGTTCCAGAACGTAGCGAATAAAGTTGCTCCCGATGAACCCACAGCCACCGGTCACGAGAATGCGCATTGCAGCGCGTACTAGCAGGGGTGCGGAAGCGGCGCGAGCGCTTTCTCCCTCGTGGCGCGAGCAGTTCGCGGGGATCGATTGGGTGCCGTGGCTGATTATCGCGCTCAGCGCTTTCCTGCGCGTATTTCTGCTCGCGATCAAGCCGCCGCATTTCGACGAGGGCATCAACGGCTGGTTCGTCGACCAGATGACCAAGACCGGTTTCTACCGCTATGACCCGACGAACTATCACGGGCCACTGCATTTTTATGTGCTCTTTCTTTCGCAGACGCTCTTCGGACGGAACCTTTGGGCGCTGCGCATGCCGGTGGTGCTCACCAGTATTTCGTGTGTTTGGCTGGCGCTGAAGTACGAGCCGTTCGTTGGCCGTAACGTCAGCCGGCTGGCAGCACTGGCCATGGCAGTCTCACCGGCGTTTCTTTTTTACGGGCGCTATTCCATCCACGAAGTCTGGCTTCTCCTCTTCTCGATGCTGTTCATCCTGGGTGGGCTCGGCCTGTGGCGATTCGGCACCTTGGGCTACCTCTGGTGCGCCGGCATGGGGCTCTTCGGAATGATCCTGACGAAGGAGACCTACATCATCCACGTGGGGTGCGCGGTGTTGGCGGTGCTGGTGACGTGGGTCTCGCATAAGATTACGCCGGCGCAGAATACCAAGCCCGCTGCGCAAACCTGGAGCTACATCGATTTGTCCGCAGTGCTCGCCGTCGGTGTGGGAGCGACGGTCTTTTTTTATTCCGGCACGTTGATGAACTGGAGCGGCGTGAGCGGAGTCTATCAGACATTCGAAACCTGGTTTCAAACGGGGCATAAGGGGAACGGACACGAGAAGCCGTGGCATTACTGGTTGATGCTAATCGGGCGCTACGAGGTCGCGATTGCCGGGGGTCTGGCAGTGGCGCTCCTCACGCAGCTCTTCAGGGAGATCAGCGTTCGATATCTGGCTATTTACGGCGTGGGAACGCTGATGGCCTACAGCATCGTTAATTACAAGACCCCGTGGTGCATCATCAGCATTGTCTGGCCGCTTCTATTCATGTTCGGGGCCGGTCTTCTTCTGGTCCCGCAGAAGCACCAACGTGCGGCATGGGTGATGGCGGCTATCGTTCTCTCCGTCTCGTTAGGCCTGTGCGTTCGGCTGAATTACTTCCGCTGCACGACTGACACAGAGCCCTACGTTTACGTGCAGACTTACAACGATATTTATAAACTGACAGATCCGCTTCTCGAACTGGCGCGCCGCGATCCAACCAAGTATCAGCTCGTTGGTCACATCATTCGCGCGAGCGCCTACCCGCTGCCGTGGATTCTGGGGGATTTCACGAAAGTCGGCTATTATGAAAAGGACGTGCTGCCAACGACAATGGACGCCGATTTTCTTGTCGTGCAGGAGGACAAGATCCAAACCGTGGAAGCGCGGTTGCAGGGAACTTATTACACCATGCCTTTCACGATCCGGCCTTACCAGGACACCTCAAAGCTGTACCTGAGCGTGAAAGTTTTTAGCCAGTTCTTCCCCGGCCGCGTCCCGGACTTCGCCGCTAGAGCGGGGGCGCAATAAGCCTGCCCGCCGTGTTGAGCGAAGCGAAACATCTCTGATTATTGGCTTTTACCTTCATCGTGGGATGTCAAAAAGGATCAGAGATTCTTCGCTGCGCTCAGAATGACAGGCTCTGGTGGGTCATCTTAGCGCGATGAAGTGGGCTTCAGCGGGTCTGACGTTCGTAAACGTCGCTACGGTCTCTTCGCTTTTGCTGGGGATCGCCTTCAGCGGTTTGAGCAGAACGATCGCGCTGATCTCGATACTTCTCGCCCTCGGCGTGGCCGTGTTTGCCTTTCTCAAAACGCGCGAGAGGCAGATTGGTGGCGGGGATGACGCAGCGCCATTGCCGGAACCAACCGCGCGCACTGAGCGGGTTTTCTTCTGGTTGCTACTCACCTGCTTCGGCTTTTTCGCCTTTCGCTCGTTTTGCTGGCTGCTCTACATCGACGGGAACGAGCTTAAGGTGCAGTCCCCAAACAACCTCGGCGACCTTTCGCTTCACCTCGCCTACATCCGAAATTTCGCCAACGGGGTTCCTCTTTGGCCGGACAATCCGATCCACGTCTTCAGCAAGATGCGGTACCCGGCGGGGATCGACTTGTTCAACGCGTTACTTGTCCTCCTCGGGGTCGATCTCAGGCAGGGTTTGATCTGGATTGGCCTGCTCGGCTCCGCCGCCACCTTTTTCGCGCTTTACCGCTGGGGCGGCGCGTTCGGCGTGGCCGGATTTCTGTTCAACGGCGGTGTGGCGGGATTTCAGGTGCTGCAGACCTTCCAATTTCTCGATTACCAGGGGGATAAGAGCATCGCGTGGAAAAATCTGCGGCTCTCGATGTTTGTCACCCAGCGCGGGTTGCTCTACGGGCTGCCCGCCGGCCTTCTCCTGCTCTATCAGTGGCGCGCGAAATATTTCACCGCGCCACAAGGAGCGGCGCTTTCCGCGCGCCCGACAGCCGAGAAACGCGGCGACCTGGAGGGCGCCGCTCCTTGTGCTCCGCTGCCGTTTTGGCTGGAGCTCATGCTCTACGCTACGCTTCCGCTCTTTCATCTGCACACGTTCATGGCATTGAGCATCGTCGCCGCGCTTTTCTTTGCGATGGGCGACGCCGCTGCGCGCAGGCAGCTCGGCACACTCGTGGCGGCCGCCTTTCTGCCGGCTACCCTCTTCGTCTGGACGATCAGCGATCACCTCCGCGCGCGCTCGCTTTTGCAGTGGAAGCCCGGTTGGGTGCAGACTTCCGGAAGCGACATGGCGGCGCCTTTCTTCCACTTCTGGTTCGTCAACTTTGGGATTTTGATACCGCTCGTGCTTTTGCTGATCGGCGTGTGCGTTTGGCGCGCGGCCCGCAGCGAGGAGCGGTTCAGCTTCCGCGCTCATCCGGCGCTCGCCTGGCTCGCCCCTCCAGTGGTTCTGTTCGCCTTTGCCTGGCTCGTCAAAACCGCGCCTTGGGAATGGGACAACATCAAGCTGATGATCTGGGCTTACCTCATGATACTGCCGCTTCTATGGAGGGAATTAATTGTGCGCTGGCCGGTACCCGTGCGGGTGGGCATCTGCGTTGCGCTTTTTACCTCAGGCTTCGTTTCGCTGCTCGGCGGTCTAACGAATAAAGAAAACGGCTACGGATTAATCGATCGGGCGGAGCTCGACGCCGTAGGCTGGGCGGTGCGCAAACTGCCGGTGCAGGCGCGGTTCGCTGCCTTTCCGACTTATAATCATCCCCTGCTCCTGCAAGGGCGAAACGTCGTGCTCGGTTATCCGGGACACCTCTGGACACAGGGCTTCCACTACATTGAGATCGAGAAGCAGCTCAGGACTCTGATGCAGGGCAGCCCCGAGTGGAAGGAAACTGCGCGCCAGCTTGACGCGCGCTATCTCTTCTGGGGACGCGAGGAGACGACCGCCTATCCGGGAAGCACCCGGCCGTGGGAGCGGGAAGGGCCGCCAGTCGACGCCGGAAGCTGGGGTGCGATCTACGACTTGGCGCCTGAAATGGCGCACTGATCTGCCGCTCCTACAACGTGGTCAACAGCCGTGGCGCGTCGTTCCTGGAAGGAGCCGAGTCGAACACGAGCTGACGAAGCTGAATCTTCTGCGAGACGTAATATGGCACCCCGTGCCCCGCTGCGAGGTCAGCGCTGGGCAGGAACACCAATAGCTTGCCTTCTCCGCCGGCGCGGAAATGGCGTACGATCCTTTCCGCCGCATACTGCTGCCTGATCACTTCAGCGCGGTAGGACGTGAGCGTCCGTCGAGTCTCCTCTCCCGCAGCCGAGTGCCGTTCGGCATGGGCTTCGAACCCATCGGGCGGTGGCGCGAACCCATTTGGCAATTCCTTCTCCTCATCCGGCCTCAGCCTTCCCGCCGAGCTGAGCTTTGCCAGCAGCCTTTCCGGGCAGCCGAGCGCAAGGTGGCGAATTCCGGCGAGGCCTCCATGCCGCAGCACGGCCCGGCAATGTTCCCGCGCGCGACCAGACCCTGCCGGGTCGATCTGCGCGATCAACTCTTCTCTTGCGCCATTCGTCTTGCCCGGCAGTTGATCGAGCACAGGCTGCTCGGCCGCCTCGATCAAATGCCAGGCGATCGCGAACGCCGTTCCGTTCTGCTGCAGTGCATCGAGGAGGAGCGCGGCGGGCTCGGAACGCGCTCCCGAAGCAGCGCGCTCACCGGGGAAATAAATGATTTCCGCCGTTATGACGAGCGCTGCGAAGTTCGTCTCTGCCATCGGTCTCGCGATCTCCTCGATCGAAGCACGTTTCGGCAAAGCCGGTTGTCGGGAAGAAAATGCGCAGCCTTGCAGCGAGACCATGCACAGTGCCAGCGCCGAAGTGGCGGCTACAACGCGCCTGCCCAATCTACGCCTCATCGCTGTCAACCGCCGGCTTGCGACTGCGCGAGGAGTTCCGCAGGCGCGGATCGTTCGGTAGCTTTTGTCCCTGCGCGGAAGCGGCAGCGCGCCCGCGCGCCCGCGGCCAGAATCCGGCAACCGATCCAAAGGGTACGCCCCCAGGTGACGCCGGAAACCTTTTGCTCCCCTGCCAGGCGCCGGCGCTCGCCCACGGGCACCTCGCGAATGGTGCTGCGAAGAATTGCGGCCCCGACCTGCGCCTCGACTGTCCAGCCGAAGGTCATTTCGTGCGGCGCGAGCTTCTCGAATAACGTTCGATCAATCAGGCGCAGCGGCGCGAGGTCCGTAAACCAGCGGCCGGTCAGTAAACCGCACCAGGCCCCCAGTGTCAGGTTCGCGAAGACGTGCGGGAGTGTCATGGCACGCCAGTTACTCGGGCGCAGCGTTCTGGTTCCAAGCACCAGGTCGTAGCCTTGCCTGTGAGCGACGGCCAGGGAGCGCACGTCGCGCGGATCGCTCGCTCCATCGCCTGCGAAAAACAGATACGCATCCACCACAGGGACTGCGTTTCTGACCGCCTCAATCGCTGCCTGACATCCGTAGCCGTAACCACGCGCCACAGTTTCGGTCACTACTACGGGATATCGGCGCGCGATTCCGGCTGTTCGATCCGTTGAATCATTTACCCCGACCGCGACGACATATTTCGCCGGATCGACCACACTGAGCAGCTCCTCCAGGACGCGCCCAATGCACGCTTCCTCGTTACAGGCGGGAATGATGATCGCGATGCTCGTAGCGCAAGGTTCCAGGTCGTGGTTTGCGGAGCGCAACTCGGGAGCTTGCGCCAGGTGTGGCGGTTTCATTCCAGAGCACCACCTCTCGCAGAGCCGCGTGCCACGGTTAAAACCAGCTGGCCTTCGGCTACTGATGCGCCGGCAACCGTTGCGCTTACATCGAACTGGATCAAATCGCCCACGCTTGCCAGCTTGTCGGCCCGCAGGTGGATTGTTTCCCCCGGACGTGCAGGGCGGTGAAACTTCATGCCTCGGATGCCGGAGAGCAGGAAGAGCGGGCGCTCATCTTCGCGATAGCCGGAGGCCGCCGCGATTCCGGCGGTTTGCGCGAGTGCCTCCGTGAGGATGACGCCGGGAACGAGCGGATTGCCAGGGAAGTGGCCGCTAAACATTGGGTCATCGGGAGCGAAAAAGGTCGCGCATTCGGCCGAGATCCCGGAATTCGCCGCGATCAATTCGCGCACGAAGACAAAAGGCGGCCGATGCGGCAGACCGAAGAAATGACGAGAGCTTGCGACCTTTGTTGCCTCGTCACTTGTCACTTTTCACAGATCACTTTGCCGGATCGGTCATCAGCTTCAGTTCACGAAGTAGGCGAACTTCCAACTGCCACCGACGCGGCGAATACCTGCGCGGTAGCCGGTGTATTGCTCCGGGTGGCTGGCGAACTGCGGCGGCGCCACCATGTATTCCTCCTTCTTGACGAACTTCTCGGAGAGGATCCCCTCCAGCTCCGGCCAAAGCCCATTTTCCTCCCAATATTGGAAGACGCCTTCCCCTTTGCGGTCCTGATCCGCCGTCGCGCCCATCACGAAAGCGAAATCCGGCGTCATCATTCCGGCAACCGCATTCATGTCGCGCGCCTGCACCGCCTTGCGCAGCCGCCCGATGAAGGCTTGGAAATCGACATCTGCGTTGTCTTCTGTGGTCTGCGCGTCCTTCTTCGCCTGTGCGGCTTGCTTTTCTTTCTGGCGTTTGGCCGCCGATTTGCATCCGGTACCGACCACCAGAGACAGCAGCAGGAGCCCCGCAATCATCTTCATCTTCACGCGCGATTCTCTTCTCTCAGTTTCCGCCGTGCGATTCAAGGCTCTCCTTCATCACAGCTTGATGAGGTAAATGCCCGCGCTGACGTTTCCGCAGGGGATGCAGGACAAAAATAAAGTAAAGCGTGCTGAGGAAATCCGCCACGCTGCACGGCGGGCTGGTGAGTCGACCGCGACCGTTTCGCAATGCATCGAAGACATTCTCCGGCGTGAGCTCGGCCGGACGCGGAATGCTCGTGTAGTGCGAGCCAAACGCGCTCAGCTGGTGCGCATCGGAAGTGGCGAGGAGCGGTTTGGCATAGCGCGCCGCCACCTCTCGCGCGGGGCGATTTCGATCGAACCAGCCTTTATGAAAATGGCAGATCTCGATCGCGTCGAAGCAATCGATGTTCGCGATCAGTCGCTCCCCGCCGATCGACCCGCCCATGATATAAAATGGATGCGGCGCGAACGTGAAGATCGAGTTCCCGCGCGCCGCGCGCAACCTGCGGACGTCGTCAAAGTCTTTCAGCTGCGCCGCCTCGTCCGGCTGCACATTGAGCAGCACGATATCCGCTCCATGCAGGCGCATCTCCGCCGCTGAGATCAGCAGGATCCCCATGGAAGCCGCATCGTCGTAAACCGAACGGCGGTCGAATACCGCGTCGTGCAAAGTAATCGCAAGCACCCCGAAACCGAGCGCCTTGGCCCGCTCCAGCAGTTGATGCGCGGTGTAATCAAGCGCGTCCTTCGTGTCCTCCAGCGTGTGGGTATGCAGGTCGAGCTTGATCCACTCCGCCGTTTCCTCCGCTGACATTCGATGGACTTAACCTCGGATTGCGCAGATTTCACGGATCGCTTTTGCCGCTCGCCCGCAC
>JBHENA010000086.1:0-11534 GCA_046262275.1 Chthoniobacterales bacterium
GAGTCGGGTTGAGCGGGATTTTCCCCCAATCGGCGAGTGCGTAGCGCAGCTCCACGCTTGAGCCGCGGTAAAATGAGTCGCCCGCTTCGTCGATGCCCCAGTTTTGATAGAGATCGAGCTGGAAACGATAGGGCAACCCGATCTCGATCTCCTCACGAAAGGCGTGCTCGGATTTGCCATCTTTGAACTCGGGCGTCCAATACTGCACAAATTCGATCGAGCCCGCGGGCCGTACGTAGACGCGGCTGGTGCTGAAACTGCGTTGCAGTGTCCACTCCGGCTGGTTGTAAGGGCCGACCGGCGTTTCCTGATTTAGCACTCCCGGCCGCCCTTCGTCGAGGCTAGTCGCCCTGACCTCGACCCCTGGTGCCTCCACCGCGTCCTGCGCGCGCATCTCTCCCGGAACTGTGAGCAGCCCCAGAACGCACACGCCAATGATCGCGTACCTTGTTGGTGAATTAACAGTTCTTGCTAGCACCGGAAGACGTTACGCCCTCCGGGACGAGTCCGCTCCCGGTCGGTTGCTAACTTTTAGCGGTTCGTTGCGCCGTCGTGACAAGACCAGCGCCAGGCCATTACTGGATCGTCGCGAGGCTGGACGTTGAGAGTGCGCGCAGCTTGGCGATCACTTTCGGCACGATCTCTAGCGCGCGCTCCACCTCGGCTTCGGTGTTGAACCGGCCGAACGAGAAACGCAGGCTGTTTCGGGTGCTTTCATCGGTCAGTCCCATCGCGCGCAGCACGTGCGAGGCGTCGCGCGAGCCGGCGCGGCAAGCCGAGCCGGCCGAGCAACAAATGCCGTGGCGATCCAGCAGAATGAGCGCGGCTTCTGATTCGATCCCATCAAACGAAAGGCTGGAGGTGTTTGGCAGCCGCTCCGTTCGGTCGCCGTTTACACGCGCGCCGGGCACGTTCGCCAGGACTCCGCTCTCGAATCGGTCCCGCAGCAAGCGGACGCGTCTCTCTTGCTCCTGGACCGCCGCGGCGGCGCATTCCGCAGCCTTTCCGAAGCCGATAATCGAAGCCACATTCTCCGTCCCGGCGCGCCGCTTGTTCTCCTGTTCACCGCCGAGAATCGTGGGCCGGAAAGTTGAATGGCGACTGACATAGAGCGCGCCGACCCCCTTTGGTCCGTGCAACTTGTGTCCGGAAACTGAAGCGAAGTTGATCGCCGACTCTGAAAAGCGAATTGGGATCTTCCCGGCCGCTTGCACAGCGTCGGTATGGAAAAAGACGCGCTTTCGCCGCGCGATCTCGGCAATTTGCCGCACCGGAAACAGCACACCGGTTTCGTTGTTCGCCCACATCGCGGAGATGATGGCCGTTTCCGGGCGAACGGCGCTCTCCAGCTCGTCCAAATCGAGATGGCCGTCGCTGTCTACCTCAAGAAACGTGACCGCGCAGCCGCGCCTCGCCAGCTGCTCGCAATGCCGATAGATCGCGCTGTGTTCGACCGCAGTCGTGACGATGTGCTGCCGATCGGCATCCAGTTGCAAGGCTGAGTTGATCGCGGCGTTGTTCGATTCCGTGCCGCCGCTCGTGAACACGATCTCCGTCGGCTGACAACCGAGCAGGCCCGCCACTCTCCCTCGCGCACACTCGATCGCCTCGCGCACCTGCGATCCAAACGCATATCCGCTGGACGGGTTGCCATAATACTTCGTCAGAAACGGCAGCATCTCCTCGATCACGACCGGGTCGGGTCGCGTCGTCGCGTTGTTGTCGAGGTAAATTATTTTTTCCGGCTCGATCATCGCCCTTTACCCTCACCCCTCACCCCTCGGCCCTCAACTGTCGCCGCTAGTCCGGCGGCCGCGTTGGTTTCCGGGATGCTTTGGCGTCCGATGCGTGTAACGGAAATAGAGATTTCGCAGGTAAATCGGCAACGGCATGGCCGTCATCAGCACCCCCACTGAGTCGCGCTGATAGATCGCAAAATAGCTGAGCGTGAGAAGGCTTCCCAGCGCACTGCACTCCCAGAACCCGAACGGAATCACACTCTTCCGCGCCCGCTCCGAGGCGATCCATTGAATGAAAAAGCGCAGCCCGAAGACGAGACTACCGGTCAGGCCCACGATTTTCCACGGGTGCACGGAGATTCCGAAGAAGTGAGTTTCGGCGAGAAGGAATTGCAAGCTGTCCATGAGCGGAAGGTAGCGCATGCTTCCAGCTTGCGAACTATTGCTGCGAAGCTGGAAGCGTGCGCCACTTCCGCTAAGCTCCCGCCCATGCCTTCGATTTGGGAATACGCGAACGCGCAACTGCGCGACCTCGCCGTATACCAGCCGGGGAAGCCAATCGAGGAAACCGCGCGCGAATTCGGATCCCGGGCCGCCGACATCGTCAAGCTGGCTTCAAACGAGAATCCGCTCGGCGCCTCACCGAAAGCGCTGGAGGCAATGCGCGCCGCCCTCGAGTGCACACACCTTTACCCGGATGGCGGGGGCTTTTACGTCAAGCGCGCACTTGCGGAGAGACTCGGCGTTCCGGCGGATCACATTATCTTGGGAAACGGCTCGAATGAAGTGATCGAATTCATCGGCCACGCCTTTCTGCGTCCTGGCGCTGAAATCATCACTCCCGAGCACGCATTCATCGCCTATAAGATCATCGGCAACGTGTTCGGCGCGCGCACAAGGGAGGCGGTCTCGCCCGCTTTTCGTCAGGACCTTGACGCGATCGCAGACGCAATCGGGCCGGAGACTCGCGCCATCTTCATTGCCAACCCGAACAATCCCACCGGCACGATGGCGCCAGAGGAAGAGATCGACCGTTTCATGGCGCGTGTGCCCGAGCATGTGATTGTCGTCTTCGACGAGGCGTATCACGAGTATGTCGATCGCCCGCCGAACACCTTGAAGTTCGTGCGCGCGGGGCGCAATTTTATCGTGCTCCGCACTTTCTCGAAGATCCATGGCCTCGCCGGCGCGCGTCTGGGCTACGGAATCGCGCGCCCGGAGTTGATCTCCGTCCTGCAAAAGACACGCGAGCCGTTCAACGCCAATGGCATCGCGCAGGCCGGCGCTGTCGCGGCGCTCGCAGATGACGCGCATCAGCGCGAAAGCAAACGCGTGACGGACGAAGGCCGCGCCTGGTTGCAGCAGCAGTTCGCTGCCATGGGGCTCCCCTTTGTGCCGAGCTTCGGCAACTTCGTCCTCGTGAACGTCGGCGACGGCGCGTTTGTTTTTAAAGCGCTGCTGCCGAAGTGCGTGATCGTTCGCGCCATGAAAGGCTACAATCTCGCCGAATGGGTGCGCATCTCCGTCGGCACAATGGAGCAGAACCGCCGATGCATCACCGCGCTCAAGGAAGTGTTCGCTCAAGGAGCGGCGCTCTCCACGCCGCCGCAGAACGTCTAATCACAGGGGGCGAAATGCCGGCGCCCCCCACCTTGACCATGGGGCGCGGGTATGGCATCGGGTATGGCATGCCTTCTGCAACTAAAGCAACCTACTCGCTCGACTCTGAGAGCCTTGAAAGACTGAAGCGGCTCGCGAAGCGCTGGCAGGTTTCGAAAACTGAAGTCATTCGCCGGGCCTTGGCAAAGCTAGACCAGAGAGACTCGGCTTCGCCAGAGGAACGGCTCGAAGCGCTCCGCGGTCTGCAGAAGTCGTTAAGAGAGCGCGGAGTTGATTTCGATCGCTGGCAGAAAACCATCCGTGATGGCCGTCGCTGACTCACTGATCCGGTGCTGGAGCTGGACGCTAATTTTCTCGTTGCCGTCCTTCGCGGCGATACTCGCGCGACCAATCTCGCTGAGGGGTGGTTGCTGCGGAATGAAGATATCGTCATGTCTGCAATCGCGTGGTCTGAATTGCTCTGCGGGCCGCTGACGGGCGAAGAAAAGGAACGAGCGAGACTGATCGTCAGCCGCATCGAACCGTTCACGGCCGATGACGCGACACTGGCGGCTGATCTTTTTAACAAGACCGGCAGACGCTCGCGCAGCCATGCCGATTGTATGATCGCTGCGGCTGCTATCCGGCGTGGGTCAATCCTCGCGACACTTGATCGGCCTGGGTTCGAACGTTTCGAGCGCTTCCAACTTCGCCTCGAGGTCGCGTGAACAGCCTTTCAGCGGAGACGATCGCCGGGATTTCCACCCCAGCTGGCGAGGGAGCGATCGCTTTGATTCGCCTTTCCGGTCCTGAGGCAATTGGTATCGCGGAGCGCGTATTCCGCGGAAAACACAGGCCGTCGCAGCTCCAGTCTCACCTGCAACACTTCGGCCAAATGGTCGATCGCAATCGCGTGGTGGATGAAGTCATGCTCGCAGTGCATCGCGCGCCTCACAGCTATACCGGACAAGATCTCGTTGAGATCAGTTGCCACGGCGGCGTGCTCGTCAGCGCGCTCTGCCTGGAGGTTTGCCTCGCGGCCGGTGCGCGCGCCGCGCGGCCCGGGGAATTTACCGAACGCGCGTTTCTGAGCGGCAAGATGGATCTCACCCAGGCGGAGGCTGTGATCGATCTGATCCGCGCTGGCACGGATCTCGCGCTGCGCTCGGCTACCGAGCAGCTCCAAGGCCGGCTTGGCGCTGCTGTCCGCGGCATTCGCGACGAAATGGTCGAATTGCTCGCCCACATTGAAGCTTCGATTGATTTCCCCGACGAAGATGTCGCGCCAGATGATGAAGAAAAACTCCGTGTCCGCCTTGACGCCATTCGGGAAAAGATCACCAGCCTGCTGGCGACTGCCGGGCAGGGGCGCATCTTGCGCGAAGGAGTGCGCCTCGTGATTTTCGGTCCGACCAACGCCGGCAAATCCAGCCTGCTCAATCGGCTGCTTGGCTATGAGCGTGCCATCGTGAGCGAGATCCCAGGCACGACCCGCGACACGATCGAGGAGGTGATCAACATGCGGGGCGTGCCAATTCGCCTGCTGGACACGGCGGGGCTCTGCGAATCCACGGAACCACTGGAGCGCGCTGGGATGGAGCGCACGGAACGATCACTCGAGACCGCCGATCTACTTCTCCACCTCGTCGATGGCAGTGAAGCGAAGCCGCTAAACTTCGAGAAACGCGCCGCGCTCCCGACGGAGATACTCATCGTAAACAAGAGCGATCTTCCCGAGCATCGCGATTGGCGGCGGTGCGAGGCGCTGCGCATTTCCTGCCTGAACGGCGACGGCTTTGAGGCGATGGAGGAGCAGATCCTGGCGCGGATAGGGGAGCAGCATGTGCGCCCGGAGAACTCCGTCGCGATTAACGCCCGTCATCGCGATTGCCTGCGCCGCGCGCTCGAGTCGGCTGATCGCGCGGCAGCGGCGTTGAAGGATCACCAGTCGCCCGAATTGGCGGCGGTAGATTTGCGCGGGGCGCTGGCAGCCGTGATGGAAGTAATCGGAGCCGAGAGCGACGACGCGGTCCTCGACTCGGTCTTCGCGCAGTTCTGCATTGGGAAATAGAGAACGCTTCGAGATGAAAGCTTCGCCGGTGCCGGACCGACTCTACCGAGGGTTTGTCCGACCGGTGCTCTTCTCTTTCGATGCGGAAGCCGCGCATGAGCTCACGCTCAATGGCCTGCGACTGGCCTCGAACTTTCCGCCGCTTCTTGCCGCGCTTCGCCATTTTCAGCCGCGCCCGAATCCGGTCCAGCTTTTTGGTCTCGAGTTCCGCAACCGTGTTGGACTCGCCGCCGGGTTCGATAAAAACGGCGTCGCGCTTCCTGCCTGGGAGGCGCTTGGGTTCGGCTTCGTCGAAATCGGCACCGTTACTGCCAAAGCACAATCCGGCAATCCGAAGCCGCGGATCTTCCGCTATCCCGAGCAGCAGGCGCTCATCAATCGTCTCGGTTTCAACAACGACGGCGCTGATGCAGTCGCGGAGCGATTGGGCAAATTGCGCGCCGCCGGCCGCTGGCCGGGAATTCCGATCGGCATCAATCTGGGTAAATCGAAGATGACGCCGCTCGAGGAAGCGCCGGAGGACTATCGCTATTCCTTTCGCCGGCTGCGCGAGTTTGCTCATTACATCGTCCTCAACGTCAGCTCGCCGAACACCCCCGGCCTGCGTGCGTTGCAGGAGAAGACAGCGCTCCAGAATCTGCTGGAGACGATTCGCGAGGAAAACAAACCATCGGCCAAGCCAGTCCTGCTGAAGATCGCGCCCGACCTTGCATTAGCGGACCTGGACCAGCTCATCGCGACTTGCGAGAGGCACGGCATCGCCGGGGTAGTGGCCACCAATACGACGCTCGATCACTCCGCGATTCCATCCGCGCTCGACCAGAGCGGCGGTCTCAGTGGATGGCCGCTGCGCGAGAAATCCACTGCCCTTGTCCGGGCGATACGCGAGCGAACACAGCTCCCGGTCATAGCTGTTGGCGGGGTCGCCGATGCCGGAAGTATGGAGGAGAAATTCGCGGCCGGCGCGGCGCTTGTGCAGGTCTACACTGGCTACGTCTACCGCGGGCCGGGTTTGTTACGCGAACTCGCTGACCTCTAGCTGCGAGCTCGACTCGCCGCTGCGCGTCGAAGCGTCGTCTCGAACGCTAATCTGCAATCCCAGCTCGCGCAGAAGCGCGACGTCGGAATCGGCCGCGGGGTTTTCCGCGGTGAGAAGTTTGTCGCCGTAGAATATGCTGTTTGCGCCGGCGAAAAAACAGAGCGCCTGGCCCTCGCGCGAAATGCGGGTGCGACCCGCTGCGAGACGGACCCGGGCTTTCGGTAACGCAATGCGCGTAACGGCGATAAGGCGCACGAGTTCGAAAATATCCACCGGCGGCTGATCGGCGAGGGGAGTGCCGGCCATCGCCATTAAACAATTGATCGGTACACTCTCGGGCGGAGGGTCGAAGTTGCTCAGCACCTCGACCATGCGGAGGCGGTCCTCCTCGGATTCGCCCATCCCGGTGATCCCGCCGCAGCAGACCGACATCCCACTCTCCTGCACCGCGGCGATGGTGTTGAGCCGGTCCTGAAAGGTGTGGGTGCTGACGATCTCCGGATAAAATTCCGGTGAAGTGTCGATGTTGTGGTTGTAAGCGGTTACACCCGCGTCACGCAGCTTACGCGCTTCAGCAGGACCGATCTGGCCGAGCGTGACGCAAACTTCCATTCCGAGCCGGCTGACTTGGCGTACGCTTTCGAGCACCTGCTCGAACTTGGGCGTGCCATCGCGCACCCCACGCCAGGCTGCGCCCATGCAAAAGCGCCCGGCTCCCTGCGCGCGCGCTCTTCGTGCGGCAGCGACGATATCGCCGATCGGGATCAGCTCTTCGCGCTCAACCCCGGTGGCATAATGGGCGCTTTGTGCGCAGTAGCTGCAATCTTCGCTACAACCGCCGGTCTTGATGCTCAGCAGGCTGCAACGCTGCACGTGCTCGCCGTGCCAATGTTGCAGATGCACCGCCCGGCTCTGCGAGATCAGATCGAACAGCGGCTGCTCGTAAAGCGCGCGCAGTGCTTTCAGCTCCATGAGGCCGCAAGGTTGAACGTTCGACCTTGAACGTCCAACTAAAAGAAGCGGCGCGTCGACGCAGCGACGCGGCTACAGGAGCAATCGCAAACCGGCAATCGCAAATCGAAATTCCGGTCAGTCGGTCCAGCGGCCGTTGGGCGAGGAAAGAACCGGGAGCTCGTTTGTCATGTACTGCGTTTTGCCGATCACGCCGTACATCCTGTTGCCGACCGCGATTCGCCACTTTTTGGACATGCTCTCGCCCGTATGGCAACCCCAGCTGCGGACGGTGGCGCCACGCATAAAAGCGCTGCGCTTGATCCTCGTCAGCTCGCTCTCGTGCAGCCACGACTTGGAGGCGCTATCCAGACCGCTGCTGTAATCGAACATAAAGCAGGCCTTGTTTGAGTGGCCGAAGAATTCGAAAAAAGCGATCTTCACCTGGTCCCGAGGCTGCCCGTGGTTGAGGTAGTCGATCACCTCGGAGCCTTTGTTAAAATAAACCAGGTTGAGATTGAACTTCTCGCGCACGGAATCGATGTGCCCAAGCAGGTCCTGCTTTTCCTGGGCCGCCCGATCGACGTAGCCCTGCCGATAGACCAGCCAGGTGATTTTCGCCTCCGGGCCGTATTTGGCCCGCAACTGTTCGGTTCGAATCCGACCTGCGCGCACGAAGTTTGCCCACCAATGGTCGTGCGCCTGCGCGCCTTTGTATTTTTCCCACTGCATGAGCGATGGCCCGCCGACCAGGATGATGTACTCGGGAGTGGCAGCGGCGCGCGCCGGCTGAGCCGCGGAAAGCAAAAAGAGCAGGGGGAGGAGGAGGGTGGAGAATCGTTTCACGGCTTATTCAGGAGCACTATTTATGCGCGGGCGGAAAATTCGCAAGCTCGCCGCGGACAAGGTCCTCGTAGGTCTGACGCGTGCGAACGAGTGTCGCCCTCTCGCCGTGCACCAGGACCTCTGCGGGCATTGGGCGGGAGTTGTAATTTGAAGCCATCACAAATCCATATGCGCCCGCGCTCATGATCGCGACGAGCTCGCCCTCACACAGGACCGGCATGTCTTGCGCTTGAGCGAAAAAATCGCCGCTCTCGCAGACTGGCCCGACCACATCCACGATTTCGCGATTGCGGGTTTGCGGCTCCCGCACCGGCACAATTTCGTGGTAGCTCTGGTAAAGTGCAGGGCGGATGAGGTCGTTCATACCAGCGTCGACGATAATGAACTTCTTTTGCTCAGCCTGCTTCACGTAGCGCACGCGTGTGAGCAGCACGCCCGCGTTGCCGACCAGGAAGCGGCCTGGCTCGAGGAGGACGCGCAGGCCTAACGAACGCAATGCCGGCAGAATGGCGTGGGCGTAGGCATCGACACTGAAGGCGGATTCTTCGCCGCCATCCTCGTGCCACCATTTTCCCGCGCCGCTTTCCAGCGCGCGTTTGTAGACGATGCCCATCCCGCCGCCAACGCTAAGAAACTCGATCGCGTAGCGTTCTTTCAATTCGCGCACGAGAGGCGCGATTTTCGCGATTGCGGCGGCGAACGGCTCCGCGTGCGTGATTTGCGAGCCAATGTGCATCTGCAAGCCACGAATGCTCAGGTTCGACATGCGCGCGGCGGACTCGTAGACCGCGCCGATCCGGCCGAGCGCGATCCCGAACTTGTTTTCGCTTTTTCCCGTCGAGACGTACTTGTGCGTGCCGGCATCAACATCGGGGTTCACGCGCAACGCGATCGGCGCCCGTACGTTTTTCCCGGAAGCGATGCGGTTGATGTAGGCGAGCTCCGCTTCGCTCTCGACGTTGAAACAAAAAACGCCGGCCGCGAGGGCGTACTCGATTTCGTCCCGTGATTTACCCACGCCCGCGAAGGTGCAACTCGCGGCGTCGCCACCCGCCGCCAGGACGCGAAACAGTTCGCCGCCAGATACGATGTCGAACCCGGCGCCTTCTTCAGTGAGGAGCCGGAGAATCGCGCCGTTGGAGTTTGCTTTGACTGCGTAGCAGATCAGGTGATCCAGCTCACGCAGCGCGGCGCTCAGGCGACGATAGTGATCGAGAATCGTGCCCGCGCTGTAAACGTAGAGGGGCGTTCCGTGCTCCTCCGCGACGTGCGCAAGATCAACATCCTCCGCGTGGAGGGAGCCGTCTCGATAGCGGAACAGATGCACGGCGGCAGTGTAGCGGCGGCTGGTCGAAGCGCCGAACCGAAAACAACCGGCGCTTGGCACAGGCGCCTCGGCGATTCATCTTCGACGCATGAGATTATTCCTATGCATCTGCGCGATTGCCAGCGTGGCGCGCATTTCTTTTGCCGAAGTCCCTTCGGCTGACCCGTGCGCGCTGATTTCAAAAGAGGAGCTGTCGAAGATCCTGGGCGAGATCAAGGAAGGCCCGAAACCGAAAGAGGGGCTCATGAAGGAGAAGCAATGCGACTGGACGAACGTGTCCGGCGCGTGGCTCACGATTGGCATCTACGACGCGGAGAAATGGTCGGTGAAAAAGATGGGCGCGAACAATCCTGTCGATGTTCAAGGTCTCGGGGAGGAGGCGTATTCGGACAAACGCGGCACGGATACCGAGCTTTACGTGCGCAAAGGCAAGGTCGCGCTTGAAGTGCGAACGAGCGCCGGCAGCGATGTGGCGCGGAAAGCCGCCGAGTTGGCGGCAACCAAACTTCAGATGCTCTAGAACGTGGTGCGCAAGCCTACCAAGACGCTGCGGCCTGCCAGCGGGAGCGCGTCTTTCAGGAATGAAAGATGATCGCGCGCTGGTGCGTTGGTCAGATTAGTGCCGCGGACGTAGGCGTTCACAAATGCGGGGCCGACCTGAAAAGTATAGCCCGCGCTCACATTCAGGAAGGTGTAGCCGGGAGTGGCGGTCTCAAACTGCGCCGTGCGATCCTGCCGATTGACACGCTGACCCTCGATCTTCGCTTCCCACTGCTGGCTTCGGTAATTGAGGGACGCGCTGTAGCGTAATGGCGTGATCCGCGGCAGCGGCTCGCCTGTGTCCGCGTCCTCTGCCCGAACATAATCCGCGCGCAGGTCGAAAAACAGATCGTTCGGATTCTTCCGCGGCTCCGGGCTCTCGCGCGTGATCAGGCTGCGAACCGATTTCGGATCGTCCATAGTTGCGGCCTCCGGCTGAACCGCCAGCGTGCGCGGGAGCAAATGAAACTGCACCTGCGCCTCGCCTCCGAAGAATTCCGCGTTCTTTGCGGTGTAATCAAAAACCCGCAGTCCATCCTGGAATTCACCCTTGGGCGTAAAGGCGATAAAGTCGCTGAAGTTATTGTAGTACGCGCTCACGCTGCCGGTAATGATGCCGTCTTGCTTGCGCAGGCTGAGGTCGGCCCCGCGGCTCGTCTCCACATCGAGAGTGGGATTCCCAACAATAAACTGGAACGTGGCCTCGTGCGGGCCGCGGGCGAAAAGCTCCTCCGCATTGGGTGCGCGTTGGGAGAACGTGAGGTTGAGCGCGAGCGAATAGTCTCTGGCGAAGTCCAAGATCGCGCCCCCGGCCGCGCTGATCGGCAGGAAATAGGGTGTCTTTTGAGCAGCTGAGGTGAGCGAGGTTAGTTCCGGATCGTCCGATTCAATCTCGAGAGCGTCATGCTCGACCCGCACTCCGGCCTGAAGCCGCACCGGCGGGAGCTTCACTTCTTCGAAAAGAAATGCTGCGAGCTGCAGTGTTTCCGTGGGCTGCAGGAACGCTTCGTCACCGAGAATCGAAAGCTCCTTCATGAACGCCTGCCCGCCGAACGACCCCTGAAATTTCCCGATCGGCTCGTGAACCACTTCGAGCCGTGAATCGATGCCGTCGGTTTTGAAGGTGGCTGCTACCTGACCAGCCTCGATTTCCTGATGCTGATAGTCCGTGTAAACGAGCTTGAAGTTCGCATTATGAATCGCGCTGATAGGATCGACAATCGAGCTGCGCAGATTCAGCTGTCGCTTCTCCAAATCGATGTGAACGGGAGCCTGCTCCTCCCCGCGCAAGGTCGCTTCCGGATCCGCCGGAATTCCATAGATCGAGCTGAAGTCGCCGAAAGACGCGCCGATGTAGCCCTTCTCCCAGACATATGAACCGCCCATGCCGAACTCCTTTGTGCGAACGTAAGTGTTCGGCAC
>JBHENA010000087.1:0-11335 GCA_046262275.1 Chthoniobacterales bacterium
GGTCAGGGCCATAACGAGCAGAGTGGCCGGATCATAGTTGATCGAGTTGATGTAGTAGAGGAACCCTTGCTTCAGGTGCTCGATAGGGGGAATGCCGGTGTTGAGTTTTGCATAATAGGTATTCGGCAGAGCATACCCGAAGTAGATCGTCGCAAATACGAGCCATCCCCAAAGTGGAAGGGAAAAAACCAGTCCATCGAGGATCAGGGTGCGGAAACGAACTTCGCTCGTTCGGTAGCAAAACCAGCCCGCGACTGCTAATGGCGGCAAGAGCATCAGGAGCAGATCCAGGCGATTAAATCCCACGAGCGAGTAAAGCAGGATCAAATATCTCAGACGCTGACGGGTTATCTCTTGCCCGAACAACGCGGCCGAAAAGAGACCAATGAGAAGATAACTTAGTGTGTTCTCCAGCCCCGACGTGGCGTAATCAACAAAGGCTTTGGACGAAACGAGCGCAACGAGCCCTGCAGCTCCCGCGGCCGCGGAGGCGCTCGCGTATCTCACCAGCACGATCACGGCCGCGACCGAGGTAACGATGGAAAGGACGATCGTGGTGAGAAAAATCTCGTGTGTGACCGCGTAGAAAGCTGCGATCAAGAACGTCCAAAATGGGTCGGTGAAGACCTGCACCCGTTCATCGACGTTCCACCGCGGTCCGTAGCCATTTAGCAGGTTGTCGATCGTTCGGATGGGGATGTAAGCATCATCTCCGAGCCACGCGGATTTGATGATCACGGTGACAAGCAGCAGGAATAAGGCGGCAATCGGCAGCTGAAACTGCCGCCCGGCCACGGGATCAACGCTGGATGCACGCACGGTTGAAAGACGTTGGAGAAATGCGGCCGCGGTCGGGGACGGATGTGTCAGTCGCGTTCGCCCCCAAGCTCTGTCGTCCGGGCGAAACCGCATACCGTAGGTCGGTGGTTGTTGCAAACGCAAGGCCGATCAACGTGACCCCTCACGCGTTCAGCTAAAGGCGATGCTCGGCTCTTTTGGGCCAACCCTTGACTCCTCATGTGAGTGCTGATAGCTGCAATCCGTCTTTGATTCCCCATGAATTCAGCCGCCCCCTCTGCATCCAAATCGCGGTGCGCCTTGTCGCAGCTTTCCCTGGCGATCGTCTGCCCAATGGCAAACGAGGGGCAAAAAGCTGTCGCTTTCGTGGATGCCGTCCTCGCGCAGTGTCAGGGTTTTCGGGAAAAGACTTTTCTCGTCGTGCTCGACCGGGCGAACAAGGACAACACGCTCGACCTTATGAACGAGCACGCGAAGAGCACGCCGGAGTTGAAGGTCATCTGGGCGCCGGAAAATCGCGGGCCTGTCGATGCATACGTCCGCGGCTATAAAGAAGCGCTGGCATTGGACGCCGATTGGATCCTGGAAATTGACGCCGGCTTCAGCCACCAGCCTTCCGATATTCCCGTTTTGTTCGAGAAGATGAAGGAAGGATACGATTGCGTTTTTGGCAGCCGGTTCTGCCCCGGTGGGTCGATCAGTGACAGCTCGAAGAAACGCTACTGGATCAGTTGGGGCGGAACTTTCCTGACTAACCTGCTGCTCGGCACCAGGCTGCGTGACATGACCAGCGGCTTCCAGCTTTTCACACGCGAGGCGCTCCAGATGATCGTCGACCGCGGGATCCAATCGCGCGGTCCCTTCTTCCAGACGGAGATGAAAACTTACGTCCGCCGGCTCAAAGTGGCGGAAGCGCCGATTCACTACCGCGCTGCGAGCCACAACGTCGGCAGCAAGCAGATCAAGGACGCATTCAAAAATCTCTGGCGTCTCTTTACCCTGCGTCTCGCCGGTCGCGTCTAGAAAAGACGCGGTCCTGCCTTTGCATCCATGAACCCACACAAAACCTGCATTGTTCTCACGACCATTAACGCCGGCGGCATCCTCGACGGCTACTGCAAACAAGCGGAAGTCGAGGGGGTGAAAGAGGGATTGCAAATCATCGTTATTCCGGATCGCAAAACTCCAAAGGAGCTATATGCGAAATGCGAACAGGTGCGCTCCCAGGGATTCAACATCCAGTGCCCGACAGTCGAAGAGCAGGACGAATATCTGAAGAAGTTCGGGGCGCTCGCTCAGCTGGTCCCCTACAACTCCGATAACCGCCGGAATATCGGTTACCTGATGTCCCTCGAAACCGATTGCGAAGTCCTGCTCTCGATCGACGACGATAATTATGCGGTCGGCGAGACCTACGGCACGATGGCGTCCGTCTGCGGCGATTCCGTCACCCTGCCCGCGGTGCACAGCAGCAGTGGCTGGTTTAATTTCTGCGAGATGCTCGAGCTCGAGCCGAACTACAAAGTTTTCCCGCGCGGCTATCCCTACCACAAGCGGACGGACAACCCCAGCCTGACCTTCCCGGAGGAAACCGGACGCGTGCGGATGAACGTCGGCCTGTGGGTGCACGAGCCCGACCTCGATGCGATCACGTGGCTCGCGGCTCCGGTCCGGGCGCGTTCCTTTAAGCCGCACAATGGCGGCTCGATTTTGCTCGGGCAGGATACCTGGAGTCCGATCAACACCCAGAACACCGGGCTGCACCGCGACCTGACGGTCACATATTATTTCGTGCGAATGGGCTATCCGTTGGCCGGCCTGCCGATCGATCGCTATGGCGATATCTTCAGCGGCTACTTGTCGCAAGCGTGTGTCCGTCACATGGGCGACCGCATCCGTGTCGGCACCCCAGTCGCGGATCACAAGCGGAATGCGCATAACTACATGCGTGATCTGGCCGGCGAGCTGGCGTGCATCATGGTGCTGGAGCCGATCCTCGAATGGCTGCCGGAGGCGAAGCTGGAAGGCAGCAACTACGCCGACACTTACCTCTCGCTCGCGGATGCAATCGATCAGCAAGTTGTTCATTTTACGGGCCAGATCTGGAACGACGCCACGCGCGGCTATTTTCATCAGATGACCTATTGCATGAGGGAGTGGGTAAAAGCCTGCCGGATGCTCGGCTAGGCGAGCGCGTTGATTCGCCCGGAGTTCTAGGTGACAATAGGCGTTCAGCAGTCGGAGAAAATTTATGGCTAAAAACATTGTGGTTTGTGGCGCAGGTGGATTCATCGGCGGCCATCTAGTGAACGATTTGCGCGAGCAGGGCTACTCGTTGCGCGCAGTGGACATCAAGCCGTTCGACGAGTGGTATCAGCGCTTTGAGGATGTCGAAAATTTGCAGCTCGATCTCGATCTCCGCGTGTCCTGTAAAGAAGCGGTCGAGGGCATGGACCTCGTTTATAATCTGGCCGCGAACATGGGCGGAATGGGCTTCATCGAGAACAACAAGGCGCTCTGCATGCTGTCGGTGCTGATCAACACGCACCTTTGTCTCGCGGCGAAGGAAGCCCAAATCGAGCGCTACTTTTATGCTTCTTCAGCCTGTGTTTATAACGCTGAGAAACAGAAAACGCCCGACGTGGTCCCGCTCAAGGAGAAAGACGCATATCCGGCCCTCGCGGAAGACGGCTATGGTTGGGAGAAGCTCTTCAGCGAACGCATGTGCCGGCATTTTCGCGAGGATTACGGGCTGATTACACGGGTCGCTCGTTATCATAATGTCTACGGGCCGCACGGCACCTACACTGGCGGCCGCGAAAAAGCGCCCGCTGCCATTTGTCGCAAGCTGATCGAGGCGAAGCTCTCAGGAAACCACGAGATTGAAGTCTGGGGCGACGGTCACCAGACGCGCAGCTTCATGTATATCGATGATTGCGTGAAGGGAACGCAGATGATCATGGACAGCGAGATTCTTGAGCCGATCAATCTCGGAAGCAGCGAACTGGTCACGATCAACCAACTGGTCGACATCACAGAGGAAATCGCCGGCATCAAAGTGAAACGCCGCTACAATCTCTCCGCGCCGAAGGGCGTGAACGGCCGGAACAGCGACAATACGCTGATCAAAAAATATCTCGGCTGGGAGCCGTCCATCCGTCTTCGTGACGGCATCGAGCGGACGTACGCCTGGATTTACGACCAGATGGCGAGCGGCGTGCCCACGGCAGCGTAACCTGCTCCGGCTTCCCGTTGGGTGGGAGAGTTATTCTCCGGCCTTGGTTAGCGCGAGATAAAAACAATTCACGCCCAGCACGCGCGAATCCTCGCTCACGCCGACCGACTGAGGTGATGTTGCCTTGGGCATCCGAATTTCGAGGGTGAGCTGACCTTGATTGGCGATCTCCGCCGGAATCAGGGCCGTGAATTCCTTCGGACTCGAGACTTGCCAGTCCCCTATCTTCTGGTCGTTTGCCAGGACCTCGACCGGCTGAAAAGGCAGTTCGGGTGCCTTGATGAAACCGCCCAGGCGCATCCGCAGCTTCAGCGGGTGATCCACCTTCGGAATGGTCAAGAGCAGGGTGGCGGATTGCCCTGTTGTCCACGTGAATTCCTTTTCGGTATCGCTCCAGCCGGAGAGCCTGTAGGCCTCCGAGCCTCCACCTTTGCCGAAGCGAATCACGTTCCCCAGCGTGTAGTCGTTGCCATCCGCAGCCGTCGTTTGCGCCACCGGCTCGTCTGTTCTTCCGCAGGCTGTAAGCATACCGATTAGGAAAGCGGAGACGATGAGACGCAGGAGGGGAGAACTTTGCCGCTCGCGAGGAAGACAGTCGGCCTTGTTACGCATGAGCATGGCTCGAAGGAAGCCGCGGCATTTCGAATGTCAAAGGCAACTTGCGTGCTGATCGCACAGCATCTCGCAATTTCACTCCGCACCCGAGATTACTTCTTTCTCCCCTGGCACCTGAGCGTAGCGCTGCAGGTTGCGCCTGCAAAGCAGATGCCGTAAGGCGCTGAAGAGTCTCCTATGTCGAACAGTACCGCGATCGTCGTCACTTCCATCTCTCCACCAAATGCATCGTTACAAGCTCTGGCGGAGGGAGCACGATTGCGCGGCATAAACTTCATCCTGGCTGGCGATACAAAGAGCCCGTCCGATTTCCAATTGGAAGGATGCGATTTCTACGATCTCGCGCGGCAGGAACAGACCGCGTTTGAGTACGCGAAGCTCTGCCCCACACGCTCTTACGCGCGCAAGAACATAGGCTATCTCGCCGCCATCGCAGGTGGCGCGTCGCTGATCATCGAAACCGACGATGACAATATCCCAAGGAATGCGTTTTGGGACGAGCGTCACCTGAAGCTGGAGGCACCACGGTTGCCGTCCGCCGGCTGGGTAAATGTTTATCGCTATTTCAGCGATGCCACGATATGGCCTCGCGGCCTGCCACTCGACGCAGTCGCGAGTTTGGTTCCCGACTTCGATTTTCTGGCCGCGGGTATCGCGGAATGTCCCATCCAGCAAGGCCTCGCGGATGGTGATCCGGACGTGGATGCTATCTACCGCCTTATTCTGCCGCTGCCGCAGAGTTTTCGAAGTGATCGCCGGATCATTTTGGACGCTGGCTCGTGGTGTCCGTTCAACAGTCAAAACACCACGTGGTGGCCGCAGGCTTACCCGCTGATGTATTTGCCCGCGCACTGCTCATTTCGCATGACGGATATCTGGCGCAGCTTCGTTGCTCAGAGAATCGCCTGGGCAAACGGCTGGAGCATTCTGTTTCATCAGCCGACAGTCTGGCAGGACCGGAACGATCATAATCTGATGCGTGACTTCGCTGACGAAGTCCCGGGATACCTGCACAACCGTGCCATTTGCGAAGCACTCGAGCGGCTGCCTCTGCAATCTGGCACCGATCAACTCAGCCCGAACCTGATGCTCTGCTATCGAGAGTTGGTGGCAAATGGCTGGGTCGGCGAGAAGGAGTTGGACCTGCTGGCGGCGTGGACAGGGGATCTTGCCGCACTAGAGCGAAAAACCGAAGCCCTCAGCGGCAGGTAATTTTCTCAAGCGGCGAAGCTTGAACCGGCAACTCCGTCCTCAAACAAGCCTCCGATCGCCTGCGCGTAGAACTTCGTTCGCGTATCGGTCGAATCCACAGCTCGCAGGGTGGAGCCAACTTTATCCGCAAGGTCGCACTTCGTCCGTCGCAGACGCATCAGATCAACCAATCGCGTAATCTGGTGCAACCGGTCGACGTAGGTCGCCGGAGAATGCTCCCGCTCCAGCAGGCGTCTGCCCTTGATTCCCATCTGGCGGAAGTGGGCCGGGTCGGCAATGAAGTGAAGCAGATGCCGCTGAATATCTGCTTCCTCCTGTTCGGGTCTGACAAAGCAGACGACCTCTTCGGATAGCTCCGCATAGCCTTCCGTGCACGTGACCAGGCTTGGCAAGGCGTTGCTCCAGATCCGAAGCTGTGTACCGGAAGCCTCACCCATCGAAGGATACCGAAGGTTAATCGCGAGGTCTGCCCGTGCTAACAGATCATCCAGGGCTGCCTCTTCCACGTAGCCGCGAATTGTTACCTGGTCCTCCAAGTTCAGCGTTGCGACTGCCGATTTCACTTCGTCGAGATGTGCGATCTCGCCGGCGAAATCGAGCATGAACCTGTCACGTTGCTCCAGGTTTGCGAGCGCCCGAAGGAACTCGATCACGCGTCGGTTTGGCCCGAGGAAGCCGAACATCACGAGCCGAACTCTCCCATTCTGGCTGCTTTTTCGCTGTTCGACGGCCGCGGGGCGGTTCGAAGGGAAGGCAAGCGGCAGCCGAAAGACCGGAACCGAAGTGAGAGCGCGGATTTTTGCCAGGGAATCATTCGTGTGCACGATTACGCCAAGAGCATTTTCAATCGCGAATTGTGTGAGCGGGAATTGATCGGCCATGAAATCGATCGGGATAGCTGCTTCCCACGCCGCCAGAGCCGCTTCCGCCCCGAGAGGTCCGTAATATTTTCGCATTAAGCCGACGTAAGCGTCGCGGTCTCCCAGGCGGTGCTTGTAGACCGCGTCGACGAAGTGATGCAGCTTGCGATCATGCAGCACGACGAGCCCGGTTTTGCGGCGGCTCAGGAACAAGGTATTGAGATGGAAACGCGGATTGTTGCCGACGTGGTAGACAGCGACATCCACGCGATTGAGTTCCCGGAAAATTTCCCACGGCACCTGCCCCGGATCGCAATCGTATTTACGGCCCTGCACGATATCTAGAAAGCCGCTCTCGGTTTCGGTGAAATATCGAATCTCGAAGTGTGCATCCAAATGCGGCCGCAGGCGCTCCGTGTAATTCGCGACGTCCGTCGGCTGTGGCACCACCGGCGAAAACCACGCAAGCTGTGGTTTCATGACGTCAGCTCCGCGACGACTGTTTCCCAGCTGATGTTCATCTCGTGGTAACGTTGCCAGCCAGCGATCCCCATTTCTTTGGCGACTTCCTTATCGCCGACGAGCTGATCGATTGCCCGCGCGACGGATTCTGGATTAGATACGGCCGCGAGCCCGGTGACGCCGTGGAGCACGAACTCCAGCGGCCCGCCTGAATCGGTGCATGTGATTACCGGCTTGCGCGCCAGCATCGCCTCCAACGTGACGTAGCCGTAGTCTTCGTCGAACGGCAGATAAATCACGCCTAAGGAGCGTGCGTAGAGCGTCAGCTTCTCTTTTTCCTTCACATGGCCGCAGAATCGCACCCGATCGCGCAGCCCCAGCGCATCGATCTCCCGCTCGATCTCCGCATCGTAGGCGACTTCTTCGCTCTCGCCGCAGAAGACCAGCTGGATCGAGCTACTCGTCCGGCCCAGCGCCTGGATGGCAAGCAACTGCCGTTTGGCTCGATTGATCCGGCTCGGGAAGAGAAGGTAATCCTCGCTCTGCTCGCACCGGAACGCTTCCGCATTTAGTGGCGGATGGTAGAGCGGGCTGGAATCAATTCCACAAAATCGCTGCAGGCGCGCCCGAACATTCTGCGAGTTGCTGTAGATCCGTTTCGCTTCCGGAATCAGCTTTCGATCCGCGGCGCGGATCGCGTCGCGCACTTCTCTTCCATTCGGATACTGAATCATGTCCCCGAGGTCATGATCCCATTGCTCGTAGGCGGTGCGATGCTGATGGAGAATCCAGAGGACTTTGTTCGAATGCGGGATGAGATAAGCCGGGAACTTCAACCCGATCACGAGATCGATCCGCCGCCCGTTGGCCTCTTCCAGGTCTAGCAGGCGACATGCCAGCATCGTTTCCAGGATGCGCTCCGGTGGATACCACTTGAAAGGAATCGCCACGATCTCCGCCTTATGGCCCGCTGCTACGAGCGCCGCGCGCAAGTTTTCTGAGTGCATTTCTGCCCCTCCGCGGACAAAAGGCACCTGAGTCGTGACAATGACGACGCGCATCCGATTACTTCCTGCCGAGGATGGCGTAATCCTGCGGTCCGTAGAAGAATTCGTTGAACCGCTCGGTCACTTCGAGATCGTCGGCAGGCAGCCGCGCGTCCGCTGTGCACGGATTGACCGGCAGGATCTCCGCCAGCCGAAACCCGACGTGCAACGCCAGGAACCGGGTCGAATCCGGCGGCAGCGGACGCTGGTGCGTAGGATCGCGATAAAAGAAATGCGCCCCGACCTGAATGTTCGCGGGATTGGGTGTTTCACAAATGAGCAATCCGCGTGGCTGGAGCACGCGCAATGCTTCGCGCAGCAGCTCCATCAAGGACGGGAAAGGCAGATGCTCGATCAGATGAAAGGCAGTCACCGCGGTGAAGCTTTCATCGGCCTGCTTCTTCAGGTATGCGATAGCGTCCTCCCGCGCGGCATCAAATCCGCGCGTCTTGCAGAAGTCCACCATCGTCGCACTCAGGTCGACACCCCGTGCCTTGAATTTCTTTTCCGCCAAAACCTCCAGCCACTCGCCGCGTCCACAGCCGAGATCGAGCACGCGCATCTTCGACCGCGGGACCTTTAGCGATGAGAGATGAGAAATGTAAACCTTCTGTCGCCGCTTGACGTCGGCCCGATCCCCGCGAAACGCGTTCTCGAAAGCGAGGTAAAACGTGTCCGCAGTTCGCGACTCAAGCAGACGGGCTTTTGGCTTTGCCGCTCTGCCACGTCCCTTCGGCCCGCGCGCGCCATCGATCTCCGCCTGTAGCAACTGCGTGAAGGCAGAAAACTGCGCTTTGAAATAGGAGCTGTCGGCAAGCTGGCGTTCGTCGACCCGATTCGACGCAACTCGCAATGCGTCTGCATCGCGTCGCAGATGAATGATTTCACGTTCCAGCTGCCCGAGACCTCGCTTCGTTGCAACGTCCGTCACGTCGCTGTGCGCCTGTAGCCTGCGGAGGTGCGCTCCAGCGTCAGCCAAATCCCGAGCAATCCCAGCCAGGTCCTCGCCCACGACATCAAGCCGTTTTTCCACCTTCGATTGCACCAGATCGTCCGCTCGCTCCAGCCGTCGAGCGAGGGCATCGATGCGCTTGCTCATCTGCTGTAGTTCCTTCGCGTGCGCGGCTTGCACCCGCTGCAGTTCCTTGGCCTGCGCGGCTTGCACCTGCTGGAGTTCCTTGGCCTGCGAGGCTTGTACCTGCTGGAGGTCGCTGCCGTGGGATGCCTTTACCTGCTGCAATTCGCTGGCTTGAGACGCTTCCACCGAACGGATCCGTTGCTCTATGTCCTGGGCGACAAAGTCGATCCGCTCGCTTACCTGCTGTAGTTCGGCGGTGCGGGCGGCTTGCATCTCCTCAAGTTCGCGGGTGTGGGCGGCGTGCAGCTGCTGAAGGTCGCGCGCCTGCGACGCTTGTAGTGAACGGACCCGCTGCTCTACGTGCTCTGCGGCAGAGTCGATTCGCCCGCTTACCTGTTGTAGCTCGGTTGCATGGGCTGTTTGCACGGATCGCACCCGTTGCTCGATGTGCTCCGCTATGGCATCCATGCGCTCAGCGAGCCTCTCGACGCGCTCATTCAGCCGCGGCAGTTCGCCCATCCGCAACCCCGCCGCGGTCATCCATTCCTGGTCTTGTGCCCGCGCTCGGACGAACGACTCTAACCACCGGGTCTGAGCCTCCAGGTGCGCGGAGACGCCGCTCAGTTGTTTGTGCAGCTGGACAGCCGTCTTTGTCAGGAGCATTGCGCTCTCCAGCAGCAGCCGGTTGAAGCCGCCTTGCTTTCGCAACAGGCGGTGCAGGAATTTGGGAATAGCCGAACTAAATTCGGTCTTCTGGCGCGCGTGCTCCAGAAGCTGCTGGAGTTTTTCGATCCGTGGCGGCTTCGGCACCAGGTGTCTTGCCGAGGGAACCGGCGGCAGTGCTGCGCGCGGAGAGAGTAACAGCGAAGAATCGGTCAAAGCGAGCCGCCCATCGCTGCCGCCTTCCTGCGTCTGCCGCCGGATTCGCTCCATCAGCTCATGGACGTCGGCGTCAATCTTGATGCTCTCGCTCATATCATCAGCCAGGATGCCCGCCTGCGAATATGCACCGCATTTCCATAGAACCAAAGGCTCCAGGGCTGGTCCCAGCCGGACCTGAGAAGTTCCGCCGGCGGCGCGGCAGTCCGCGGCTTCTTGCACCGCGTTGGAATCGAACCAACAACCCAGTGATTAAGAGTCACTTGCTCTGCCAATTGAGCTAGCGGTGCGTCGAGACTTGCGATTTGCGATTGCCGATTCGCGATTTCTACCAAAGCTGACGGCGCTCGTCGGCGCGGAATCTCAATCAGCAACGAGCAAACGGCAATTCAATTTCTTCTGTGACTTCGCAATACCTGCGGCTCTTTCATCGACACGTGCTGCGGTATCTCGCGCGCCATCCGCTTCTCGCGCTCCTGAACATTCTCAGCGTCGCGCTTGGCGTAGGGGTTTATCTGGCCGTCCAGATCGCGAATCATAGTGCGAACCGCGCCTTCGCGGCTACGATCGATCTGGTGGCGGGAAAGGCTGAGCTGCAGATCACCGCGCCGGCGGGAGGGTTGCCCGAAACGGTCTTTCCCGCGGTAGCGCATGATCCGGGGATCTTCGCGGCCACGCCACTTGTGCGAGGATTCGTGAGCCTGCCGGAGTTTCCTGGGGAATACCTGCAGATCCTCGGTCTGGACGTTTTCACGAATGAGCCGTTCCGCACTTTCAGATTGGAAAACTTCGAAGCGGACGACTTCGATCTGCAGAGCTGGCTGCGGGACGAGGGGACGGTTGCGGTCTCAGAAAGCTTTGCGCAGCTCCATCAACTGAAGGCGGGCGATGTTCTGCGCGCGCAGGTAAATGGCGAAGACAAGTCGCTGCGCGTCGGCTTCGTTTTGCGGGGCAGCGGAGCGGGCGAGGTCGACGCCCACTTTGCCGCGATGGATATCGGGTGGGCTCAGGAGCTTTTCGGTACCCGCGGCGCGCTCACCTCGATTCAGTTGCAACTCACCGAGCCGCGCAATCGCGCCGCCCTAATCGAAGCTTTACGCCACCTCCTTCCACCGGACGCAATGATTACGACACCCGCGCAGCGCGGGGA
>JBHENA010000088.1:0-11242 GCA_046262275.1 Chthoniobacterales bacterium
GTGGGGCTCCTACGCGATGTTCAAGGACAGCGAGGGGAATAGGTTTGTGCTCTCTGAGGACAAGTGAAACAGGCCGATACGTCCGGCGGCAAAGTCAGTGATGTGGGCGGTCACTTCCTGCTCGCGTTGAATCCGGCAGGCGACGCTAGGCCACGTCTGGCGCATACAGGGGGGTGCTGAGATAACGCAGCCCCGAATCGACAATGAGGGTGACGACCGTCGCCGCAGCGCCAAGCTGCTCCGCAACGCGCAGGGCCGCGACGACGTTGGCTCCGGAGGAGGTGCCGGCGAAGATGCCTTCTTCGCGCGCCAGCCGGCGAGCCATCGCCTGTGCGTCCTCTGTCGTGACCGCGATGGTGTCATCAACGGCTTCGGGTTGCCACAGAGGCGGGATGAAACCGATGCCGGTGCCTTCGATCTTGTGCGATCCGGATGGCCCGCCGGAGAGCACGGCCGATTCAGCCGGCTCAACGGCAACGACGCGGATCGGCTTGTGGACGCGCAACGTCTCCGCAGCGCCGTGTATGGAGTGGGCGGTGCCGACCATGTGAACGAACGCATCCACGCTTCCGCCGGTTTGCTCCCAGATCTCCTCCCCGAGCGGATGATAACCAGCGATCGCGTCGTGGTTGTTTAACTGGTCGGCCCACCAATGTTTCGGTCGCTGCGCAATCGCACGGGAGGTCTCGATCATCGCTTTAATGAGCTTTTCGTTGATGCGTTTGTTCTCGCTCGGCACGTCTGTGATCTGCGCGCCGAATGCCAGCATCGTGCGCCGCTTTTCCTCGCTGAATGCATCGGAGAAGGCGACGTGCAGGCCGTAGCCTTTGGCAGCACAAACGAATGCGAGCGAGACGCCGGTGGTGCCAGCAGTGTATTCGACGACCGTGCCACCGGGCGGGAGCAGGCCCTTGCGCTCGGCGCCTGCGATGACGGCCTTCGCCATCCGGTCTTTCATGCTGCCGGTGGGATTCACCCATTCGAGCTTCACCAGCACACGCGCGGAAGTCGGTGGGACGACTCTGCGCAACGCGACGAGCGGTGTGTTGCCGACAGAATCGAGAATGTTCCCGGCGTTCCGCACCACCCGGTTCTAGCGGCCGCTGCGTCCGATTGGAAGCCGCGCCTTCGAAAGAGAGGTCGCCAAGTGGAAAGACGGATTCAGCTGCACATGATGATAAAGCATGTCGATTAGGAACGAGCGCTGGATTTTTATGTCAGGTCCGTCCAGTCACATCATCACCCGATCAGCCCTTCGGCGAGAAACAACCCGAATTGCGCGTGCCCAGGGCCGAGACGCGGGTGGTGCTCTTCACGCCCGAGGGCGAGGAAAGCGGGTGGGCTCGTTCATGACCTGTCCTATGCCTGCGACGATCTCGCAGAGACCTACGAACAACTCGCGGCACGCGGGGTGGAGTTTGAGGGCCCGCCGCAGAAACAGCACTGGGGCTCCTACGCGATGTTCAAGGACAGCGAGGGGAATAGGTTTGTGCTGAGCCAGGATCGGTGAGCGACCGGACCTAACGCTTTTTGAATCCAAAACGTCGACCGGCTGCATCCATTCCATAGACGCCATGGAAACTTCATACCCACAACCGCCCCCGCTCGTCCCCGCTCCCGCCGTCAGCAACGTGCGCACTTGGACCACGCTTTGCCACGCCAGCGCCTTGCTCGGCGTCTTCCTGCATTTCCCCGGCCACCTGCTCGCGCCGCTGATCGTCTGGCTGATGAAGCGCGACGAATCGCCCGAGATCGACGCGCACGGCAAAGAAGCGGTCAACTTCCAGATCTCGATGCTGATCTATACCGTCGTTGCCGCCGTGTTTTGCATCATCCTGATCGGCTTCGTTTTCCTCGCCATCCTCTGGGTCCTGAACGCCGTCTTCGTCATCATCGCCGCGATCCACGCGAGCGACGGTAAATTCTACCGCTACCCGATGACGATCCGGTTCATTCAGTAAGCCAAGGCGCGCGGCGACCGAGCGTAAGCCCATCGGTCGCGCCAGGTTAATCGTCGCGTCTAACGGCGTAATCGCCAGGCCGCTGCCCTGTCCCTATCGACCAGCCGTCGGCCAACTGCAGCTTCCAACCATCGCCCTCTGGCAGTGGCTGGTGGTCTTGCTTTAATGCCGGCACTGTGACGCGCGTGAAATCGGCGCTCATCAACGCACCGTTCTCCGTTACCGCAAGGACCCCCCACACATCGACGATTCGAATGTTTGGATAAACCGTCCCATGTTCGCCAAGCGGGACGAGATTGCCCGGGTTGAATTGCATATTCATTCGCTGCAGCGGAATCGTCAGCACCGGGCCGTCCACTAATCTCGCGCGGTAGTCCTTCTCGACTTCCAGCCGCTTTCGCTCGCGTGCATCCTCGGCGAGCGCGAGCTGTGCACCGTCATACTGTTGCGCTCGTTGCTCAGCGAATTTCTTCAACTCCGCCGGAAGCGCGATCCGTCGTGCCTCCAACAGCAAAGCGGAGAGCTCATCGGTCCGGTGCAACTTTTTCCGCCAATCGGCCGAACCACTTTGGTCGAGCAATAATCCGTAAGCGGGGCCTGTCGGATACGCGAAAGAACGGACGAACGTTTGCTTCGACGGCGCTTCCTTCAGATTCCGATCAACGACGAAACGGGCCAGATCAGGACTGCCGCTTAGTTTCACGCCGGTGTATTCTGCGATGCCTTCACTCATCTCCATCGCCCGCTCCTCCCCGGCCGCTTTCGGGAAAATCTCACGCCGATAGGCGCGGAACAGTTCGGCGTCTGCGACCGCCTGCTCTTTTTGTTCTCCCACGGCTAAAAGCGCTGCGGCGAGCGCGCGCCACTCGAGCTGCAGCCAAAGTCGCCCGTCCCGGGTATCGAGATGATTGTTGGCCGCGCCGGAGCCGGGTAGGCCGAGTCGTTCCTGGATTCGGTGCCACATTTCGTGCCCGAGCAAGGCTGCGCGCCGGTGATTATCCTGCGGCAGTGGCAGCATGATCATCGTCCACTTCACGCCAGCCCAATCGGCCGCGGTGTTCGCGACGTTGATGTCATCGGGCAATTTACCGACATAGACGCCGTCATCGTTCATCAGGCGATTCTCGCGATCCGCTCCATTCGTAAACACCGCGCGCGTTTCCGGATTAATTAGAAGCACGGGACCGCAAAGCGAGATTCCCCAGAGTGAGCCGTGGTCCTGTCTGCAAAGCGCCTCGGCCTCGCGCAGATAATCGGCTGCTCGCGCGCGCTCATCACTGTCGAGATCCGCAACCGAGGTGGCAGCGAAGAGAGCCATGCTCCCGAAAATCCAGCGCATTGCAGACATCGCCATCCTCAATGAACAACGCCGCCGAACGATTGTCTTGTCTAGAGGCAAGAGCGAAAAACTTCCAGCACTTTTCCCAGCAACCTGCTCGCGCCGCTGATCGTCTGGCTGATGAAGCGCGACGAATCGCCCGAGATCGACGCGCACGGCAAAGAAGCGGTCAACTTCCAGATCTCGATGCTGATCTACACCGTCGTTGCCGCGGTCTTTTGCCTGATCCTGATCGGCTTTGTTTTCCTCGCCATCCTCTGGGTCCTGAACGCCGTCTTCGTCATCATCGCCGCCATCCACGCGAGCGACGGCAAGTTCTACCGCTACCCGATGACGATCCGGTTCATTCAATAGCCGAACTGCTCGTGCCTCGCGCCTGCCGATACCTGTCCCACCATCGAGGCCGCGGATGGTGGTCCGACGCTCTCAGGTGAGGGTGAGAGATGTCGACGAGCCCCGCCTCGACCTCCTTCCAGTCCTCGAGCAACCGCTCCCTCGGCCATGGAACTCGCGGCGCGGGGAGTGGAGTTCGACCGCCCGCCCCAGAAACACCGCGGGAGCTCCTACGCGATGTTCAAGGACAGCGAGGGGAACCGCTTTGCCTTATCCGAAGACAGGTAAGGAATTTCAAATCCAGAAAGCCAGAAAGAACGGGACGAATCAGAAAGACGGCGGTACCGGAACCGCCGGGTAGATGGTTGTACCGCCCGGACAGCCGGTGAGCGAGCGGGCGCAAGCGAATCAACGCAGGAAGAAGAGGTTCGAATTCGGAAGCCAAGAAGCCAGGAAGGGGAGAGGCAGTGGATTCACGGCCAGGAACGGCGACTCCACCAAACGCAGTTCTCGTTTCATCACCATTCCTGGTTTTCTGGTCTCCAAATTCATCCCGCTTTCACTTGGAAGGCTACTGGCTGACAACAAAGTAGAGCACGGTTAGAACGACCAGGGCGATGGCGGTGATCCACCAGAATGTGCTGATACCCGCTGGTTTCTCGGAGGCCGAGCCGAATTCCTTTCGTGTGAACTCCTCGTAGTTGAAGGCGTCGGGCAGATCGACGCCGTCGTACGCGTCAGCGTCTTCGCGCCAGCCGGAATTGTGGTCGGCGCCGCATTCGGGACAGGCGAGGGCGCGACGCGGAACATCCTCGCCACAGACCAGACAGACTGCCGGAGTTTGCTGCTTCTGCCGTTTCGGACTGCCCATCGTTGCGGAACTTTAAGGCAGGTTCTGAATTTGGAAGCCAGAAAACCAGGAAGCGGAGAGAAGCCACGGATTGAGACGGGTGAAGTCAGAAGCCGGAGGCGCTGCTCGGCATTTGATCCGTTCGCAGTCGCGAGAGGGGCACGCGCGGCGACATCCGTTCTTTCAGACAAAGATTCGGCTGCTACTCTGGGCGCCTATGGCGAGTCCATTCCAGACCTACACCGTGCATTACCAGAGCGGCGGCAGCAGCGAAGCATTGATTCAACTCTTCAACGCCGGTGTCTTCATCGGTAATCTGACGTTTCACAAGGACGGCACAGCCCTGCCGGCGAACGTGCTTCAGGAAGGCGGCGTTCATGACGTTCATTATCACCTCAGCCGGTTTCGAGATGTGCTGCAGATATTGCAATACGAAAAGCCGCTGCATATCCGCATCGATAACGGTGTGGCCGATCTGATGGCGACCGGCTTTGAGCCTGTCGGGGAACAGGAAGGCCATTAGCGAGCGTCAGAAGAACGGGTTCGGCCGATTCCAACCGGTTCTAGTGGCGCCTACCGCTTTCGCACGATCAAACCGGTCGCGTATCCCAGCAGGCCGGCGCCGCACATCCATTTCATGATCAAAGTGCCGGGGCGTGATCCGTGGACGACGCAGCTCTACGTGAACGGGCACCCTGGAAATGCGGGGGATGATATCTACCGGCACATCGGCAACGCCGCTGCGCGGGAGCTGGTGACGGTGGATTTTGCGCGCGTGAAGGAATCGCCGATTGGCGAGGTGACAGCGAAGTTCGACATCGTGCTGGGCTTTACTCCTGTGGCTTAAGTCCGGTCGCGCAGATGCCGACCCGAGCGGGAGCGCAGCACCTGGAGCACTTCCGCGATTACGCTGACCGCGATCTCCGCGGGTGAATCGGCCCCGATATCCAATCCGAGGGGCGCGTAAACCCTGGCAAACTCGCGCTCGTGCACGCCGCGCTCTTTCAGTTCGTCAAACACGCGCCGCACCTTCCGCTCGCTGCCGATCATTCCCAGATAACCGGCTCCGCGATGTGGGAGTGCGGCCTGAAGAGCTTCGCGATCGATCTCGTAGTTGCGGCTCACGATGATCAGGGCCTCGTCGGATTGCCATTCGCGGCTGGCGATGAACTCCGGGGGAGCGACAGCGGCGGTGCGAACGGAGTTCGCAGGAAATGTAGCCAGCAGCTCCTGCCGATCGTCCACAACAGTGACAACGAAGCCGCACTCGGCGGCGAGCCTCGCGATAGCTTGCGCGCAATGGCCGGCGCCGATCAGGAACAGAGAGGAGCCAGACTTCTGCGGCTCGATCAGGACGGTGACTTCGCCGCCGCAAATGGCGCCGAATGATTCCGTGTCGCCTTCGTGCAAGGGATACGTCTTGAGCAGCGGCGCTGTCTTCTTCATCGCTGCTACTGCATCCGCGATAACAATCGCTTCGAATTTTCCACCGCCGATCGTGCCGCTGCTCTTGCCGTCCGCATAGACCAGCATCTTCGCGCCGGCTTCCCGCGGGACGGAACCTTTGGTGGCAGCGACCGTCGCGACGGCGCACTGCGCGCCCGACCGCCGCGCGGCAATCAGTTCCTCGAGCAGATCATCCGTCATCGCGGCGGACGGTGCACTCGATCTGGCCGTGCGGTTCGTCGGTGGGAACGAAGACCTGGTTGCGATTCTCCAGACCGAATGGCGACATGTTAATCAAAAGACAGTGCTTGTTGGGCATGGCGAGATCGAGCTGGGAGATTTCGGGGCAGGCTGCGAGGGCTGCTTCGCCCATCTGGAAGAGCGTAGTTTGGGCCGACGGGCTATACTTCTCCGCAAAGACTGCCAGCATCGCATCGGCGATCGCGTGGTTGGCCGCGTTGAAGTCCGCGGGTTCGCGCTCGTAGCTCCACAACGCGCGGAACGAAGTCGCCAGGATACGGTCAGCCGTCTCAGGCAAGGTGGTGAATTTGTCCTTCGGATAATTTTCGAAGCCCGATCCCGTCGATTTTAAAATGACAAGATCGCGCACGCCGCATTGCACGGTGTGCGAATTGCGCGTGCAAACCACACGGGTGATCTCTCGCGGTTCGCTGGCAGCCCGGAATGAATGCGCGTGCGGCTTGCCGTTCACGGTCAGTCGGTTCCAAGGCCGCTCCGCGATTTCGATTTCCGCCTGCTCGACTTGTGGGTATTCACTCAGGAAGTGCTGGCCAAGAAATAAAGCGAAGCGCGCCGTCTCTTCTGCGAGCTGCTGGAGAGCAAGCACGTTGACCGTGTTCTTGATCGTGTCGGTGGGCACGACCTTGGTGTTATCGCCGCTTGGCTCTGTGTAGGAAGAGTCGAAGTCACCCTGGAGCATCGCCTGGACGTCCAGATCTTTCAGCGTGTGCACTTCGCCTTCGCGCAGAACTTTCAGCACGCGCACCCGTGCCTTGCCGTAGCGATGTCCGAGCAGTTTCGCCATTGCCTCTCACGAATAAATTAATTAATCCGAGAGCGCGATGCTAAAGCTAGCCGAGCTGAATCAGCTCGATGCCAGGGAATTCACACGCGTGATTGGACCGGTCTTCGAGCATTCGCCAGTTTTTGCAGAGCGCACATGGTCGCAGCGGCCCTTCCCCACGCGTGAAGCGTTGCACAAAGCTCTCTGCACAAGTGTGACTGCGGCCAGTGAAGGCGAAAAGCTTGCCCTTATCCGCGCCCATCCGGACCTGATGGGTGAGGCAATGCTGACGAATGAGTCGAAGGCGGAGCAGGCGAGCGCGGGCTTGAATGATATGAGCCCTGCTGAAGTGGCGAAGTTTCGCGAGTACAATAGTCGATACCGCGAGCGGTTTGGCTTCCCTTTCGTGATCTGCGCGCGCTTGAACAAGAAGCAGGCAATCCTGGATGCTTTTCCGAAACGTCTAAGGAATTCTCCGGCTGAGGAGATGGAAACTGCGCTGAAGGAAGTTTTCGAAATCGCGAAGCTGCGATTGTGCGACATCGTGAGCGAATGAGCACGCTTAGCACCCACGTACTCGACACGATGCGCGGCCGCCCTGCCGCAGGTATAAAAATTGAGCTTTGGTCGCTGGATCGCTCGGCCTTGATCAAAACAGTTCAGACAAACTCCGATGGACGCACGGATGCGCCTTTGCTGACTGGCGAAGAATTCGCGACCGGCAGCTACGAACTCGTCTTTTACGTCGGCGATTATTTCGGCGAGCGCCGCTTCCTGGACCGCGTGCCGGTGCGCTTCACCATTTCAGAACCCGCCGCGAAATATCACGTGCCACTGTTGGTCTCGCCCTGGGCTTACAGCACCTATCGCGGGAGCTGAGCAATGAGCGCAATCGAGAAACCGCCCGCACCTCCCGCCGGCCTGGTCGACCTCGCGGCTGAGCGAGTCGGCGGTGTCGCGTTGGTGGCCAACGATGAGTTCTTCGCCGAGAAGGAGAACCTCCTCAAGCCCGGGCGCGGGATCTTTATCCCCGACAAATATACCGACCGGGGTAAATGGATGGACGGATGGGAGACCCGCCGCCGGCGCACTCCTGGTCATGATTGGTGTGTGATTGAGTTGGGGCTGCGCGGGATCATCAAACAGGTGGATATCGATACAAATCACTTCCTCGGCAATCATCCTCCCTTCGCGTCGCTCGACGCGCTTTGCCTAACGAATGGCTGGCCGGGCGGCGCTGGCGCGGTTGGGGGGCTTTCCTGGAGACCACTGCTCGAAAAATTGCCATTGACTCCAGGATCACAGAATCTGTTCGCCGTCGCCAGTAACGAGACTTGGACGCACGTGCGGTTGAATATTTTCCCCGATGGCGGTGTGGCGCGCCTTCGGGTCTACGGAATTGTTGTCCCCGATTGGAGCAAGCTGAAGCCGAGCGAGCTTGTCGACCTCGCCGCGGTTGAGAATGGCGGAGTGCCGCTGGCATGCAGCGACATGTTCTTTAGTTCGATGCACAACCTGATCATGCCGGGCCGTTCCCAAAACATGGGCGATGGCTGGGAAACGAAACGTCGCCGTGGTCCGGGGCACGATTGGATCATCCTGAAGCTCGGCCGGCCGGGCACGATCCGGAAACTCGAAGTCGACACCAATCACTTCAAGGGCAACTACCCGGACCTGTGTTCGATCGACGGATGCTCCGCGCCGGCTGCGACCGTCGAGGAGCTAACCCGCTCCGATACCAGCTGGAGCGAGATCCTGTCGAAAACCAAATTGCAGCCCCACACGCGACATTTCTTCGAGAAGGAACTCGCGCCGATCAACAATTGCACGCACGTCCGGCTGAACATCTATCCGGACGGCGGCGTAAGCAGATTGCGCGTGTGGGGATATCCAACGGAATTGTCATCCTGAGCGAACGCGAAGGATCTCTGACTATTGGTTTGGGATAGTCGGACCATGAAGCAAATGATCAGAGATTCTTCGCTGCGCTCAGAATGACAGGCTCTTCGGAAAGATTCTGGGAACCATGAGCGATTTCGATTTGCTCGTGCGCAGCGAGCAAGACATCGGAATCAGCGAGGGCAAGATCGTCGCGCTCGGCGCGAACCTGTCCGGTTCAGCGAAGTCGGAGATCAACGCGCATGGGTTGACGATTTTTCCCGGCGTCATCGATTCGCACGTTCATTTCAATGAGCCAGGTCGCACTGATTGGGAAGGCTTTGCCACCGGTTCGCGCGCGGCCGCCGCCGCCGGCACCACGACGGTTTTCGAGATGCCGTTGAACGCGCACCCGCCAACCACAAACCGCGAAAGTTTTGAGCTGAAACGCGCGGCGGCCGAAGCGAGTTCGCTCATCGATTTCGGCCTCTGGGGCGGGCTTGTGCCCGGAAATGTTCCCCAACTGGGAGCCTTGCGCGATTGCGGCGTAGTCGGATTGAAAGCCTTCATGTGCAACAGCGGCATCGGAGATTTTCCCGCTGTGGACGAAGCGACACTCCGCGCGGGAATGAAGCGCGCGGCAGAGCTCGATCTGCTCGTTGCAGTGCATGCCGAGTCTGAAGAAATGACGAGCGCGCTCACCGGCGCTGCGCGCGCCGCGCGGAAAACCGGCGTTCGCGATTACCTGGAGTCGAGACCTGTCGCTGCCGAACGGGACGCGATCGGCCGCGCGATCGACCTTGCGGCGGAGACCGGCTGCCGGTTGCACATCGTGCATGTGAGCTGTGGACGCGGGGTCGCGCTCGTCGCGGAAGCGCGCGCGGGCGGAGTCGATGTCACATGCGAAACCTGTCCGCACTACCTGATCCTAACCGACGCGGACATGGAGCGGCTCGGCGCGGTCGCGAAATGCGCGCCGCCTCTGCGATCGCGCGATGATCAAGAGCAGCTGCACGAGCGGCTGCCGGACGTGGCGACGATCGGTTCTGATCATTCGCCTTCGCCGCCCGAAATGAAACAGCGCGACAACTTCTTTGATGTCTGGGGTGGTATTTCGGGGTGCCAGCACCTGCTCACCCTGTTGCTGGAAGCAGAAATTCCGCAGGAGGAGATTCGTCGACTAACGAGTGGAGATGTGGCGGCGCGTTTTCGCATGCGCAGGAAAGGACCGCTCGCTGTCGGTAAGGACGCCGACTTCACGCTGGTCGATATGAAGGCGAAGGAGAGCATTAGAGCAGAATCGCTCCACTACCGTCACAAGCTGAGCCCGTACATCGGCCGGACGCTGCGAAGCCGCGTGCGCCGCACATTTTTGCGCGGACAAACCGTTTTCGACGATGGTAAGTTTGCGGTCCGGGCCCTAGGCAGATTGGTGCGGCCGGAGGCATTGTGATCTCTTGAAAACTGCCATCCTGAGCGGAGCGAAGAGCCTGTCCTGAGTTTTCGAAGGAATCTCTGACTGTTTCTGCTCTGATGCGCGATCACAACTATTACGTCTACATTGTCACGAATAAACATCGCACTACGCTCTATATTGGAATGACGAATGATCTGGGCCGCCGCATGGCCGAGCATAAGAACGGCGAAGTCCAAGGGTTTACCCAGCGCTACCAATTGAACCGCCTCCTCCGCGGCGTGGAGGCAGCTATCAGACGTGAGAAGAGGCTGAAGGGCTGGCTCCGTTCCAAAAAGATCGCGCTCATCGAGAAAACGAATCCGCGTTGGTTCGATTTGAGCGCGGACTGGGAACAGGAACCGCGGATCGACCGTGGCTGGCCGACTTTCGAAGAAATGATCAGAGATTCTTCTCCCGCTGCGCGGGATCAGAATGACAGTCTGCGGGAAGACTGCGAATAGGATGCAGACACGGCAGACTAGCTTCGAGCCTGCCGAACTCGAGAAAATCACTGCGGCGTTGAGCGCTGCGAACAAAAACTTCGCGCGGCGTTATCCGGGGGAATCAAACCGGCGGCAGGCGGTACATACGGTCTATGGCGGGGCACACTTTTTCCGCGCGGACTCTGCAGAACGGCTGGGTGCGGTTGCGCTGCGGTCGCTCGAAGAATATGCGGCGGATGCCGGGACGCTTGCGACCGCACTGGGAATTCCGAACGCGATCGCCGCGAAAGTTCACGCGCGCATCGTGGAGAAAATGCGCCGCGAGCCCGTGGAAGATTTCCGATTGGATTTCGAAGACGGCTACGGCAATCGGCCCGACGCGGAGGAGGACGGGCATGCGGCGTCTGCGGCGGGCGAAGTCGCGCGCGGATTTGCAGCCGGCACGCTGCCGCCATTCATCGGCATTCGAATCAAGTCGCTAAACGAAGATCTCCGCGCGCGCAGCATCCGCA
>JBHENA010000089.1:0-4930 GCA_046262275.1 Chthoniobacterales bacterium
GTGGCAATGAGGCTCACGGCGCCCAAGCCGCGTGTTCAGGAATAAGACACTGCGTTCAGCTTCCGTTCGGCAGGTTTCGCAAAGTTGACCCCGCCACTTCGCAACCTGCGCTTGGGGAGCGCCAAGCCCCGCGCGTGGCACCCTAAATGCTCTAAAAACGGGCAACCCTATGAAAAAGAACACCCAGATTTTGAAGCCCCGCCCCATGCTTTCCCTCGGCGACCTGATCGTCGCGGTCAGCTCCTGCACCAAAAATACCAAGGAGACGGTCGCCGCCGTGGCCGATCTGCTCGGCAGTGGCCAGGTGCGCGTCCAGAACAACGGACGCTTCACGCGCGCGCGCGTTTGCTAGCAGTTGTCGCCCGTTCGTAGCAGGTAACTTTCGAAGCGTCGCTCCGGCGGTATTCCGTTGGAGCGGCGCTTTTTGCGTACAAAACCCTTTCCGCTCCGGCACCCGGCTTCTATCTTCGCCGCGTGATCGAGCGCTATTCCCGTCCGGCGATGCGCCAGCTTTGGTCGGAGCAGCGCAAATTCGAGATCTGGCTCGAAATCGAGACCCTCGCTTGTGAGGCGATGGCTGATCTCGGTCAGATCCCGCGCCCCGACGCAGCCGAAATCCGGCAACGGGCGCGGTTCTCGACTGCCGAGATTGCCGAGATCGAGAAGCGGACCAATCACGACGTGATCGCGTTCCTGGAAAATGTGGCCGCCTCGGTAGGGCCGGCGGCTCGCTGGATGCACCAGGGCCTCACGTCCTCGGACGTGCTGGATACCACGTTAGCCATCCAAATGACCGAGGCTTCCCGGATTCTAACGGAAGATTTGCAGAGCCTGCGCGCGATCATCGCGGACCGGGCGCGGCGCTTCAAAAGGACGCCAATGATCGGCCGAAGCCATGGCATCCATGCCGAGCCGATCACCTTCGGATTGAAGCTGGCGCTGATGTTCGATGAGTTCGGGCGGGCCGAGGAGCGGCTCGCTCAAACAACGGAGCGAATCCGGGTAGGCAAACTCAGCGGTGCGGTCGGGACCCACGCACATCTCGACCCGGCTATCGAGCGGTCGGTTTGCGAGAAGCTCGGGCTGAAAGTGGCTACGCTCTCCACGCAAATCATCCAGCGGGATCGGCATGCGGAGTTTTGCACCACGCTCGCGATCATCGCGTCCAGCATCGATCGGTGGGCAACAGAGCTCCGCCACCTGCAGCGGACCGAGGTTCTCGAAGTGGAAGAATTCTTCAGCGAAGGGCAGAAGGGTAGTTCAGCCATGCCGCACAAGCGCAATCCGATCACAGGAGAGCGCCTGAGTGGGCTGGCCCGCGTGATCCGCGGCCATGCTGTCACGGCGATGGAGAACGTCGCGCTCTGGCATGAACGCGATATCAGCCATTCGAGCGCGGAGCGCATCATCCTCCCGGACGCATGCACTCTGCTCGACTACATGCTGGTGAAGCTCCGTGAACTTGTGGAAGGGCTGCAGGTTTATCCTGAGCGGATGCAGCAAAACCTGGCCCTCACGAAGGGAGTCTACTGCAGCCAATCCGTATTGCTCGCCTTGACTCGCGCGGGGGCAGAACGAAAGAGCGCCTACGAAGCGGTGCAACGCGCTGCAATGCGGACCTGGAAGGGCGATAGAACTTTCGCTGAGAACGCCAAAGCGGAACCCGAAATCTCCAAGCTCCTTTCCGCCGCGGAGATCGAGTCACTTTGTTCACTGGAAAGCCATTTTCGCCATGTGGACGCCACGTTTCACGCACTCGGGCTCGACTAGCGCCTGGCGCGACCACAGTCACGCGTTCTTCCGATTAGCGAGTGTGGATCATGCCACCGCGTCGAGCAGGATTTCCGCGATTCGTGCCGAACGATCGAGCAGCACCTGCGCGCTTTGAAAAGTGATGCCTGTCTCCGCCGCTTCAGGCTGAAAGGTGACACGCACCTTCCCTTCCCGCGCCTTCAAAACCAGGCAGGAGACACCGAAGCTGGGAGATAGTTCCACACCGGCAAGCTCGAACGCGGCCAGAAGTTGCATCTTCATCGGCGCGAGCGGCGCAGGCCGGAGCTGCAAGGCTCTTCCGCCGTTGCCGGGCAGCACGGCTACGGCTTCGATCGGAACGGAGGTGCGGGATGTTGTGGAAACGACCTCTCTCGCACCCGGGGCGAGCCGCATGATTTTGATCTGACCGCGGGCATCGAGATCCACACGATCCAGTTCGAAACCTGCTTCAGGCAAGAAGGCACCGGAGAGCGCCTGCGGATCGATATGGAGTGACACAGTTCGCGAGCAGGGCCGCGCGCAGATCGCGGCCATTTGCAGCGTGGGCGAAAACTGCATCGAAACCACCTCGAGCGGCAGACGAACAACAACGGCGTTGTTGCTCGCCGATTTTATCCGAGCTGGCGAAAGCGGCTGGCCCGCGGCCGGTGGGGTAACGAGCTGGAGAGTCGGCGGCGCTGCTGCCGCGGGCGCGGCCGGAGCCGGCGAGGGACCAGGCGCTTCAGTCACTTTGGCTGTGCTTTCCGTCGGAGTATTCCCATTCCCCTGGTGCTCGGCTTTCGGCTTCAGCCCGTCAGCCTTTTGGGTCATGGCAGGGCGCGCCGCTTCTGGAGGAGGCGAGGTTGCAGCGACTGGCGGTACTCGCCGCCTGAAGGGCGGTGGGTCGGCCAGAGTTCGAGTGACGAGGTCAATCAGCGCCGCAGACAAAAACGGCTTCGGCAGTGTGGCGACAACGTTCTCGTGAAGAGCAGCCGTAGTGGCCATTTCCGACACGTGTCCCGACATCATGATCACTGGCACCCGAGCAGTCCTGGGCTCTGCTAAGAGTCGCCCGCAGACTTCATCGCCGTTCAGGTCCGGCAAATAGTAGTCGAGAAGAATCAGGTCCGGGACGATCGATCGGATCTTCTCGAGGCCGGTGAGCGCGTTTTCCGCGGTGGCTACTTGCAGCGTTTCATCGGCCGTGGTCAGGATCTCTTCCACAAAAATGCGGAGCATCTCGGTGTCGTCTACCACCACCACCTTCTTGCGAGCCGGCCGGGTCGGCTCCGCGGGTGGCGCAGCGACCGCCTTCTCTACAGGTGAAGGCTCTGGAGCCTCTATTGATCGCAGCGCCTCCCGCAAAACCGACGGCCACAGATCAGGGATTGATCGCGGCGCATCGGACGGTCTTTCGGCCGTGGCCAGGCGCAAGGATCGCCAGCCAAACATCTCATGCAGTGCTGCGACGCCCTCCGATCCACCGCACGCCGCATGCAAAATCTGACCACGTCCAAAGTGAATCTCACCACGCCGATGTCGCGGGGCCTCCACTTCCAGAACCTCCGTCGCTTCCGTCAGGCAGAGAAGCGGAACGATGTCGGCAAGGTTTAAGTGCCGCAGCGTTCCGCGCGACCGAGTTGCGGCAGGCCCGAACAGCGCCTTCACCACTGTGCCAAAGCCGGCGAGGTCAAATTGTTTGTCGAGAAATTCAAAGGCGGTCGGCTGCTTCCGGCCCCGCAGTAATTCGTCTGGTGTTCCGGCTGCAAGCACGAGGACACGCGCATCGGGAAGCAAAGTTTGCACGCGATTAAAGAATTCCACCGCGCCGCGATGCGGTGGATCGCAGTCGATGACCAGGAGTTCAACCGGATGAGCGGTGAGGAGATCTTCCGCCTCCAGGAGCGATGGTACCACGCACACCCGGTGCTCCGGCGCGAATTTTTTCAGGGCCGAGGTAATCGCTGCGGCGAGCGCCTCATACTCCTCGACGAGCAGAATGTCCCCCACGGCGCCGGCAGAAGATTTTGAGGACGCAGGCACAGGAAGAGCGGCTGGAAGAGCGCGAGAATAGGGGAACGCCGGGGCGTGTCAAAGCCCAGAGGTGCAGGTTGCATGCCCCGAGCCCGGGCGGCAGACATTAACCCGCCAAATCCGAGCCACTTACTCGAACCGCAGCGCCTCGATCGGATCGAGCGAAGCGGCGCGGTAGGCGGGATAGAAACCGAAGCCGATCCCGATCGCGGAACAAACGACCACTCCCGTGAGTGCCCAGCCGAATGGGAAAATAATCTCCGCTTCCAGGAGGTGCGCGAGCAGATTCCCACCCGCCACGCCGAGGAGAATCCCGAGAAGACCACCCGCTTCGGAAATAAAGACCGCTTCGGTCAAAAACTGCCTGAGGATGTCACGGCTACGGGCCCCGATTGATTTGCGGATTCCGATCTCTTTCGTCCGCTCCGTCACGCTCACGAGCATGATGTTCATGATGCCTACTCCTGCCGCGATGAGTGCGATCAGGCTGATCACAAAGGCGCCGATCCGCACCACGCCGGCGATGGAGGCGAAAGCGCTCTTCAGGGAATCGTTCGAATAAATCTCGAAATCGTTCTCCTGATTCGGCTTCAGCCCGCGCGCGATTCGCATCGCGCCGATCGCCTTGTCGAGCGTGCGGTTATACGTCTCCTGAGAAAAGGACTGCGTGGCAATATTCACGGAGCGCTTCGAAGAACCGAAGTTTTCGAAAAAGCGCGTGATCGGAATGATGCAGATATCGTCCTGGCTTTGCCCGAAGGCGGTCCCTTTGGACTCAAGCACCCCGATGATCGTGACGGCGTGACCGCTGAGCTTGATTATCTTCCCGATCGGCGACTCGTGCGGAAAGAGCCGCTTCTCAATAGTCTTTCCCACCACAGTCACGCTGCGCGCCAGGTCGACATCTTCGTCGCTAATGTTTCGCCCATAGGCCAGCGTGTAAGTGTTGGCGGTCAGGAAGCTCTTGTTAGACCCGGCCACCGTCAGGCTCGGTGTGGTTTTCTCGCCCTGGTAGGTGGCCTGGCCGTTGAAATCGAAAGTCTTCAGGCAAATCTCGCGCGCGATCCCGTCCATCAGATTGTAGTATCGAACAGCCTGCGCGTAGCTGATGTTGCGGCGGTTCTCGTACTTCTCCGCGTTGCGT
>JBHENA010000089.1:4979-11240 GCA_046262275.1 Chthoniobacterales bacterium
CCCCCTGACCGCCGCTGACCGGGTATTTGGCGAACTGGAAAATATTGGAGCCGAGAAAACTGATTCCGCTCTCGATCGAGTTCTGCAGCGCGCCGATCGCAGTCATCACAGAGATGACAGAAAAAACGCCGATCGTGATGCCGACCATCGTGAGCGCTGACCGCAGCTTGTTTGCACCCAGGGATTGGAGTGCCATCGAGATAATTTCGCGGAATTGCATCGGTTGTATGCGTCACATTGGGTCGCACACGACCCATTTATTCATACCGCAGCGCTGTTACCGGATCCAAACGCGAGGCAGCCCAAGCTGGCGCGAACCCCGAGACCAGACCGGTGAGCACGGAGACGATCATGCTGATTATCACCAGCCCCATCGAGAATTGGATCGGGAATGACGGAAACGCCTGCTCAATTCCGAAGCACATCAGGTAGGCAAACGCCAGTCCGATGAAACCGCCGAGGATGCAGAGCGCGGTCGACTCGATCAGAAACTGCAGCAGAATGGTTCGGCGCCGCGCGCCCAGCGCCTTGCGTGTGCCGATCTCTTTCGTCCGCTCCTTCACGCTCACGAAGGTAATGTTCATGATGCCGATCGCGCCGACAAAGAGCGAGAGGCCGGTAATGAACAGGCCCGCGATTGCGATGGAATTCTTCACCGGATCGAGCGTGCTCTTGAACGCCTGTTGCTCGTTGATGTTGAAGTCATTCTTCTTCTCCGGTGCGAGCGCGCGAACGCGGCGCATCAGACCCGTCAGCTCATCCTTGGCTTCGCGGAGTTTCAATTTGTCCTTCACTTTCACGCGCACGTCCGATTCGCTCTTCGCGCTAAAATATTTCTTAAACGCGGGGAGGGGGACGATCACAATCGAGTCCAGGCTGAAGAGACCGAGAAATGATCCCTGTCGGGCGCCGACGCCGAGGACTTTAAATTGTTGCCCGCTGATCAGCACGTTTTTGCCGATTGGGCTGGTGCCGGGGAAAAGCGCGTCGGCCACGTCGTAACCGAGAAGACAAACACTGGCCGCACTTTTGGTTTCCGCCTCATTGAAGAAACGGCCCTCGCTGAAATCCACGACAGAAATAAGCGTGTAATCAGACGTAGTCCCCTGCACGAAGATGTTGCTCACCTGGTTGTCCGCGTACTTGACCGCTCGGACAACGTTCGAGGTGGGCACGGCCAGAATCAGGTTCGAGTTCGGCGTCGCATCAATCAGCCGATTCAAGGTCTCGGCGTACTCGGTCTTGATCTCCTTACGGTCGCGATAATTCCACCAGTCATTCACCCGCGCCCAGGGATATTGGCTGACGTAAAGCACGTCGTCGCCGAGGATGGACATGCTCCTGTCGAACCCTTTCTGAATTCCCGTGACCGCGGTCCCCATTAGCGTAACAGCGACGATGCCGATGATGACGCCGAGCGCGGTGAGCATGGAGCGCGTCTTATTCGCGTGCATCTGCGCGAGCGCGATCTTCCAGCTTTCGCTTAGCTCGTAGATGAATCGCTTCATCGCTTGCGGTGGTTAGCTGAAGGCGAGCGACTCGGCCGTGGCACGCTCCGTCAGGCTATCACTTTCGATTAAGCCATCGCGCAAATGTACGCTGCGCCGGGCATGCGCGGCAATGCCCGCTTCGTGCGTGACCAGAACCACCGTGTTCCCGCGTTGATAAAGGTTTTCCAGTAAGCCCATGATTTCCTCACCCGTTTTTGAATCCAGGTTGCCCGTGGGTTCGTCCGCCAGGATGATCGACGGCTGGTTTACCAGCGCCCGGGCGATGGCCACCCTCTGCCGCTGACCACCAGACAATTCGTTAGGCTTGTGTTGCATTCGATCGCCCAGCCCCACGTCACGCAAGACCTGCGCGGCTCGCTCTTCCCGCGTCGCGGGATCGATTCCGGCGTAAATGAGCGGTAGTTCCACGTTCCCCAGGCTGGTGGAGCGAGGAAGAAGGTTGAAGGTTTGAAAGACGAAGCCGATCTCCCGGTTGCGGATCTCCGCCAGCTCGTCCCCATCCATGGCCGAGACATCCTTGCCATTGAATTGATATCGACCAGAGCTGGGCGTATCGAGGCAGCCCAGCATGTTCATCAAGGTCGATTTGCCGCTCCCACTCGGCCCCATGATGGCGAGATATTCGTTCTGTCGAATCTGAAGAGTCACGCCGCGCAGCGCGTGGACAATTTCCTCGCCCATCACGTAATGCTTCGTGATGTTCTCGATATCGATGACGATGGACAAGAGAGTGACGAGTGATGAGTGACGGGTGACGAGTGGGTTAACGCCGCGCGAACAGCGTGCGGCGAAGGACGTTCAACATCCGCCGCAGCCCATTGATCAATTCGAATGCAGGAGCTGCAGCATCCTCATCACAAAACCGCAACTCCAGACTCAGTACGAGCTGAGTGTCCAGTTCGGCGACAGAGCCTTCTGCGTGAGAAATGAATTGGATAAACTCGCCCGTGGTGTGCCTTGCTTGTCCTTCGGCGATATTCGAAGGCACAGAGACAGCTGCTCGCCGCATCTGCGTAACTAATCCGAACTTCTCGGTGGAAGGATAGCCTTGGGTGAGGCGATAGGTCAGCTTGGCCAGCGCGATGCCCTTTTGCCAAACAACCAAATCTTTATAGCTGCGCGTCTTGGATTGCATCTGCGCATTATAACGAAGCACTCATCACCCGTCACCCGTCACTTGTCACTTCCACCATCACTTCTTCTCCGCCTTTTCGTATTCCACCTTTGCGCCGTCCTTCAGCTTGCGGCTGATGGCGCTGTAGCTGCCGGAGATCACTTCGTCGGCCTCTTGCATACCGCTCTTGATCTCCATGTAGGTATCGTCAGCGATTCCGGTCGTCACTTTTACCATCTGAGCTTTGCCCCCTTTTTTCAGGAAGACGACCTTGGAGAGCTTTTCCCGTTCTTCTTTTTCGGTTTTCTTCACTAGCCGCTCGTTCGTGAGCTCGGCAGCGTTGTCTCCCTTGTCGCTCGCCGCCTGCTTCTGCTTGCGCTTCTCGATTTCTTCGGGGCTCAGGTCGCTCTCCGTGCGAATCGTTACGCTCTGCATCGGCACTGCGATCACATTCTCGACCATGTTCGTCTGGATATCCGCCGTGCAGCTCAAGCCTGGCCGCAGCTGCACATCGCCGTCCTCGATCCTGATCTTCACTTCGAAATTGGTGACCTCCTCCTGCGTGCCCGCGCCAGTGGTCTTTCCGGTGTTGGCGATCTGCGCCACGGTGCCGCCGAACTTTCGTTCGCCATAGGCGTCAATCGTGACGACCGCCTTGTCTCCGAGCTTGACGGTAACAACATCGTTCTCGTTCACATCGACGCGTGCTTCCATCCGGCTCAAGTCAGCCACGCGCATAACCTCCGTGCCGGCGAACTGGTTCGTCGCCACCACGCGCTCGCCTACCTTGCTGTTCAGGACGCTGATCGTGCCGTCCATGGGCGAATAGATTGTCGTTTTTGCCAGCTGATCACGCGCCTGGCTCGAGCCCGCTTCGGCCCGCTCGATTTCGTGCAAAGAACTTTCGTAGGTCGATCTCGCGACATCATAAGCAGTTTGCGCCGCCACAAATTCCGACTCCGAGATCATCTTCTTGGTAAAAAGATCCTGGCTCCGCCGCAGGTCCTGCTCAGCCTTTGCCGCGGCCGCTTTCATCTGAAGATTCGTCGCGCGAGCGGCGCTGATCGCGGCCACCTGCGCCTCGACCAACGCCTTGTAAGAGTCCGGCTTGATCTTCATGAGCAAATCGCCCTTCTTCACCTGCATACCGTCCGTGACCGGCAGCTCGGTGATTTCCCCGGCTACTTCCGGCGAAATTTTGACCTCCGTCTCGGGCTGAATCTTTCCCGTCGCGGAAACGGTTTGCACAATCGTTCGACGAACAGCCTTCTCCGTAACGACAGGTATCGGCTTCTCGCGTTTGCCCAGGATGACGGAGGTTACCACCCACAGGACCAGCAGGGTCACTGCCCCGCCGATGATGTAACGCTTCTTGCGCGAGCGCCGTCGCCTGGGGGATGCGGCAGTCGCTCCGGGCGTGGCGATGGCTTGGTGCATACTGGGGGAGGTCAGGTTCGTAGCCGGCAGAGCAATAACGGCTGCTTAGACCCTTGCAAAGCAAATCCCGTTCACTGCAAATGGTTTGGCTTGGGAGCTGACGATTCGCGAGGCGCGCTGGAAGCGAAGCGTTCCTGGATACGGTCGACCGCCCAGACGGCATGCTCCGCAATCAGCGGTTCCGGATCGGCTGCGGCGCGTTTGAGCGCCGCCACGTCGTCAGCCGTCCCGACGTTTCCTAGTGCTACGCAAACGTTCCGCAGAAAGCCGCGGCGTTTGATCCGTCTGATGGGTGAACCGCGGAAGAGCGCGCGGAACTGCTCGTCGGTGAGAGCGAGGTAATCCCGCAATTGCATTGCGACTGTGGCGGGCCGAGCAGCGAAAGCGGTTTCGCGCGAAGCTGCGGCAAAGCGGTTCCAGGGGCAGACCTCCAGGCACGCGTCGCACCCGTAAATCCGGTCGCCGATCAGCGGTCGCAAGTCGAGCGGGATGGAGCCTTTTAGTTCGATCGTGAGATAGGAAATGCAACGCCGCGCGTCGAGGCGATGCGGTTCGGTAATCGCGCCCGTGGGGCAGGCGGTTATGCAGCGCGTGCAGCTTCCGCAGCGCGCCGGCTGGGGTGAATCGGGATCGAGCTCGAGCGTGGTCAGGATTTCGCCCAGGAAAAACCAGGCGCCCAAGTGCGTGTCGACGAGCATGGTGCTCTTGCCGTGCCAGCCGGTGCCTGCTTCCGCGGCATGGTCGCGTTCAAGCAGCGGACCGGTATCGACATAGCACTTCTGCTCTCCGCCGTGCGTGGCAAGGAATGCCTCGAGACGGCGCAGCTTTTTAAGCATTACCTCGTGGTAGTCGTCGCCCCATGCATAACGCGCGATTCGGCCCGGACGAGCGGAAGCTCGTCCCTCCGGCTCTTCGCCCTGCCAATAGCTCAGGCCGAGCACGATCACTGAGCGGGCGTGGGGGAGAACCTTTGTCGGATCGCACCGCTTTTCCTCGCCGCGTTCCATCCATTGCATTTCTCCGGCGGCGCCCGTGCTCAGCCACGATTTGAACTCAGCTGCATGGCGCGGCGGCGCGGCGCGTGCGATGCGGCAGGAATCGAAGCCAAGCTCCTTCGCGAAGCGAACCAGCTCCTCCTTCACCGCGCGAACTGCTTCGTTCCTCTTCGGATTCACGGTGAGTACCCAACGGACTGGGTCGCTGCCAGGCGCGGCAGTTCGGCGAGAACGGCATCAGCTACGTCCCTCGGAGTCCGCGTTCGCGTGTCGATGCTGATCTCCGCTGCATCGCGATACAGATCCTCCCGTGCCGCGAGCAGCTTCGCGATTCGCTCCCGGGGATTGTCGCTGCGCAGCAAGGGCCGGTCATTGCGCTCAGCGGTCCGCCGGAAGATCGTCTCCTCGTCCGCCTGTAACCACACAATCGTGCCGAGCTGCCGCATTAGCTCCACATTCGCTGAACGAAGAACACAGCCGCCGCCAGTCACGACCACGCTCCGCACCCGCGGAATGCTGCCAAGGGCGGAGGTCTCCTCATCCCGAAAGGCCTCTTCGCCCAGAGTCTCGAATATGCGAGTGATTGGGGACTTCAGCTTTGCCGCGACCATTGCGTCTATATCGAAGATCGGCAGCCCGGTTCGCAGGCAGAGCTCCGCAGCGGTCGCGGATTTCCCCGTGCCCATAAAACCAATCAGGACGATTGCTTCGCCGCGCTCAGCCATTGGCGCAATTTCCAATCGCTCCGCCGACTTGCAATCGCGACTAAGCGCAAGCTGAAAGCATGCGCCACGAAAAGCCTTTACAACCAGCGGCTGCAAGAAGTGAGTATCACGCGATGGCGAAGAAATCCGCACCTGCCCCGCTCGTTGCAGTGGTCATGGGAAGCGCTTCGGATTGGGAGACGATGCGGCATGCGGTCGATCTGCTTGATGAACTGGGCGTGCCTAACGAGCATCGGATCGTCTCAGCGCATCGCACACCGGAGTTGATGGCGGAATTTGCGCGCGCCGCGGCCGGGCGCCGTCTGCGCGTGATTATCGCAGGCGCAGGCGGGGCAGCGCACCTGCCGGGCATGATCGCAGCGCACACCTGGCTCCCGGTGCTGGGCGTTCCTGTGGAATCTAAGGCGCTCAAGGGGCTCGATTCGCTTTTGTCCATCGCGCAGATGCCGGCGGGTGTCGCGGTCGGGACGCTCGCGATC
>JBHENA010000090.1:0-11020 GCA_046262275.1 Chthoniobacterales bacterium
GTCCACGGACGAGCACTTCCACTTCCTTCAACCCATGTCCCATCGCCTGGCGCGATGCGTCCTGGGCTACCATTTGCGCGGCGTAGGCGGTGCTCTTTCGGGAACCTTTAAAGCCGACTTTGCCCGCACTCGACCAGCCAATCACGTTCCCGTTCAAGTCCGTGATGGTAACGATCGTGTTGTTGAAGGTGGAGAGGACGTGGGCGATTCCGGTATGAACATTCTTGCTCCCCTTCGCCTTGACGATCTTTGGCTTCTCGATGTCGTTCCCATCCAGCGAAAGATTCTCGGGCTTCGGGGGCTCCGGCGCTGGCTCCTCTTTCTTGCTCTTGGCAGCGGTCTTCTTGGCAGGTTTCGGCGCGGGCTCCGCCGCGGGAGCTGCTGTGGATCCTTCATCCGCAGCGCTGGGAGCGGCTACCGGCGCCGGTGGCGCATCGCTGGTGCGCGCAGAGCTGCCGCCCTGGGGCGCGCCAGCCTTGGCCTTGCTTTTCTTCTCGCCCGTCGCACTCGCGGGTTTTTTATCTTCGTCTGCCATCGCTAAATCTGAACATCGATTACTCTGCGCCTAAACTTTGCCCGCCTTTGCCTCTTTGTTGCGAATAACACCAACCGTTTTCCGAGGCCCCTTGCGCGTCCGCGCGTTGGTCGATGTCCGCTGCCCACGCACCGGCAGCCCCCGCCGGTGCCGCAGGCCGCGATACGAGTTGATCGCCTGCAACCGCTTCAGATTACTTTGCAACTCTCGCCGCAGGTCGCCTTCAATCAGGATCTTGTCGCCGGTGATCGCGTGGATGATGTCGTTCAACTGCTGCGGGGTAAGGTCCTTCGCGCGCTGGTTCGGATCGATGTTGGTTTGCTCCAGGATGCGCTTCGCTGTCGTCCGGCCGATTCCGTAGATGTAGGTCAGCGAAGCCTCGATGCGCTTCTCCGACGGGATCTCAACGCCAAGTAATCTGGGCATATCTATTCACTGATCACTTTTCATCGATCACCCTTGCCTTTGCTTGTGGCGAGGATTCTTGCACAGGACGCGCACCACGTTCTTGCGCTTCACGATCTTGCAAGCTTCACAAAGTCTTTTCACTGAGGGTCGTACTTTCATACTCTACGAGACGAAAAACGCGGAGATTATCTCCGCATTGTCATTGCCGGCGGAACGTCCCCGGCCCTTCGACAAATTCGCAGGGGAAACCTCTAGCAGAACTTTCCCAGCTGGCAACCTGCAATCAGAGACACCGCGCTCTAGCCCCGCAATTGCGTCTGGCCGCGCCAGGTAAGAATTTCAGGCGCCTCCTTCGTGATCAGCACAGTGTGTTCGAAATGCGCGGACGGCATTCCATCGGCCGTGCAGACGGTCCAGCCGTCCTGCAATAGGCGGACGCCCGCCGTGCCGGCGTTGATCATCGGCTCGATCGCCAATGTCATCCCAGCCCTTAAACGCGGTCCGCTTCCGCGCTTCCCATAGTTCGGCACCTGCGGTTCTTCGTGCAGCTTGCGCCCAACGCCGTGCCCGACGAATTCCCGGACGACACTGAATCCGTTTGCGACCGCCTCATCTTCCACTGCGGCGCATACATCCCCCAGCCGCACCCCTTCGGAGGCGAGGGTGATCGCGCGACGCAGCGCGTTTTGCGTCACCCGCAATAGCTTTTCGGTGCGCTCATCGATCATCCCGATCGAGACGGTGGAAGCGGTATCTCCGACCCAACCGTCCTGCACCACGCCAATGTCCAGCTTTACAATGTCGCCGTACTGAACGCGCCGAGCGCTGCCGATCCCGTGCACGATCTCGTCATTGAGCGAGATGCAGATGTTACCAGGAAAAACCCGGTGGCCGAGACGATAACCCAAGAACGCACTCTTCACCCGCGCCTCCTCCATCAGGTCCGCCGCCGCCTGATCCACCTCTTTGGTCGTGATTCCGGGCCGAATCAGGTCGCTCACCTCCTCGAGAATTTCGCTCGCCGTTCGGCAAGCCTGCCGCATCTTCTCGATCTCGCGCGCGCTCTTGATCGGGATCATGCGGTCTGTTCGATCAAACGCGAGATGTCGGCGAAAACCGCTTCGCGATCGCGATTGCCATCGATCTTTCGAAGCGCCCGGATCTTCTCGTAGTAATCCGCCAGTGGCTCCGTCTTGCTGTTGAACTCCGAAAGGCGCTTCTGCAAAACCGATGCATCGTCATCCGTGCGCCGGATGAGCGGCCCGTCGCAATATGGGCAGATCGGTCGCTCGGAAAAGACGGCGCTCGTCTCGCTGGTGGTGAATCCGCAGGACTGGCATTGCAGGCGATGCGAAATCCGATCGCTGATCGTCTCGGCTGAAACATCGAGCCAGATCGCCAGGTCGAGCGGAGTGCGGTGTCGCTGCAGAATGGTCTGCAATGCTTCCGCCTGCGGGATGGTTCGCGGAAATCCGTCGAAGACAAAGCCGTGGCCGCCATGCAAGCGCAGCCAGTCTTCGATGAGGCCGATGATGATTTTGTCGGAGACCAGACCGCCGTGCTGCGTTGTTTGGGCCGTCTTTAAACCGAGCGGCGTGCCGAGATCCTTCTCCCGCCGCAGGATCGCCCCGGGCGAGGTCACGGGAATCCCGAAATGGCGCGTGATCATCTCGGCCTGAGTTCCCTTCCCGGAACCGGGCGCGCCCAGGAGCACGAGTCGCCTTTTCACTTAGCGACTGTAGACGAACGCCGCCACCCCGGCGATCACGAGCGCCGCAATGCCGACGTAGAGCCACATGAGCGTGGTTTGCGGCGCCACTTCCCCGCGGTTATACGATGCGCGATCAAACCGGCCGCGGATGCGGCCCTTGCGCAGGAACCCGTCGTAATGGCGTTGGATCAAATGAGTTTCCACCTGTCGCATCGTGTCGAGCATCACCCCCACGATGATGAGCAAACTCGTGCCACCAAAAAATTGCGCGGTGATCTGCGGCACGTTCAGGCCCTGGCTCAGCAAGCCGGGCAAAACCGCGATCAACGTCAGAAAAAGCGCGCCGGCAAAGGTCAGGCGGGTCATGGTGAAGTCGAGGAACTCAGACGTCGGTTTTCCGGGGCGCACCCCAGGAACGTAACCGCCATATTTTTTCAGGTCGTCCGCGATCTGAGACGGCTGAAACTGCGTCGCGACCCAGAAGTAGCTGAAGAAAAATATCATTAAGGCGAGAACGACGTAGTGTGGCCAGCCGTTCGTAAGCATGTCGGAGATCTGTCGCGCGACGCGGCTATTCTGGAAAGCGGTGCTAACAATCACATTCGGGAAAAGGAGCAGCGCCCACGCAAAGATGATCGGCATCACGCCCGCATAATTGACTTTCAACGGCATGTACTGGGTCTGACCGCCGTACATCTTCCGGCCCACCACGCGCTTCGCGTACTGAACCGTGATCTTTCGCACGCCCTGCGTAACCGCGATCACAGCGGCGATAACGATGAATAGGAACGCAATCATCAAGACCAGGATGGCCGGGTTCACCTGGCTGCTACCGGTCCCGCTCGATGGAACGAAAGTCTTCCACGCCTGCGCCAAAGCGGCCGGCAATCGCGCAACAATGCCAACGGTGATGATCAACGAAATGCCGTTGCCGATCCCCCGTTCGGTGATTTGATCCCCCAGCCACATCAGAAAGAGCGTGCCGGCGGTTAAGGTCACGACCGTCACAATCCGGAACGTCATCCCGAGATCGGCCACCAGCGGAATACCGAGCTTGGTTACCGTTTCGGTGATCCCCGGCAGCATCGTCTGGTAAGATTCCGGGTGCTGAAATGAGACTGCCAGCAAGTAGCCTTGCACGATGCAGAGTGCCACCGTCGCATAACGCGTGATTTGCATGATCTTCTGCCGGCCGCCGTCTTCCTTCGCCAGCCGCCCCAGCTTCGGGATCACCGCGGTCAGCAGTTGCAACATGATGGAAGCGCTGATGTAAGGCATGATGCCTAACGAAAAGATAGCGCAATTCTCCAGCGCCCCGCCGCTAAAGAGGTTAAACAGCGCCGCCACTCCGCCTCCGGAGCTTTGGCTCAGCGCGTCGCGAAACCACGCCTGCAAGACCGCCGGGTTGACGCCCGGTGTGCTGATCGCCGCGCCAAGCCGCACGATCACGATAACGGCGAGCGTGAATAGAATCCGGCGCCGCAGTTCCGGGATTTTGACGGTGTTGAGAAACGCCGAAACCATCCTAAAAACTTACCCTTCCGAGCGTTAGCTCTTCGCGGAAGATTTCTTTTTCGCGCCGGTCTTCTTCGCCGCGCTCTTCTTCGCGGCCGGCTTCCGCCGCGCCGCTGCAGGGGCAGTGGATTTCCTTTCCGCTGGTGGCGTCGCTGAGACAGCGGGAGGGGCCTCGGCGGCGGGGGGCGCTTGTCCGCCAAAACGCGGGCCATCCTGCGGTTTCGGTTCCCGCAAGGTCACGCTGCCCCCAGCATTCTCGATCTTCTGGCGGGCGGACGCGCTCACCTTGTCGGCCTCAATCGTTAAAGCGTGCTTTAGTTCTCCCCCGCCCAGGACCTTCAGACCGGCCCCGTGGCCGCGGATCATCTTTGACTCGCGTAGCATCTGTTCATTGATCACCGTGCCTGGCCCGAAGGAATTCAGATCCTCCAGATTGACGATCGCGTAGTTTTTGTGAAACGCCGCGTTGTTGAAACCGCGCTTCGGCAGCCGCCGGATCAACGGCATCTGCCCACCTTCGAATCCAAGCCGAATGCTGCCGCCGGAGCGTGCCTTCTGCCCTTTGTGCCCTTTGCCGCTCGTCTTTCCGTGACCGGAGCTCTCGCCAATCCCAAGCCGCTTTACGCGATGACGCGCACCGGGACGTGGCCTCAGGTTATGCAGGCGCATCATGACTGCTCCGCCTTTCCGTCGTAATTCGCCGGACGGATTCCGCGCGTCTTCAAAATTTCGTCTTTCCGGCGCAGCCCACGAAGCGCGGCGATCGTTGCCTTCACCACATTGGCGTGATTGCTCGAGCCCAGCGATTTCGCGAGCACGTCCTTGATCCCGGCCGCTTCCACCACCGCGCGCACGCCGCCGCCGGCGATTACACCGGTTCCTGGCGAAGCAGGCCGCAGAAGAACCCGCCCACCGCCAAATTCCCCGATCGTCTCGTGCGGGATCGTATTCTCGTGCAGAGAAACTTTCTCCATCCCTTTCCGCGCCGCCTCGGAAGCCTTCCGGATTGCTTCCGCGACTTCGTTTGCCTTACCAAAACCAACGCCAACTTTGCCGTCGTGATCGCCCGCCACGATTAACGCGCTGAAGCTGAAACGCCGGCCACCCTTCACCACCTTGGCGCAGCGGTTGATGAACACGACCTTCTCCGTCGTATCGCCCCGCGCTGCCGAGCTCTTATCCGTTTGACGTTCCTGCCGCCGTCCTCCGCCGCCGTGTGGTTGTGCCATGAATTCCTAAAATTTGAGCCCGCCTTCGCGCGCAGCGTCGGCCAGGGCCTTTACTTTTCCGTGATACTGCGCGCCACCACGATCGAAGACGACCTTGTCGACATTTTTCGCCAGTAGTCGCTCGGCGACTGCTTTGCCGACTTTCTCCGCCGACGCGCGATTTGCCGCCGCTTTGCCTTTGCCGGCTAACGACTCTTCCGTCGTTCCTGCCGCGGCCACAGTCTTACCCGCGTCGTCGTCGATAACCTGCGCGTAAACGTGCCGCCCAGAGAAATGCACAGCCAAACGCGGACGTTCCGCAGTTCCGTTCACCCGCTTCCTAATGCGCTTGTGAATGCGGTCTCTGATTATCTTGCGGCTCGCCTTCATCCTACTGAACCGTCTTGCCTTCCTTGCGCCGGATCACTTCGTCCGCATACCGAACACCTTTGCCCTTGTATGGTTCCGGCGGGTAATAGCGGCGAATATCCGCGGCGACCTGGCCCACCGCCTTCTTGTCGATTCCGGAAATGCTGATCCTGGTGTTCTCGGTCACGGCGATTTTGATCTCTCTCGGAATCGAAAAAAGAATTGGGTGCGAGAAGCCCAATGAGAGGTTCAAGACCTGACCTTGCACGGCGGCTTTGAAGCCGACCCCTTCGATGATCAGCTCTTTGGTGAAACCCTCCGTCACACCCTGCACCATGTTGTGAACCAGACTGCGCGAGAGTCCGTGCAATGCTTTGACGCTCCGCGTCTCCGCGCTCCGCGCCAAGGAGACGTGATTGTTCTCGACTTTCGCGGTGATCTCCCGCGGCAGATTCCAGCTCAGTTTTCCTTTCGGCCCTTCCACCGCGACAGCGCCATCGTTGCTGATGTTCACCTTCACCTTGTCCGGAATGTCGACCGCTTTGTTTCCGATTCGTGACATAAAAAACTTACCAAACGTAAGCCAGCAATTCCCCGCCCACGTTTTGCTTCTTCGCTTCGCGACCTGACAAGATTCCGCGCGGGGTAGAGAGAATCGAGACACCCATCCCACCAAGGACGCGCGGAATTTCCTTCGCCCCGACGTAACGCCGCAAGCCCGGCCGGCTCACGCGCTTCAAACCTGTGATCGCGCTCGCGCGATTCGCGATCTTGTTCGTGATCTTGATCCGCGGGTGTGCGCCTGTGCGATCGAGCTCGTAGTCCCTGATGTAGCCCTCGTCCTTCAGGATGCGCGCGATGTCCGCCTTGATCTTGGAATAAGGCACAAACATCTCGTGCTTCTGCGCGGCTGCGGCGTTGCGCACGCGGGCCAGCAGGTCGGCAATAGGATCGGTAACAGTGCTCATTAGTTAGGCTTCGACCGGCGTCGGAGCAGCTTTCTTCGCGCGGTCGCTGAACGGCATGCCCATCTCGCTCAGGAGCGATTTGGCTTCCTCGTTCGTGTTCGCGGAGGTGCAGATAGTAACATCGAATCCGATGTTGCGCTTGATTTTGTCGAGCTCCACTTCGGGGAAGATTGCCTGGTCGGGAACCCCGAGCGTGTAGTTGCCGTGGCCGTCGAATGCTTTCGGCGAAACACCGCGGAAATCGCGGATGCGCGGAAGCGCGGCCTTGATCAACCGCTCTAGAAATTCGTACATGTGCTCGCCACGCAGAGTGACCTTGGCTCCAATCGCCTGGCCGCCCCGCAATTTGAAGTTCGCGATGCTCTTCTTCGCGCGGGTCTCGGCCGGCTTCTGTCCGCTAATAAGCGCGAGCTCAGCCTTCGCGTCTTCCAGCGCCTGCTTCACATCCTGCTGCGAGCCGACGGAGGTGTTGATGACCACCTTCTCCACCTTCGGGATCTGGTGAACGTTCTTGTACCCATGCTGCTTCTGCAGCGCAGGCATCACGCGTTCTTTGTAGTGCTGGTAAAATTCGTTCTTCATTCTTGCTTCGCCGCTTTGCGTCGCGTGGTCTTCTTCGCAGCGGCAGCTTTCGGCTTCTCCGCCTTCTGCCTCGTGTCTTTTTTGCCGTTGCGCTCACCGCGCTCGAGCACCTTCACGTTCGAAACGTGGATCGGACCTTCGCGCTCGGCGATTTTCCCCTGCGGATTATCCTGCGACTTCCGCAGGTGCTTCTTGATTATGCGGACGCCCTCGATCAGCACCCGCTGCTTCGCCGGAATGACTTCCAGCACCTTGCCACTGGAACCTTTGAAGTTCCCGGCAATCACTTCCACCTGGTCGCCCTTGCGGACGTGCAGCTTGATCCGGTTCATAATTCGTAGCGCATGCCTCCGGCCTGCTTCATAAAACTTCCGGAGCGAGCGAGACAATTTTCATGAAATTGCGCTCGCGCAACTCACGCGCGACTGGCCCGAAAATCCGGGTGCCGCGCGGATTCAGATCTTTGTCGATAATGACGATGGCGTTGTTGTCGAAGCGTAAGACCGAGCCGTCGTCACGCTTGATCGGCTGCCGTGTGCGCACGAGGACCGCGCGAACGACTTCGCCCTTCTTCACTGTCCCGGTCGGGCTCGCTTCTTTTACGTTCGCCGTGATCACATCGCCGATACCGGCCGACTGAGCGGAACCCTGTCCGATAACGCCGATCATCGTGGCCATCCGAGCGCCACTGTTATCTGCCACGTCGAGTCTGGATCTTAGATAGACCATAAAAATTCCTCATGTCCTACTTCGCGACGACTTCGACCAAACGCCAGCGCTTCAACTTGCTAAGCGGCCGCGTCTCCATGATGCGGACCGTGTCGCCGTTCTTGGCTTTGTTCTCTTCGTCGTGAGCGTAAAACTTCTTCGCCTGCTTCACGATCTTGCCGAACTTGCGGTGCGGCACGCGCGTAATCGTGCGGACGACAATCGTCTTGTTCATCCCGCTCGAAATCACTTCGCCCGTGCGCGTTTTGCGCGTCGCGCGCTTGCTGACTTCAACGTTGGACGTTGGACGTTGGACGTTGGACGTTTCGTTAGTCTCTTCGGCCATAAAATTACTTCGTCTCCGCTTTCTTCGCGCGCTCCGAAAGCACCGTCTCGACCTGCGCGACCTGCCGGCGCAGCAAGCGCAAACGGCTCGGCTGTTCGAGCTGTCCACTCTTCTGCTGCAAACGCAGATGCAAGCTCTCCTGACGAAGATCGCGTTTCTTCGTCACCAGCTCGTCTGTGCTCATCTCGCTGATTTCTTTGAATTTCATTGTGTCTCGTTAATTAGCGGACGCGTGGTGCCGTGGTTGTCATGCTGAGCGAAGTCGAAGCATCTCGCGCCGGACCACAGGCGAGCGCCACGCCAACAGACAAAGTGAGATCCTTCGACTCCGCTGCGCTCCGCTCAGGATGACGATTCATAGTTAGGCAGCAGCCACATGGTGCCGCGTCAAAAATTTCGTCCGCACCGGCAACTTATCGGCCGCCAGGCGCAATGATTCGCGCGCGACGGACTCCGTCACGCCGTCGAGCTCAAACAAGATGTTCCCTGGTCGCACCGTCGCGACCCAATGTTCCGGCTGACCCTTGCCTTTACCCATTCGTGTTTCCGGCGGACGCGCCGTAACCGACTTATCCGGAAAAATGCGAATCCAGAGTTTGCCCTTCCGCTTCATGCTGCGCGTCAACGCCACACGAGCCGCTTCGATTTGCACGTTCGTAATCCAGGCACGCTCAAGCGTCTGAAGCCCAAATTCGCCGAAGTCGATCCGAAGATTGCGCGAAGCCGTGCCCTTGCGGCTGCCCCGCTGGGTCTTGCGGTATTTCACCCGCTTTGGCATCAATGGCATGGCAGTGTCTCCTTAAAGTCTCGTTGGGCTGTGATCAGCGCTTGCGTTGTAGCGACGGCGCTCTGTCGCCGTAAACAAGCAGCGATTGCAGATGAACGCGTGTTACGCCGACAGAGCGGCGTCGCTACAACATAGTCCTCTAAATTCCACGTCATCCGTTAAACCTTCTTAAACGTCGGCTGGCGCAGGCGGCGGCGGGACGGCAGCTTGCGGCTGCTCCGGTGGCGCTTCTTCCTTCTTACAGATCCAGCATTTCACGCCGATCTTTCCGTAAACTGTGTTCGCTTCGGCGAAGCCGTAGTCGATGGGCGTTCGCAAGGTGTGCAGCGGCACTTTGCCTTCGCGATACCATTCGGAGCGCGAGATTTCCGCGCCGTTCAACCGTCCGGAGCTGCGCAGACGAATTCCTTCCGCGCCAAAATCCATCGCGATCTGCACCGCCTTCTTCATCGCGCGCCGATAAGCGATACGGCGCTCAATCTGCAGCGCGACGTTTTCCGCCACGAGCTGCGCGTCAAGCTCCGGCGTTTTAATCTCCTGGATGTCGATCTTGATCTGCTTTCCCTGCGCCATCTTCGAGATCTCTTCGGTCATCTTCTCGATCTCGGCGCCTTTCCGTCCGATCACGATGCCCGGACGAGCGGTGTGAATCGTCACGCGGATGCTGTTCCAGGCGCGCTCGATGATGATCTTCGCCACCGCCGCGAACTGCAGCTTCTTCTTCACGTAATTCCGGATCTCGATATCGCTGTGGAGAAATCCGGGCAGCTCCTGCGGGTTCGCGTACCAGCGCGAACGCCAGTCCCGGTTTACACCCAGACGAAACCCAATTGGATTAACTTTCTGTCCCATACTTTTAATTTGTCATCCTGAGCCGCGCAGCATCGTTCGCGCGCATCTCTCTGGTTGTCATCCTGAGCCGCGAAGACGGCGAAGGATCTCTGACTATTTCTCTTCGGGCGGCCACGTCTTCCGCCCGCAGAAATAGACAGAGATTCTTCGACTCCGCTTCGCTCCGCTCAGAATGACCGTTGGTCATAAAAACTTTATTCCTTAGTCTCCGCGCCGCCTGTTGAGATTGCCTCTGGCGCCGCCGTTTCCTTCGTGCTCTTTGCGGCCATAGCCTGTCCTGAGCTTGTCGAATGGGTGCGAGAACTCCGCCTGGCGGAAGTTTTCTTCGCACCCGATTTCTTTCCGCCCTTCTTCTTCTCTCGAGTCTTGACCTCAATCTCGTCCGTCAAAATGATCCGAATATGGCTGCTGCGTTTCAAAATACGGCTGCCACTTCCACGGGCGCGCGCCATCATGCGCTTCATCGTCGGGCCTTCGCCAACCGTCGCTTCTTTCACGACCAAACCATCGACGCGTAGATTCGCGTTGTTCTCCGCATTCGCGACCGCGCTCTTCAGCGTCTTATTGATAAGCGCTGCCGCCTTCTTCGGACTGAACGCGACGAGATCGAGCGCTGCCGAAACCGGCAGGCCCTGAATCGCGCGCGTGACTTCGCGCACCTTGAAGGCCGAAATCTTCGCGTACCTGTATGTCGATCGAACTTCCATTTATTTTAAACTCACATCGCGGCGCGCGTCGGCTTGAAGCCGATCACCCACCTTTATTTTCTCTTTCTCAGAACCCATTTCTTGAATCACTGCGCCGCAAATCTTCTGGCGCACGTCCACCACTCGCAGCGTCGCGATCGTCTTGTCGTTGCGCACCACGCGCAACGGCATCCCGATCTTCACCCCCTGCTTCTCGCCCAGATTGCCGACAACCAGCGACCATTCGTCCTTCACGCTAATGACGCTGCCGTCCATCAAACCCGGCTGCGGCTCGTTAGGCGCAGTCGCCTTTGCGATCAGGTCATTCGTGCTGCGCAATTGCGC
>JBHENA010000091.1:0-10972 GCA_046262275.1 Chthoniobacterales bacterium
CACGTGAGCTGATTGAGAACGCGGTTGCTAAGGTGCGCCGCGCCAGGGTGCTCGCAAGGTGAAAGTAGACCCTGGCAGGGATAGCGCGCTGCGCTGTCCGAAGCGCGTAGCACGCGCTGCCGGAAACGAATCTTGCATGCCCTGATCGCGCGTGTTGGACGCCGCAGCGCGGCGTCCCTACCAATTCCGCTCAGGCGCGCCGTTTCTTGCGCGCGCGGTGTTCGAGTTGGCTGGCCTGCCGGGCCTTCCCCAGAGAACGCAGCAGGTCGGCATAATTTGAGGCCACGACTTCGTAATCGGCCGGTGGCTTGTCAGCCGCCTCTTCCCAGACCTGCATCGAAGCGCGGTAAAGCTCGGAAGCACGCGCGTAGTCGCCGAGCGAATGGTAGACGACGGCCAGATTGCACTTTGATTGCGCGATGTCGGCATGGGTGGGCGGATGAATCTTTTCGCGAATCGCCAGCGCGCGGAGATGCGTTTTCTCCGCCTCGGCGTAACGGCGTTCGTTCGTGTAAAAGACAGCCAGGTTGTTTAACACCGAGGCGACGTCGGCATGCTCCGGCCCGAGTTGCTTTTCGTAAATCTCAAGCGCGTGCAGGTAATACGGCTCAGCTGCTTTCTGCCGCCCGGACTTGCGATACATCAGCGCAATGTTGTTAAGCATCGTGCCGAGGTCGGAATACGGCAGGTCGGTAAGCTGCATCCCCGCCTGAATCGCTTTCTCGTAATAGGAGATGGCTTCTTCCGTCTCACCCAAAGTATCGCAGAGGAAGGCGAGGCGGCGCGCGGAGCGATAAGCCGCGCGATGATCCGGCGGGTCGGCCTGGGCCAGGATCTCCTGAGCGCGGACGAGATACGGTTTTGCTGCCGCGCGGTCACCGGCCTGATCGTGCAATTGCCCGAGCTTTTCAAGGCTCACGGCATGTGCCGTGTCGCCGGGTGGGAAAGCGCGCTTCGCGAGATCGAGCGCGGTTTCAGCTACCCGCATCGCCTGCGGCAACTGACCCGTGCCGCGCAGCGTATCGAGCTTGTCGTTAAGAATCGCCCAGAGCTTCGCGTCGCCCTTGCCCACCTTTACCAGCCTTCGCTCAGCTGGCTCACGAGACGGACGGCGAGATCTTCGGTGGCTAAGGGGAGCGCCTGCCGCTCGTCCGTGGTCACATCAGTTCCGACAAAGAAGCTGGTTCCTCCGGTGATTTGGGCTGGACCGGCGATCGGCGTTCCGTCCTTTTTGCGCAGGGTGTAGCCGATCGTGACGCCGAGGTTAAATTCCCTTGTCGCCAGCACGTTGCCTCGAACGGAGCGAACCGGATTGCGCCCGATTCCCGTCACCACACCGTCGAGAATGGCGTCCGCGTTTTCCGGCGTGGTGATCCGATAGGTCCCGTCCTGTTGCAGCTGTTTGATTACGGTGTTCGTGACGAGCGCTTCAACACGCGGTGTGAAGGTGTGATTTTTGAACATGAGCACAGCGATGCTGTGAACGTCCCGCAGCGTACTTGGCTTCGCTTCCCCGAGGTGATAACCAGCACAGCCGCTCAAGCACGCAGCCATGACGAATCCGCTCAAAAACGCTTTCACGACTCCGGTGATGCTGTGGCCTCGGGAGTGGGCGAAGCGTTTGCCGACGGCACATCGGGAGCGGTAGTGGTGTTCGGCGTGAGAGATGCGGGTGGCGGGAGGGATTCGTCTGCTTCGGGTGGCGGCAAGGGAGCGACATCCGCGGGAGAAAGGCGCATCGGTGTGGCATCGTCGGAGTCCTCGTCGCTCCGCCCGCTGGCGGCAGTTCTGGTCGGCTTCTTCGCCGTTTGCGCGGTGACCGCGGCCGGTTGTAAAGCGCCGTCGCCTACCTTGGCTCGCAGCTCCGCCACGCGCCGCTTCGCGCGATCGCTCTCAGCCGAGCCGGGCTGCTGGCGGATCACGTCGTTGTAATAGATGACAGCCGCGCGGTAGTTCTTTTGCTTGTCGTAAAACTTCGCGATCGAGAAGGCGTCGCTCGTCTGTTTCTGTTCCAGGATTCTCAAGTTCTCGCGCGCCTGCGCGGCCTTCTCGCTCTTGGGATACTTGAACAGAAAATCCTGGAAACCGAGCTTTGCGTTCTGAGCTGCCTTGGCATCTCGCGCCCCCGTTTGCGCGGTCTTGAACCAGAGGTAGCCGATCTGATACTGCGCATCCGCCGCCACGGGCTCATTCGGGTATTTCTCCGCCACGGCTTGGTACGCCTGCACCGCAGCCTCTGCGTTCCCTTGCTTTTCCTTTACCAATCCGATGTTGAACTGCGCCCGCGCGGTATATTTGCCGTAGGGCGCGGTGCGGACGATGGCGGCGAAAATTCCCACCGCCTGATCAAGTGCGGACTTAACCGGAATACCGAGGATCTTGAGCTTTTTACCGGCAAGATAGAGTTCGCCGATGCGGAATTGCGCCTCGATGGCCTCATCGAAATTCGGGCTGCGGGGGTACTGCTCCACTACCACCCGGTAGGCTGCTGCTGCCACCAACAGATCGCCGTTTTCTTCCCGCAACTGCGCGTAGCGATACGCCGCTCCCGGCGCAAGCGCATCCTTGGGGTACTTCTTGACGATCGCGCGATAAGCCTTCAGCGCCCGGTTGCGATTCCCGCTCTTTTCCGCTGCTTGCGCAGTCTCGAAGAGCTGTTGTGCGCTGCCGCTTACCTCGTCTTGACCAGCAGCGAGGTATTTCTCCTTTTTGCCCGGCTTAAAAATAACTGCCGCGGGAGCGAGCACCGGCCCGCTGACGCAGAATGCCAGCAGGAGGCGCGGTACAAGGGCGTAGAAAGGATGGCGCATCGGGGTTCGGCAGGGTAGTTAACCTTGTCCCGCGCGTCAAGTTGGCCGGGCAAAGCCGGGATGACCGCTGGATTGAGTAACTCGCGCTTGAACCTCAACGATCAACAGAAGATCCGGCTCGGCACCTGCGCTTGGAGTTTCGAGGAATGGCGCGGCAACTTCTATTCGGCTGAGTTGCCGCCTGAGCGTCGCCTCGAATTCTACTCGCGCTACTTCCCGGCGGTCGAGGTCGACTCCACCTTTTACAGCGCGCCGGCCGAGGAGACCGTCCTGCGGTGGGCGGAGAGCACGCCGGCTTCATTCCGTTTCGCGTGCAAGCTGCCGCGCGCCATCACTCATGTCGCTCGGCTGCGGGATTGCAGCGCCGATTTGACTGCCTTCCTGCGCGCAATCGAACTGCTCGGGCCGAAGCTTCATGTCCTGCTGATTCAACTGCCGCCCTCTTTCGCGCCAAAGGACGGGAAAGCTGCCTTACGCACCTTTCTCGAGCAACTGCCGCGCGAGTTTCGTTTCGCAATCGAGTTCCGTCATCCCGGGTGGCACCGGCCGCAGGTCATCCGTCTCCTTGAGAAATACCGGGTTTGCTGGGTCTGGTCCGACACCACTCCGCTCAACGAGCGCAACCTTGCCCCGTTTGGTCTCTGGCCGAACACTGCCGATTTTCTTTACCTGCGGCTGCTCGGGGACTATGCCACCAAATACGATGCCGCCGGCGAGCGGGTGCATGAGTATGGGAAGCTGCTCTGGAAACGCGAGGCGGCGCTGGAAAGCTGGGCCCTGAAGATCGAGCGCCATCTGGAGGAGGCGCGCAGCGTCTGGGCCTTTGTGAACAATCACTACGAAGGATTCGCACCTGAGACATGTCAGCGGCTCGCGAAGCGCCTCGGCTATGATCTGGCCCTGCCATCGGCGGAGGAAACCGCCTCCGCCACCCCCGGCCAGCTCGACCTCTTCGAGAGTGAAACGAAATGATCCCGAGGGAAGTCTCTCAGCCGACGCTATGGCTTAACAGCGTGTCATCCTGAGCCGCGCAGACGGCGAAGGATCTCGCAGCCGGGCAAAAAGCGTCTATCCAGAGAGAGTAATCACGCCCCGTGCCGCGGGCAGTGCGTAGCGGTGGCAGATCGTCCAGACTACGTTGTGAGGTCCCTCACCGTCTACGCGGTTCGGGATGACCCGCAGGTTGAGGGGACTGCCTTGTTGGCGTCTAACGAATCGCTGTCTCGCCAAAGTAGGGCTGTAATCCGATCGGAACGCGCACGCTTCCCTCCGGTTGCTGACCGGTTTCAATCAAAGCCGCGAACAGCCTCGGCAATGCGAGGCCGGACCCGTTTAGTGTGTGACAGAAGCGGTTCTTCCCTTCCGCATCTTTGAAGCGCAAGTTCATCCGCCGCGCCTGAAAATCTTCGAAGTTCGAACAGCTCGACACTTCGAGATAGCTGTTCTGCCCTGGCGACCAGACCTCGAGGTCGTAGGTCTTTGCGGCTCCGAATCCGAGGTCGCCAGTGCATAATTCTATCACGCGATAATGCAAGCCCAGCAGCTGGAGAACGCGCTCCGCGTCCAGGGTCAACGACTCGTGCTCGGCGTAAGAGTTCTCCGGCGTCGTGATCTTCACCAGCTCCACCTTGTCGAACTGATGAACCCGGATGATTCCACGCGTCTCACGACCCGCCGAACCGGCTTCGCGGCGAAAACAAGGCGTGTAGGCGACGAACTTCTTGGGAAGCTCGGCCGCGTTCACGATCTCCTCGCGATGAAAATTCGTCACCGGCACCTCCGCAGTGGGGGCGAGAAACATCTCGTTTTCTTCCAACCCGTACATATCCGCTTCAAATTTCGGCAACTGGGTGGTGCCGATCATGCAATCGCGCCGCACAAGATACGGCGGGCTCATTTCCGTGTAGCCGTGTTCCCGCGTGTGCAGGTCGAGCATAAAGTTGATCAGCGCGCGCTCGAGCCGCGCGCCCACACCGGTTAAGCAGATGAAGCCGCTGCCACTCAATTTCGCGGCCCGCTCTAGATCGAAGAGCTTCAGTTTCGTGCCGAGCGCGACGTGATCCAGGACCGGCGCCTCGACCTGCGGTTTTTCGCCCCAAGTGCGCACGACCGGATTAGCAGTCGCATCTTTGCCCACCGGCGCGGCGGCATGCGGCAGGTTCGCGATCTGGAGCAGTAATGCTTTCTGCTGTTCTTCCGCCGCCGAGGTTTGTTCGGTCAGCGCCGCGATGCGATCACCAATAGCGCGAACCTGTTCCTCCAGTTCTTCCGAGGATTCACCGCGAGTGGGCTTCCCGCCGATCTCCCTGCTGAGCCGCTTCCGATCCGCGTTAAGCTGCTGCAGGCTTGTCTCCGCCTTTCGTCGCTCCGCATCCGTGCGCAGGACCTCGTCGATGTGGGCCGCGTCATCCCCGCCTCGTGTCGCCAGTCGCGCCTTCACAAAGTCCGGCTGTTCGCGGATCAGGCGGATGTCGAGCATGCCCGCACTTATCAGCAGCATGCAGACACTGCAACCCAGCTGCAGAAAAGGACAGGATTTACAGGATTACAGGATTGAATCTGAGGCGCGGCGAGGCAGGAAAAAAGCCTGAAAATCCTGTCAATCCTGTCATATTTCGCTCGTGGAATACCTCAACCTTCTCGCGGTCGCACTCGGCCTTGCCACGTTGGCCGGAATCAATCTTTACCTCACGGTTTTCGTGACGGGCCTCGCGATCAATCAGCATTGGATCACGCTCGCACCGCAGTATCAGTCGCTCGAAGTGCTCGGAAATCCGGTCATCATTACGATTGCCGGCGTCCTCTACTTCCTGGAATTTTTCGCGGACAAAATCCCGTGGGTGGATTCGGCCTGGGACGCGGTTCATACCGTCATCCGGCCGATCGGCGGCGCGTTGCTCGCGATTCAGGTGCTCGGACATTCGAGCCCCACGTTTGACGTCATTGTGGTCCTGCTGGCCGGCACCACCAGCCTGATGGCGCACACGGCCAAGGCCTCTTCCCGCCTGGTGGCAAATACTTCTCCCGAACCATTCTCGAACATCGGCCTCAGCCTGGTTGAGGACGCGGCGGTCTTCGGCGGCCTCGCCTTGATCCATTACCACCCACTCATGGCGTTGGGGCTTTTCGCACTCGCGCTGGCGGCATTCCTCTACTTCGCGCCAAAGATTCTCCGCGCGATGAAAGCGAAGATATGGCTCATCTTCAAAAAGCTAAACGGCCCAGCCGAGTCCAGCATGCCCGCCACGTTGCCCTTGACACTGCCGTCAAATCTCAGCGCGATTTTCAGCCGACACAATGTGCTGAGCGAAACGATTGCGTGGTCGGTCCCCTGCCTCAGTGGCCGCGGCCGGCGAATCCCGCCGAATTTGTTCGGAGCGCTCGTGGCCACGAATGAGGAGCCGCGAAAACTCGTCTTCGTGGCGCGCAAGGGCCGGGGTTTCGCGCAAACGATCGACCTGGAGGGAATGACGGTTGCGCGCGAGCCAAAATTCTTGTCGGAAAATCTGGTCATCTTCTCCGGAGGCGGCAAAGGCCCCAAATATCTCTTCATTTTTCCGCGCTCCAGCGGCCCCTTGGTGGAAGAGGTGACTGAATATCTGCGTGCGCGGTTGCTCGCGCCGCCTGCTCGGCTGGAGGAGGCGGAGCGGCCGGAGCCCGTGCTGCAGGGATAGCGGCTGTGTAGGTCCTATAGGACGCATCCGACCTATAGGCCATGTCCTCCGCCGCCCGCTACGAGGAGCTCCGCGAGGGCGCGCGCGTAAAGGAACGCGCGCTTTTCGCAACGCCGCGCAATCCGAACGAATTGGAGCTGCAGGCGCGGTGGTTTGCAGGCGATTTCGGCAAACGCTTCCGGAGTGTCTGCGGAAAAGAGGTGGAGATCGTGCAGTTTGGCACCTGGAATCGCGAGGCAGGTCCGGATTTCGAGGGCGCGGCGATTCGCGTCGCCGGCAAGGAACTTTTGCGCGGAGACATCGAGTTCGATCTCTCAGACCGGAGTTGGGAAGGGCACGGCCACTCGATTAACGCTGCCTTCGAAGACACGGTTCTGCACGTCTTCGTGAACGCGAGTGAGCACACTTTTTTCACCCGCACCAAATCCCACCGTAACGTGCTTCAGGTTCGCGTTGATCCCACAGCGTTGCCCGACGCGTTCTCCGCTAATGTGCCGCTCGCACGGCCTGGGCGATGCCAGGCACCGCTTAGGGACCTGCCGGAGGAGCGCGTCTTGAGCGTGATCGGCGCTGCATCGCGTTTTCGGCTGCAACAAAAGGCAACGCGCTTGCGGCTCATGGCCGAAAGCCACGGCGCTGATGAAGCGCTCTTTCAGGAGCTGGCGGCTGCACTGGGCTACAAGCAGAACAAGCTGCCCTTTACGCTCCTCGCGCAGCGTTTGCCGAGCGCGCTGCTGCGCTCTGCGGACGAGGAAGCGGAGGCGCGATTGTTCGGCGTCGCCGGATTTCTCGAAGCGGCCGATCTCTCGATCTACGAAACGGAAACCCGCAGCTATGTCCGTGGGTTGTGGGATCAGTGGTGGCCGCATCGCGACGAGCTGCAGCGCCTGGTTCTGCCGGCTAATCTCTGGCGCCTCAGCGGCGCGCGCCCGCTGAATCATCCGCAGCGGCGACTCGGAGCGCTGGCACTAATCGTTGGAAGTTGGCGCAGCTTCATCGCTGCGGTTCGCGCGGCGAATCCTGTCAAGGCGACGCGCCTTTTCCTGCGCTCGCTCGTGCACCCGTTCTGGAGCCATCACTACACACTCACGTCCGAGCCCGCCGCGGCCGCAATGGCACTCGTGGGCGAGTCGCGCGTGGCAGAGATTTTGGCGAATGTCGTGCTGCCATTCCTCAGTGGCGAAGGCACAGACGTGTGGCACGACTATGAGCAGCTTCCGGCGCGACTCTCCAACCGCAGGCTTGAGACCAGTGCCACCCGGCTTTTCGGCGACCATCCGCGGCGTCGTGAGTTCCTGAGAACGGTCGCGCACCAGCAGGGATTACTTCAGATCTACGAGGATTTCTGTCTGCAGGATAATTCCGACTGCGCCCACTGCCCGTTTCCGGAGCAGATGCAGAAGTGGGTGTAGATGCGCTTGTTCCTGGTAGCGACGCCGCGCTGCGGCGTCCGCTCGGCGTGAACATGGGAGTCAACGTTCGGCTGCGCCAGCGCTGGCCACGCGCTTCGGACAGCGCAGCGCGCTGTCCCTACCACGCACGTCGCCCAGCCAAGCCGCCCTCCCTCCTTCAATGCAGGCCGACATGCCAGCCCCGCATGCAGAGGAGGCCGAGGTTGCTTGCAAATTGCAGCAATATCACCGCGCAGAACGCACGATGTGCGAGCGTCCGTCGAAGTCTGAGGCTCAGCTCCTCTGTTTGGGCAAAGGCGCGGGGCCTCTCTTCTCCTCACCCGTTGGTCGAGAATTGATCCTCCTTGCTCTTGAACAGGACATTGAACGTGGTGAGCGAACCGTAGCAGCGCGTGATGTATTGCTGCAGGTCGAACTTGTCTGCATCGCTCAGCTTGTCGCTTGCGTTCACCTTCTGCTCGAGCACGCGCAGGTTGTTGCGGATCATTACAATCTTGTGAAAGAAGGTCTCGAGCGGCACTTCCTTTGGCTGCAGCGAGGTGTCGGCTGATTGCAGGATCAGACTGCCGCGCTGCCAGCGGTTCGCCAGACCTTCCACGACCTCCGCTTTCTCCAGACCAAGCCCGTCCACAACAGCGCTGGCCGTTTGCCGGATGAGCGCATCGAGCGGCATTTGCAGCTCCGTTAACGTGGCAGATGGCTCCGCCGAGGTAAGCTCGCTCGAACTCGGCGCGACCGTGCGCGGCGCGTCGTCAAACGCGATCTCCGCGGTGTGTTCCGTGAGAGAACGAACCATGCCGACGCCATAGCGCGGATGGAGGACTCGCATTCCGATGTGGAGGCTCTCGATTGTTAACGCCATGTCTTGGGTCAACCTCTAGGCGACGTGCCGAATCGCAAGATTCAGTTTTGTACCGGCCCACGGGAAGAGTGCGACAAGGAGGGGCGCCCTCCAGGCCGCCCCCGCTTTCCTTCCTGCGGCGGCCTGGAGGGCGCCGCTCCTTGGGCGAGCATAGCCGCTAATTGCGTTTTTTGAGATTGTCCACAGCGCATCGCGGCGAGCATCCTCAGCGGCGCCATGTCTGAATCAGTAGTCGCAAGTTACCAGCAAGGCTTTCGGCCGCGGCGGGGCTTGAACTGGTTCCTGATCGGACTGCTCTACGCCTCGTATTACATGTGCCGATACAACTTCCGCTTCGCTACCCCGGGAATGGCTGCGGAGTTCGGGTTCTCGACCTTTCAGATCACGGGCATTCTGAGCGCATTCGCGCTCGCCTATGGGACTGGCCAGCTGATCAACGGACTGCTGACGGATCGGATCGGCGGCAAACTGGCCATGCTTATCGGCGCCGGCGGCACAATCACAATCAACCTCATCTACGGCTTCGCGTCGTTTGCCGGCACCTTCACGACCTTTTCCGCCATCTGGTTGCTGAATGGTTACGTGCAGTCCTTCGGCGCACCGGGCATGATCAAGATCAACGCCGCGTGGTTCAATCGGACGGAGCGGGGCACCTTTGCCGGCATCTTCGGGTTCATGATCCAGATGGGCCAGTTCGCGATTAACAATCTCGCGCCCGTCATTCTGGCCGGTTTCGCCGTCGGGACCTGGGTGGTTGCGCGAGGTGAGTGGCGCTGGTTGTTCCGGATTCCGCCGCTGATCGTCGCGTGCGTCGCAGTGCTGCTGGCGATTTTCGTGAAAGAAACGCCGGAGCAAGCCGGCTACCCCGGCGTGGTGCGAGATGAGGGCGAGCCGCAAGAGAGCAGCGGCAGCGCGCGAACGAGCCTGCGCGAATCCTTCACGACCATCTTCACCCATCCGCTGGTCTGGTTTTACGCCATCGCATACGCCTGCACCGGCGCGGTGCGCAACAGCTCCGATCAGCTCATGATTCTGTACTTCCGCGATCAGCTAAAGCTGAACCTGGAAGCGAAGCCCACCGCCGTTCTCTGGACCGTTAACCTGATGCCGCTCGTCGCGGTGCTCGGCTCATTCAGCGCCGGCATCATTTCCGACAAGCTGTTCAAAGGCCATCGCTCGCCCGTGGCCATGACGTTGTATTTTGTCGAGGCGCTGGTCATAGCGACCGCGGCATTTGTCATTGCCGCCGGTGTGGTCCGACCAACGCCTGGCGGCATCTTCATCGGCTGCATGTTCCTGGTTCTCGTGGCGCTGACCGCGAATTCCACACACGCCATCGTCGGCACGGCCGCGCCGATGGACATAGGCGGGCGAAAGATGGCGGGATTCGCCTCCGGCGTGGTCGATTCCTTCCAATACTACGGCACGGCGATTGCGTTGCCTCTCACCGGCTGGCTGATCGATCGCTTCGGCTGGGGTGTCTGGTACCCGACGATGGCCAGCTTCGGCGCGATCGGCGGTTGCTCGATGCTGCTCGTGATGCGCAAGCAGCGGCTCATGCTGCGCGTGGGCGATCCACGTGCCCAATCCCGCTAGAGGAGCGTTAGCTGCTCGTTAGGCCGCCGAAAGCCTGCGGTCGAAAGCGCAGGGCGGCCGTTGATGCCGGCGCGGCGTCGCGCGACTTCGAACATGGTCTCGATCTGCTCGGCGAAAATCCCCTGCCCCGTCTGACGAATCGTCCAGCGCGAATCGTAGACCTTGTCTCCACCGCCGCGCATCTCGCGGATGCGGCCGAGCACTTTCTCCTTCCGGTCAGGAAAGTGCTCCTCCAGCCAGCGCTCGAAAATTGGTGCCACGGCCCAGGGCAGGCGCAGGATGACGTAGGCCTCGTGATCAGTGATCGCAGGAATTATCGGAGCCACCATCACGCCAACGGGAATGCCGGCAGCGTGCAGCTGCGCAACGGCATCGAGCCTCGCCGCTGGTGGAGAAGTCCGCGGCTCCAGAATCCGCTGCAGTTTGCGATCGAGCGAAGTAATCGAAATGTTCACCGCCACGGCATTATCCGCGGCGAGTTCGCCCAGCACATCGATGTCACGCGTCACTAACCGGTTCTTGGTTATGATCGCCACCGGGTTGCGAAATCTCGCGAGCACTTCGAGGCAGCGCCGCGTGATCTTCAATCGCCGTTCTATCGGCTGGTAGGGATCGGTC
>JBHENA010000092.1:0-419 GCA_046262275.1 Chthoniobacterales bacterium
CCGTAGAGGAGGCGGAACTTGATCGGATAAAATTCGCATTAGGCTGATTGTCTTCGCAACCTCGACGCGCGCGTCGCTTGTCGAAAACGGCTTCGCGCCGGAGAGGCTGAGAAATTTTTCAGCGTGCGACGAGATCTCGGCAACCCATTCGCGGTTGTTCAGGCGCATCACATATTCGCGCTCGATCTTCCGTACCTGTTGCTTTACTGAAATCGTGATCCCTAACGCGACAGCACTAAGAAGCAAACCGACAACGGATGCGGTATTGCCGAAGAAAGAATACCAATCAGTGGTAGCATCGACCCAATTGGGCAACAGTTCGTGAGGTGTCGTAGCCAGCACGCCCGTGCTTAACGAAATCTGCTCGATTGCGCAACGTAACCAACGAATCCAAATCGGTCGCGCTTGGTGCGGCGGTC
>JBHENA010000092.1:429-10561 GCA_046262275.1 Chthoniobacterales bacterium
CACGGCAACACCGACTCGACAATGTGATTCGGACCAACCGCAACGCAGTTCGGGAGGTAAACTTTGCGAACGAACGGGTTCGCCTCCCAGTCTCGTTTTATGTAGATTTCTCCACGGACCGCTGTGATAAACCACGGTTCCGGTCCAAAGGCATTGAACTGCTTCGAAACGATCGATTCTAAGCTCTGGATCGCTCCTAATGCCAATTCACGATCGTTCGTATCTACTTCGGGTCGAAAGTGAATGGCATCGTTGCGGCGATCGCGCAATTTCCGAAATTCTCCTGTCACGGCTGGTAGCAATACGTTCCACGCAGTCAGCGTGTCGATCGCGAGATTCCAGTTATCGAATGAGTTCTTATTGTAGACTTTCTTGTACTCAACCGTCGCCTTGTAGTCGTCGCGCAAAAGGAGAATCAGGTGGTTCAAAATCCGTTCGCCGAGTGCGCATGCGCCAGTCAACGCAGGGTAATAACAGTCCATCACGAATGCAGTTCTGGCTTGTAATAGAAACCGGTTGTGGAACGCGAAAATCGAGAGAGGCTTTGGACCCAAGTCGATAAAGTTTCGAAGCTTTTGATCGGAGGCAGCCTGCCCAAATTCGGAAATGATGGAGTTCAGAGTCTGCACGCGGTTTTGGCGGTGACACTCCTTCACCGCTTTATCCCAGTGTTCCTGCTGGTCGACCAATGTCAGCGCCCGCCTGTCGAGATCGAAGCCGAACACTCGAAACCGCTTCATCGCTCCCCTCGATTGACCGTCAGTTGTCGCTTTCCGCCGTCTCTGGCTCTTCCACAAAAAGAACGGGCTTCATTTCAGCGAATTTCGTTACGTGCGCCGCCGAAAAGGATTTGACTGCTGTGGGAAGCGATTTGGCGAGCAGAGGCAAAACGCAGTTAGCAAAATCTGCGAATGCATCGTGAAGAGGCTTCCAGCTTTCGTAGAGATCAATCACGGCGTTGCGCAAGTCGCTTTCGGACGCTGCGTCGGTCCACAGTTTAGAGGCATCCGGCGCTAGAGTCGCTTGGGCCATCGCAACGGCTCGGATCTCCTCGGCGAACGAGTAGAAGATGTTTGCGCTATGCCGGCCCGATATGAAGTCGTCCGTGCGGTTCCAAGGCGCGTCCAACGGACCATGGAGATGATCAGGCAGGTAATGGAACCCAAAGTGGTCTCGGATGGTCCGGCAGAGATTGTCCTTCGTATTGAAATATTTGTTCAAGTGCGACAAGCCTTCCTTCGCATTCGGACTGAGGCGATCGTGCCAAGTTCTGCCAATCCCCTTTCCGTTCCAACTTCGTTCGACGACCTTGTATGCCTCATGCAAGATGCTGTAAATCAGCCGGACTCCGAACAGCAGCTGGTGCAAAGCGAGCTTTCGCTCTTCCGCGTCGGTTGATTTCGTGCCGCGCTCTGCCGCCACACACAAATAGAACACGTGCCGCAAGTCATCCGTTGCGTGCGCTAACGTGACGAAAAATTCCCGTTCCTCTTTTGGCAGCTTTAAAAACTCGGAATGTGCGAATTCGACTCTGAACAACTGCAGCATGCGACTACGCGTACGCGATCTGACAAGATACACTACTGCGACTATCAGCAACGCTGTCGCAGGAACGAGAAGCCGTGCGCTTTGGTTCATTAGAGCGCACTCCGAAACTCCGTCGGCGTAACGCCGACCACGCGCCGGAACACCTGCGCGAAATGGCTCGGGTTCTTGTAGCCGACTTCGAGGCCGATCTTTAATCTGCAGCGAAGTTGAATTTGGAAACCAGAAAACCAGGAAAAGAGCTGCTTAGGTGGCGTAGCGAAACAACTTCACTCGTCCCTCCGTTCGTGGATTCCTGGCTTCCGAATTGAGTCCTTCTTTTTTGGTCAAGAGCAGCCCGGCCATTGCTTTACATCCGTTACGCCTTGCTGGGCGCGCGCGATCCGTTGATGCTGCGCCCTGCCCGGCTTCGCACCGCTACCTCGCGGCTGTGACCGTCTACCCGACGCTGCCCTCGCGTCGTGTTCGCGCGTGACGAACTGTAACGGTGACATGCCGGTTGTCTGCTCGGTGAGTGCCGGTGCTCTTTTAGCCGGAAGCAGTACTGCGCTGGTCTCGACATCGCAGAACCGTGGGATTAGAACTGTAGCCATGAAATATCGCGTGACCCTGATTCAGTCGGAAGAGGGGTACGCCGTCTGGTGCGATGACCTGCCGGGGTGCAATTCGCAGGGGCAGACACGGGAAGAGGCGCTCACGAACATCAAGAGCGCCATCTCGGAATATCTCGCGGCGCAGCCGGAGATCGAAGAACGGTTCAACGTCAAGATCGAGCGCGAAGAAGTAACGGTTTAATGCGATGCCGAAGCTGCCCGGCATCAATCAGCGCCAGGCTGTCGCTGCGCTGGAGAAAGCCGGGTATGTGGTCATTCGGCACAGCAGTCACATCATCATGTCCAACGGTGTGCGAACATTGACGATTCCGCGTCACAATCCGATCAACGCCTACACGATGGGAAACATAGCGAAGCAGGCGGGACTCACGCCCGAAGAGTTCCGCAAGCTTCTGTAAGGCGAGCTGCCGGGGCGCTGCTTAGAGCGAGGTGCATTGAAGCCTGCGGTAGCGCTAACGCGACATGAAAAATCCGAGTGCTTGTCGACCGGCTGAGCCTACGTTGTCAAATGGTGACAAATCCTCGGCTTCAGGGGCTCAACCCAGGAGAACCGCCCTGCGAGATTCACCGTTTCGGCTAAAGAAAAGGGTCAAGTGACAAAATGGTATCGCACCGTGTAGGCTTTGGTTCGGCGCTGGCATGTTTGCTGTTCCACGTCTCGTTGCGCTTCTGATTTTCTGCTCCTTCTCGGCGCACGCGGAGGTATTTTTTCCCACTGCAGAAGGCGCTACCTGGGAATACGAAGTGGCCGGAGCGGGGGCCGGTGCGACCGCTACTGTTCGCATTGCAGGGAAAGAGCAGAGCGATGGAAAGGAGCTGCTCAAACTCGAGACGGTGAGAAATGGGTCGGTCACGAAAACTGAATTCGTCACGGTGGATGACGGCGGGCTGTTCTGTCATCGACGAGCGACAGGCGATAGCACAGCCGTTGTCTTCAATCCGCCGCAGATCCTTGTCCCGGCGCCGCTAAAAATCGGAACCACCTGGGAACTGGACGACGCGGGCGGCGGAGGCGACGTACATCAGCAATTCAGCGTCGTTGCGCAGGAAGACGTCGTCGTTCCGGCGGGGAGTTATCGCGCCTATCACCTGCACTGCAAACAACCGTGGCCGATCTCGGTCACCATCGATCGATGGTTCGTCCCGGGCACCGGAGTCATCAAGGAGGTGACCACCACGCGCGGCCCGAGCGGCCGGCTCTTAAGTCGCGTCGCCTTGGCGTTAAAAAACTTCTCAGTCGCGCCGCCTGCGGCTGCACCGGCTGAGGAAAATGCTGCCAGTCCCGGTCCCCCTGCGCCGTCACCTGCCGCACTCACCCTCACCCTCGAAGTTTCCAATGAGCGAGATGGACAGCCTCAGAGGGAGTTTCGCTCCGACGCGCCGAACATCTTCGTGCGTTGGGCCGGCGACACTCTCCCGATGAACGGCTACGTGCGCGTGGCGTGGGTCGCGGAAGATGTCGGCGATATCGTCCCCGCGAACTTCGTGGTCGACGAGACAGAAACGGAAGTGACGTCTCCGACCTTCGGAGCGCGTTTTACACTCTCGCGCCCAAAGGATGGCTGGGCCGCGGGAAAGTATCGCGTCGAGCTTTATCTCGACGACACACTGATGCAGACGGTCAACGTGACCATTCGTGACTGATCCCTCGGCTGAAAGGGACCTCGGCTACATCTTCAAGAGCGTTACTGCGTGCTCCAGCGCCGATTCCGTCTTGCCGCCGAGCATCCGGGCAATTTCCTCGCGTCGCGCTTTCCCGGTGACCTCGCGCAGCTCGGAGCGGGTCCGCCCGCCGCTGACTTCCTTCGTGACCACAAACTGCGTGGCAGCAGCGGCGGCCACCTGCGGCAGATGCGTAATGCAGAGGACTTGATGGTCCGCTGCGAGAACCCGCATCTTCGCGCCGACCGCGTGGGCGATTTCACCTCCGACATTCGCGTCGATCTCGTCGAAAACCAGCAACGGGATCGCGTCCTGCGCCGCGAGCGTGGACTTTATGGCCAGCATCAGACGTGAGATTTCGCCGCTGGAAGCAATGGCGCGCAATGGCTTGAGCGGTTCGCCGGGATTGGGCGAAAAAAGCAGCTCCAGAGTGTCGCTGCCGCTGGCTCGCGGATCAGGCAATGCGGAAAGCCTGGCCTCGAACTCAGATTGGCGAAAGCCAAGATCGCGCAGGTTGCGCCGGACGCTTTCCGAAAGTTTGGGAGCGGCTTTCGCGCGAAGTTTGCGCAACCCTTCCGCAGCCCGCTCCAAAGCATGGCGTGCCACTGCGATTTCGCCCGAGAGCCGCTGCAACTCCGCGTCGCGGCCCTCGATCTTGTGCATCCGCTCTGCCGCGCGTTCGCCAAAGGCGATCACATCCGCGAGCGAACCGCCGTATTTTCGTTTCAAGGTTTCAAAAACCGACACGCGCTCTTCGAGAGCGGCGAGCTGTTGCGGGTCCAGGTCGAGCCGCTCGACGTAGGTGGCAAGCGAGCCGGCGATCTCCGACAGCTCTACGACGGCGCCAGCGTGGCTGGTGGCAAACTCTGCGACCCCTGGATCGATCTTCTCCAGCTCACGCAGGAGCCGCTGAGTCTCGGCAAGTTGCGCGAGCACGGCATCATCTGCTTCCGACAATCGCGCGACCACGCCGCTGGCCAGTTCGATCAAGCGCTTGCTGTTGCTGGCCAGCTTGTAACGCGATTGGATCTGGTCCTCTTCGGCTGCGTCGAGTCTGGCGGCGGTGATTTCGCTAACCTGATGCCGCAGCAGATCCAGCTCCTGCTCGCGAACGCTCTCCGCAGTGCTGAGGGCGGCGTGCTCGGCGGTAAGCGCCTGCAGACGCCGAAAATGCTTCTGGTATTCCTCGAGTGCGGCGCCGGCATGCGCAAAGCCATCGAGCAGCGCGAGCTGACGTTCCGCCGAAAGGAGCGACTGATGATCGTGCGGCCCGTGGAGATCGACGAGTTCGTCGCCTAACGACTTCAAGACCGCGAGCGTGGTAGGCGAGCCGTTGATGAATTGCCGGTTCGTGCCGGCGGTGGAAAGGCTGCGCTTCAGGATGAGATCGCCCGCGCACGGTTCAATCCCCGCCTCCAGCAGAGAGGGATTGAGCCGTGACAATTCTTCACCGGTAAAGACTGCCTCCACGGTGCAGAGATCGGCCCCGGTCCGGATGAGCGATTTGTCGGCCCGCTCTCCCAGCAGCAATTGCAGCGCGCCGATGATGATCGACTTGCCCGCTCCAGTCTCGCCCGTGACCGCGGTAAAACCGCGCCCGAGCTGCCATTCCAGATCCTCAACCAGCGCGAGGTTCCTGATCCTGAGAAGATTGAGAGTCGGGGCCAAGTTGAGAGTCTGGAGTTGAGAGTTGAGAGTGGCGCCGCCGGAGCCTTTCTGAACTCTCAACACTCAACTCTCAACTCTCAACTGGCAGTCACCTTCCTCGGCACCGGTACATCGCAGGGTGTGCCGATGATTGGCTGCGACTGTGCGGTCTGCCGCTCCAACGACCCGCGAGACAAGCGGCTCCGCTCTTCCATTTATATCGAGACGCCGGAGTGCGCCTGGGTGGTGGATACCGGGGCAGACTTTCGCACCCAGGCGTTGCGCGCGAATATTCGGCGCCTGGATGCGGTCGTCTTCACCCATTCCCACACCGATCACGTGATGGGTTTCGATGACTTGCGGCGTTACGGCGCGGTCCGCGGCTACATGCCGGTGTATGCGAGTGAGGAAACGATGGCCGACCTGGCGCGCGTCTTCGAGTTCGCATTCAAGGGCCTGAATCCCTTTCCAGGTTATCTCAAACCGGAGCCGCACATTGTTGACGGGCCGTTTTGGCTCGGCGGGACGTTGGTCGCACCGTTGCCGGTGCCGCATGGCAATGCGCTGGTGAACGGGTATCTCTTCTCACGCGAAGGCAAAAAGCTGTTCGCATACCTGAGCGATTGCAGCGAAGTGCCCGATCGCATCGCGGCGGAGATTGATGACGTGCGCGTGCTGGTGATCGACGCGCTTCGTCACAAACCGCATCCGACGCATCTCAGTGTCGAGCAGGCATTGGAAGTCGCGCGGCGCGTTCGTTCGGAGCGAACATACTTCACCCACATCGCGCACGAGTTGCCGCAAGCCGCGGAGAAGGATCTGCCGCCTGGAGCGCACATCGCTTACGACGGCCTGCGTCTCGAGCTATGAGGAACGCCGGCTTGTCGAAAGTAGCGCAAGCTTCCAGCTTGCGCGTTTCCCGCAGAGTGCAAGCTGGAAGCTTGCGCTACCGTTGCCTCATCGCCGCGGCCCTTGTCTGCGCGACGGCCCACCCGCTTCTGGCAGAACCTCCGCTAGCCCCTGCGACCGTCGTCGTCTTCAACAGCAGCGCGCCGGAATCCGCTGAGCTGGCCAGGTTCTACGCACAGAAAAGGGGCATCGCGCGCGAACACCTGGTCGGCCTCACCTGCTCGGACGAGGAAGAGATCAGCCGCGAAGAGTACGACCGCAAGATCCGCGATCCGCTGCGCAAGATTTTCGCTGAGCGGGGTTGGTGGACGCTGGCGGCCGGGGGCGAGGACGGACGCGTCAGCGCGAATGCGATCCGTTTTGTCGCATTGATGAAGGGGATGCCGCTCAAGATTCGCGGGGCACAAGATTACCCTGGGGATAAGCCGGGGGCCGGTCCCATCCAAAACCGCAACGAAGCTTCCGTCGATTCGGAGATTGCGGTCCTGGGACGATTCGTGCCCGAAATCTCCGGCGCGCTGACCAACCCGTATTTTCAGAGTTACCGCGCGATCACCGAAGCGAGCGATCCAGCTTTGATGCTGGTATGCCGGCTCGATGCGCCGGCCGCGGCGACGGTGCGGCGGATGATCGCCGACGCAATCGAGAGCGAGAAAAGGGGGTTATGGGGACGAGCGTACGTGGACGGCGCGCGCAACACCGCCGTTGGTCTCGACGTCGGGGAGCGCTGGTTAGCGGAGATCGTGCCGCAGCTCCACAAGGCGGGTATCCCAGTGGTGTATGACGAGGCCCCCGCGGTTTTCCCGAATGGATTCCCGATGAACGATTGCGCACTGTATTATGGGTGGTACGCGAACAACGTCACCGGCCCGTTTACGGAGCGCGACTTTCAGTTCACGCCCGGGGCGGTCGCGGTGCACATCCATTCTTTCAGTGCGAGCACCCTGCGAAACCCGAATGGGGCCTGGGCCGGACCGCTGCTCATGAAAGGGGCGGCGGCAACGATTGGCAACGTTTACGAACCCTACCTGCAGTTAACGGCAAACCTCAGCATTTTGAACGACCGGCTGCTGCATGGCTTTACCTTCGCCGAGAGCGCTTACATGGCGACGCCGACCCTTTCCTGGATGGGCGTGATGGTAGGCGATCCACTCTACCGCCCCTACGCCTCCTGGTTACAGCTCGAAGCGAAGCGTGCGCCAGCGAAGGAAACATCGGAATGGAAAATGTATCACGACTTTGCGGTGCAAAACGCCGCGCGTCCCGCGGCCGAGTTCCGTACCCTCGCGCGAAAGGCAGCTTCCCGCGCGCGTAACGCGATCATGCTCGAAGATCTGGGAGCGATGGAGGCGCGGGAGGGAGACTTCCGCTCCGCCGCAGGTCACTTCCAGGAGGCGCGCACGCTCTACACGAAGCGCGACGACATCCTGCGCGTAGTCCTGGCCGAGGCAGATAGCTGGATCAGGCAGGGCAAGCCGAAGCGCGCCGTGGAATTGGTGCGGGGCGTCTTGCGAATTGTCTCGGGCTCACCTACCGCGGCGCTCTTGAAAAAGATCGAGCGGGAACATGGCGCGTCCGCTGGGGCACAGCAGAGGAGGCGCTGAAGCGCAGGTTGGCTTTCCCGCTGTCATCCCGAGCCTGCGCAGACGGCGAGGGATCTCACGGCCGGTCTGTAGTCGCGCGTCATGGCTAAGGCGTGATCGCAAAAAGGTGTGAGATCCACGTTCGGCTTCGCTCAGTGCAGGCTCTCGGCGCGCTTCGCCAGCCTCGGGATGACCACGCAAAGAACTGCGGCGGCTTACTCGTTTTGCTCATCGCAATTGCGCCGCGGCGCAGCGCGGGACTTTCCCCAGTTGATCAGCGAACCATGCCGCGCTCGCTGCGCTCGATGAACTCCAGGATCTCGCTGATTTCCTTCGTCGCGGGCAGTTCCTTTCGCACCGCTTCGAGCCCCTGCCGGGTGTTCAATTTTGATCGGTAAATCAGACGGAACGCTTCCTTAATCCACTTGACGCTTTCGGGTGCAAACCCGTTCCGCTCCAACCCGACGAGATTCACGCCGCGGATCTCGGCCGGGTTTCCGTCCGCGATCATGAAGGGTGCAACATCCTGCACGATCTTGGAGCAGCCGCCCGTGATCGCGAACCGCCCGATCCGGCAGAATTGATGAACGGCGGTGAGCCCGCCCATGACGGCGTGATCGCCAATCTGCACGTGGCCCGCGAGAGTTCCGTTATTCGAGAAAACAACCGCATTCCCGACCGTGCAGTCGTGGCCGATGTGGCTGTAGGCGAGAAAATTCCCGCAACTGCCAACACGCGTCTTGCCCTCGGCGGTGGTACTGCGGTTGACGGTCACGAACTCGCGAAAGGAATTTTCGTCACCGATCTCCAAATAGGTTGGTTCGCCGAGATATTTTAGATCCTGCGTCTGCTGGCCGATGGAGCAGTAGGCGTAGAATTTATTCCGCGCCCCGGCACGCATCGGACCGCAAAGGGTGACGTGATGCTGCAGCCAGCATTCGGGGCCCAGGACTACGCCTGCTTCCACAATGCAGTAGGGACCAATTATCGTCCCGGCGCCGAGCTCCGCGCCCGGTTCGACGATCGCGGTGGGATGAATCTGGAGATCCGATCGCATTTCGGCTCAGCCTGCGGTTGTAACGACGCCGCTCTGTCGGCGTTTCTCATGCGCCACAAGCAGCGACGCGCTAAAGGGCGACAGAGCGCAGTCGCTACAGGCGAATCTCGCGGTGCCTCTTCTTCTCATTTATCCAGGAAGGTGAACATCAGCTCGCCTTCCGAGACAACTGCGTCGTTCACCATGCACTGGCATTTCGCTTTCGCGAGCCGGTTGCTGCGCGCCTTCGTCAGTTCGGCGTGGATGAAAATTGTGTCGCCGGGAAAAACCGGTTTCCGGAATTTCACGCCATCGGCACTGATGAAATAGCCGATACGACTCGCGCTTTTTGTGATCTTCATCATCAGGATGCTGGCCACCTGTGCCATCGCTTCCACCTGCAGGACGCCCGGCATGACCGGATGGCCCGGGAAATGCCCGCCAAAATATGGCTCGTTAATCGTGATTGATTTGACGCCCGTGATCTTGGTCTCCCCTTCGAAGCCCAGGATGCGATCCACCATCAGAAATGGGTAGCGATGCGGCAGGATTTGCATCACCTCATTGATGTCGAGTCCGCCCTCCCCCGGCGGAAATGCGCGTGGCTGGAGCGTGGGCAAAGTCTTCGCGCGTTCGCGCACGAGGGCGCGCGCCAGCTCGGCGTTTGGTCCGTGCCCAGGCTTCACCGCGATGACGTGGCCGCGGATACGGTGCCCGCAGAGCGCGAGATCTCCGATGATGTCGAGAATCTTATGCCGCACGAACTCGTCCGCGTAGCGGAGCGGCTCCTTGCTCAGAACGGAATCGCCGCGAACCACGATCGCATTTTCCAGGCTCCCGCCTTTGATCAGGTTTTTCTCCATTAACGGCTGCACGTCCTCGTAAAAAACAAAGGTGCGGGCCGGCGCGATTTCCTTTTCGTAAAGCGCAGGCGTGATCTCGGTGGCAAAGAATTGCGAAAACCGGCCCGCGGGCCCCACCTGCGTGCAGGAGATGCGGAACTTCTCGTCCGGCAGAACGAGCAGAAGCGATCCGCTTTTGGTCTCGATGTGGATCGGCTCGGGCACGGTGAAAATCCGCCGCGGCGATTCCTGCAAGACGATCCCCGCTTTTTTTATCAGCTCGACGTAGGGCTG
>JBHENA010000093.1:0-10360 GCA_046262275.1 Chthoniobacterales bacterium
GCTTTTATAGATATTTCGGTTGAGCGCGGCCCAGATCAGGAAAGCAGTGGCCATAGCAAAATAGGCGACCACGCCGACGACAAACGAAAAGGTGGCGGCGGTCCGCACTTTTCCGAGCGCTGCGATCATCATTTCTCCTTCGCCACCGGCGGTACGGTTCAGGAAAGCGTCGGGCGCGGCGCGAAACTGCCCCGCCATGAGCAAAGCCATCGGGACCACGAGCACAAGCGTCCACCATCCAAAGCGCTTTATGTCTTCACTGCGCAGCACGCGTCCGATGAGAAAGATCAGCGGCAAATGGAGGAAATTGCAGCGGAAACCAAAACCGGTCACGAGCAGGATCTTCGTCGGCTGAAGGAATGGCCAGAGTGGAATAATGCTCACGGCCATGGATAAAAAGCCGATGATCCCAAGCGCGATGACCCACCCATTGACAGGGAAAACGCGTGCGCGAATGGCCAGGAAATACGCCAGCAGCAAGACCGGGTCGCGGACAATGAGCAACGGATTCGAAAGTTGCGGCAGGACCCATTTCCGCAGGGCGCCTTCCAGCAAGAGAAGCCAGAAGTAGAGCCAGATGAGACGCCGGATATTCCGCATCTGCTTCTCCTCGGGATCGTGTTTGTTCATTGCGCCGTCAAAGTCTCGATCGCGGCGAGGATTTTCTCGCCATACCCGCGCCAAGTCAGCTGAGCTGCCCGTCTTTGCGCTGCAATCCCCATGCCAGAGATGCTCTCACGGTGGTCTGCGCACCAGCTTATTTTTTCCGCGATCCCCTGCGGGGAGCGGATGGGAAGAAGAAACCCCGTTTTTCCTTCCTCGATTAGGTCGTCGGCGCCGGCATTCCTGGTTGCGATCAGGGGCAGGCCGCAAGCCATCGCTTCCTGTTGGACGAGGGCGCGGCCTTCCACGATGGAGGGCAAAACGAAGACGTCACAGCTGCGCATGAGGCGAAGCACTTCCTGGTGCGGCCGAGGCCGCTCGTAGATAAAATGGGCCAGGCGCTCCCGATACCAGCGCAGGGGTTGCAGGAGCGAACCCATCACCACCAACTCCACCTGAGCGGAATCGACCAGCTTCATTGCGCGAAAAAGATCCGCCAGACCTTTGCGCTGTGTGAGTGCTCCGGCAAAAAGGACGCGCAGCGGACGGTTGCCTGAGGTTGCTTCGCGAGGTGGCTGCAAAGAAGGCGATCCAAATGGCACGACAGTGCAGAGTTTTGTTTGCCGCGTTATATTCGGGAGCGATTCAAAAACGAAGTTGCTGGGGCAGATCACAAGCTCGGCTAGTTCGAGCTCGCGCATTTTGCGCGTGAGCTTTTCTTCCGAGTCGCGAGTACCGCCAAGGGTTGGTTCCCAATCGGGGTAGCGCAGGGCCTCTTCTCCCAGTAGCCGCTGTGCCGTTTCCCAGTAAGCAATCGGCAGGTCGTAAATCCGACGGACGTCGAGATCGCGCGCGGTTTCATAAAACTCGAGCGCGCAATCTTCATAGGCATAAACGACATGGATCCGTTCGCGCATTTTCCGCTCGCGCAGATAGCGAGCTGCCCTCTCGTCGAGCTCACGCCAGACGCGGTCGATGCTGGCCCAGCCGCGTTCGTGCTCGGTCAGAGATTTTGCGCCCGCCGCGCCGGCGAGCAAACGCACAATCTCCCGCGCGGGGAACGGTTTCATTTTCGCGGCGGGGAGATCGTAACCGCGCCGGCCTGCGCTCTGCGGCAGGAATGAGAGAAGTGGCGAATTAGGGTAGCCCAGAGTGGTGACGAATTTCGCGAGCACTCCGGCCTCATCCAGCGCGCGTAGCACGGCGCGGACGTTGGCGTTCCCGAACGGATGCGCGAGCAGGATCATCCCTGCGGTACCACCGGCGAGACTCCCGTTCTACCGCCTGTGATGCGCCGGTAAGCGCGCGCGTAGAATTCGATCGGCTCCAGCTCTGTCTTTAACTCTTCGCGCGTGCGCGTGGCACGCTCTGCGTATTCTGCTTCGTCCATGGCCGCGGCTTGCTCGAGCAATCCCGCGAGAGCGCGTGGATCATTCGGCTCGCAGATGAGCGCCTGTCGACCGCCGGCCTCGGGCAGACCACCGTCGCGGGTGATAATGCAAGGCACACCAAGGTTCCGCGCTTCCACTGCGGTGAGACCGAAGTCCTCCTTCGTGTTCGGCGGCACCACCATCCAGCGCGCGTTCTTCATCTGCGCGGCCTTCGTTTCCTCATCCACAAAGCCGAGAACCGTCACGCCTTTGATCTCACGTCTTTGAATGGCGTACTCGATCAAACTCCGCAAAGGTCCTGATCCCATCAGGATGAGCGGCCATTTTTCGCGGTCGAGATTTGAGAGCGCGTAAGCGTCAATCAGGGTGTCGATACCCTTGTTTGCAATCCAGCGGCCGATAAAGGCAAAGCCGCGGCGCTCCTCTGGCGGCGTCCAGCCTTCCGGCAACTTGGAGGTGGTCGGGACTTTTCTGCTCCCGGCTCGTTTTCGACGCGGCTCCCATGTGTTCCAGACGAATTGCGAATTGTACCAGCGCTCGTCCGCTAGAACGGCGGCAGCGCGCCAGAGGAGGCGGTGCGCCGTCAGCTCACGAGTCATGTAGTTATGGATCGTCATAACGAGCGGCTTGCGCAGAAGCTTCGTGAGGAACGCGACGTCGGGCGGCGTGTTTTGCAGATGGACGAGATCAGCCCAACGAATGGCCTCGATCAGGTCGCGGTCCGCGCCGCGATCGGCGTAAATTACGTCTTCGCCGCGCAACATCGCTTTCAAGTCGGGCTGCAATGCGAAACCTTGCACCCGCTTGAGGCAAATCCGCACTTCCATGTCCGCTTCGCGCCGAACCGCAGCTGCGACCGCCAGGACGAAAGCTTCGATCCCGCCATAGCCGCCCTGGCAGGGACTCACGATCAGGACCTTTGTCTTAGTCATCCTGCAGCCGCCGGTCTGCGGCCGGCGTGGCGAAGCTTAGCCCGCATGATGATTGAGCTGCAAAGCCTCAGCAAATCTCTGCGCGATGTACGGCCATGACGCGGTCCGTTCCTGCCACGCACAAAGATTCTGGGCGCGCGATTTCAATTCATCTGCCGAAAGACCGCGCAGCAGCTCGGATGGATGCGTTAGCCAGCAGAGTGGCTCCGGGCCGAGAGGATCGCCGTAAGGAGAAAGGATGTTCAACTCATGCGCGGCATAAGCCATGAAGACGCCTGACTTGGTGAAGCTCAACCCATCCTGAGCGGAGATGCCGAAGCCGGCTCTGGACAGCAGCATCGAAACCTCGGCTTCCGGCAACGCGCCCCGTTGCTCGAAGCCGTGGGCGAGATTCAGTTCGAGCAGAAGCCTGGACTCCTCTGCTTCGTCATCTCTGGTGTTTGCTTTCCCGACTGTGATCAGCTTCGTGATCAGACCCTTGGAGGCGAGTGACTTTAGATCTGAATGGATTTCCCGGAGCGCTCTGTTTCGGGCGCGTTGCAGACCGAACAAGACCGCCATTCCGTCTTCTCGTGCCGGCTCAGCTGTGGATATGCGCCGAATGTTTGAGCCGACCGGCATCACCTGAATACTGGAGCCGGGGATCAAAACGGAGAGGTGTTCTGCCTGACTCGGTGTGCTGGTGAAGATCGCGTCTGCGACTGCTACGAGCTTGCGGAGAGCCGACCGGTGCAGCCGCTGCACGAAGTAGTTCTTGTTCAGCAGAGGCCAGAAAGTCCAGATCTCGTGAAACATGATCACGAGCAGACCGGCCGAGTTTTTCTTCCAACCAGTCAGTGCGCGAAGTAGCCACCGCGGGTAACCGACGTGGCTGTACCCGTAGGCGCTGTATTGCAGAAAAACTTTCCCGCCGGCGGCGGGCAGTCGATCACGCAACGCGTCTTCTCGATTCGCGATTCTATCGATCCTCTTTTCGGTACCCTGCGGAATGACTGCCGATTCTGGAATGACGAAGCGGAGATCTTTTTGATCAGCCCAGTGTTCGAGCACGCGCAAAGTGTAGTCAGCCAGTCCGCCCCCGCCGGGATTCAGCTCCGGAGAGATGATCACGATTTCGTCTTTCACGGCAGCTCCTGATCCAGGAGGGCAGCGATCCGGCTGGCCAGCACCGGCCAGTCAGCATTCGCCCGATACCAATCCGCAAGAGCTTCGCTCCGGCGGGCCAGTTCCGCGTCGGCGATCGCGTTTACCTCCGCGGCGCCGACGGCGTGGCAAAGCGGGACCGACTCTGGCGGTGTTGAGTGAATGACGACCGAACATTCATTTGCCGCGGCAGCCATGAAGGCGCTCGACTTGCTCCAGGTGGTCTCCGACACGTTGGTTAACGCAAACCGCACCCGCCGCAGGAGCGCGGCCACTTCGGGGGAGGGCAATGTTCCGTGCTGCACGATTGCGGTCCGGTCCCCCCAGGCGCGCGTCACCTCCTCTGCTCGCAGCGAGAACTCATCATCGTGCGGGCCGACGAGATGCAGCTTTGTCAATCTCCCTTCCGCGTGCCACTGGCGAAGGTGAGACGCGAACGTTTGCAACGTTTGCCAGCGCCCGAACGGCAAACCGAAGACGAGGAATTCTGTCCGGAGACGCGGTTCTGACGTTTCCGGCGCAGTCTCAATGTTCGAAGCGACTGGCAATAGGTGGATCTCCTGGCGCCCGGAAATCTGGCGCAGCTTCGCGGCGTGATGTGCGGTGTTCGTAACAGTGAGGTCGGCGATCGAGGCAAGCCGCCGGATGATGTGAGAACTGAGCTTTCCCAGCCAAAAATGGAGCGAAGTGATGGGGAACTCGCCCGGTATTTCGTGAAAGACAATTAGAAGACGAGCACCGGTGAACTTGCTTTTCCAACGCGCGAGGACTCCTGGCATCCACCAGGGACAGCCGAGGCGCTGGTAGGCTCTGCCAGCATAGTGAAGCAACACATCCGCCGCTCCGATGCGCTCAAGCTCCCGAGCAAGTGCAGCGGCGTTGCCGTTGAAAGCGGTCACGCGATCTCTCTCGCGCAGCGGATCTGCTCCAGCGGCGCCCTCCATGACGAGAAACTCAACAGCTGCGGAGCGATCCGGCCAGTGCTTGTGCAACAGCCAACTGTAAGTGCCGATCCCGCACGTCTGTGGCGGGAGGCGCGTAGTGATGACGACGAGGGGGCGAGCGGCCACGCCTTCAGGAGCCAAAGTGCAATCGAGCTTCCGAGTCAGCGCGCGAGGGCGTGAATGTTCGAGAGGGGCGAGTCATACAGTTCTGCCGGTTTCAAGCGCGAGCCATCCGAGGTGTAAAACTCATAGGCGCATCGGCTCAGCGTCTCAACCACGGCCTTCGCGGAAAGATTTCGTTGCTGCAGATAGCTCAGATGGAGCTCGAGAAAAATGGCCGGCTTGTAACGAGAGAGAAAATCGGCTGCGCCAGTCACGGCCTCAAACTCGTAGCTCTCGATATCGAGCTTGATGAAATCCGGGATCACCCCGAGCCGGGCGGCCGCATCTGGAATACTTTCAAGCCGGATCTGAATGGTTTCAGGGGCAGCCCACATCGTATGTTCGAACCGCTGCGATTGGATGTAACCACCGGCCGGATCCAAAAGCATCTCCATCGTCCCGGTGCTGGCGCCAATCCCAATCTGCTCGACCTGCATCCGGTCGCCCAGCTGATTGAGATCGCGAATTGCCTGCAGCCGCTTCACCAGAACGGGAGAGGGCTCGAAACTGTAAACCGTGTTTCCAGCACCGGCCGCGCAAAAGAGCGCTGAAACGAGGCCGGTATGCGCTCCGATGTCGAAAAGGATTCCGCCGCTTTTCGCGGCGCCGCCGATGCTGTCGAATTCGGCTCGCCCATCGCGAGTGGCGGTGAAATGCACCAGGTCGTCCTTGCAATCGAGCGGTGCCAGGAATGAGCCGACCTCCTCGATGCTGCAGCGCAGATGAAAGAACGTTTCCTCGAGCACCATTTTTGTCTCCACTTCGGAAGTAAACCTGGCTTGCAGGCGGCGCTTTATTTGTTGCCGGAGCCAAGTGGGCAGGAAACGATTGAAATGCCGCCTCAAGAACTTCTTCATACCGCTGCGAGAGATGCTGAAATTGCGCCCCAAAACTTCCGCGTCTGATCCGCGAGCAGAAATTTTTTCCGGGCCAGACTGAGAGCATTGAGCGCCACCTGAGCGCGTGCGGCAAGGTCGATCGTGAAAAGCGCCTCCGCGATTTCCTCTGGGCTGAGGGTCGGAATAAAAAAAGCGGCGCGGTGTTCCTTCAGCATGGCGAAGGCCGCGGAACTCGCAGGGCCATGGTACAAAATGGGAACGCCACTGCCGACGTAGGTCACCATTTTCGTCGAGAGACTGTAACGCGCGAAATTCTCGTGCTCCCTTCCGAAAGGCATCGGCATATAAAGGAGATCGGCTTTTTCCATGTCGCGTTGCACCTGCGCCTCATCGGCGAACGGCAAAATCGCGACCGGTTTCACGCCGGAGAGCACCTGCGCGCGGACATGCTCGCAACGCAACGTCACACTGACCGAAATGGAGGGATGCTTGCGCTCAAAAAGTGTGATCCCTTCCAGGAGCGCGCGCAGATTTCGTTCATAGCCCATGTGAAACAAGCCCATGAAATAGATCCGCAGCGCGTTCGCGCTTCCCGGCGCTCTGGGGGCGGCCACCTCCATCAATCCATCGGTCACAATGTGAAAGTCGCGCTCCCCATAGCGGCGGCAATATTCCCGGCCGAGCGCATCGGAGATGACGAAACGAATTGACGATCCACGCCAAGCTTCGCTCATGACGGCTTCGCGTTTTGTCATACTCACGCGATCGGCCGCGGTGTAAGCGAGATCGTCGTGCAAACTGATGAAGAACGGCAATGACAACTCGCGTGCGACAGCGTGCGCCTCGGCAAAATCAAGCCCCGCGTGTGGCACGGCGTGAATCGCCCGCGCGCCGACGTCCGTGGCGTATCGCTTCAGGCGGCGGCGAAAGCGCCCCCGGAAGAGCACAGTCGTCATCCGCGGAAGCGTCGCCAGCCGGCTGCGTTCAATTCGTCCCCATGAAAGCCGGCTCGGCAGATGCGTCTCGTCGCGCCACGGTTTCGGTTTTTCGGGGGAACAACAGACGCTCTGCGTTTCGAAGGGCGCCTGCTCGAGCAAAGCGCGCAAAATGCGGGCGCCGCCGCCAGCCGATCCGAGGCTGAAGGGCTGGACGAATAACACTAGGCGGCGCGCCCTTTTTTCCAGGCAGCGCCAATAGCTTTGCAGCGTTTGCTCCGCGATGACCGGCCAGGAAAACTCGGCCGAAGCGGTCGTGCTCTGTTTCGAAAGCTCCGCGTATTCGCGTGCATCGAGCTGCAAAACACCGCAGAGCGCCGCGGCGAACTTCTCGATCTCTCCACTCGGAACGAGCAGGGCTGGCAATTTTTGTCTCAGGATATCGCGCGGTCCGGCCGTGTCGTAGGCGACTGTCGGCACGCCTGCGGCGAGCTGCTCCAGGACGGCCAGACCAAAACCTTCCACATAGCTCGGGAAAGCGCCGACCGTGCAATCCGCGAGCAATCCCGGCAGCTCGTCGGGTTGATAATCGGACACGAACTCAACGCCCTCGGACGCAGCGGCGCCCAAGTCCGCGCGAATCGCGTCTGCGTCCAGCATCGTGCCCAGGAATCTGAACTTTGCTTGCGACACGTCCCTTCGAACACTTTCAATAATTGCCGCCCAGTCGTGTGCGCCCTTCCGCGGCCCCCACATCCCGACGAAACAAATCCGCTTCTGGGCGAGCCGGATCTCCGCCGGACAGGCTGCTTCCGCGAGGGCGCGCCGCCGCTCGCTGGTTAGACCATAGGGCAGAACGGTGATCGGCTGATGCACTCGCATCTCCTCGCGCAGGCAGGCCGCCTCTTCGGCGTTCGGCACGTTGATCAAATCGGCTTTCTGCACGGCGCGCTCAGAAGCCTCTCGCAGCCGCCTGCGGGTGAATCCGTAGAGCAGGCGGCCAAGAAATCTTCCCTGGGCTGGGCGCGGCCAGCGCTCATGCAGGCTCTGTTCGAAGCGGTCGTACAAACGATACAAGCCCACCGAGCGAGCAACGATAATTCCGTTGAAACCGAGCTCTTTTTTGGAATACGGCAGTGTCCCAATCAACGCATCGATCACGTCAAAGCGGTGGCCGTGTTTCCTCACAAAAACGGCGGCTTTGCGAATGAACCAGATTTGCCGGAGCGCGAAGGTGACGCGTGCTGCACGCACGCCCGGAAAAGCGTCCGACAGACTGAACTTTTCCACAAGGTGACCGGCTGAGCGCCATTGCTCCGCCAGCTCGATCCAGACGCGGGATGCACCGAGCCGCGAATCCCACGGCAGATTCACGATCACCAGAATGCGAAGCGGCTTTGGCGGCATAGTCGGCTTAGCGCCATTGCGCAGTCCAGAACTTGTGCCGAACGGGATTAACGTAATGGCGAAGGACGAGATCAGGTCCGGCGTAGCGATCGGCGTAAACGAATTGATCGTCCAGCTGCAGGACGAACTTTCGTGGGTCGAAAGGTTTGGCCCCATTCGCGTGCATTGCCAGGTGCGTCATCGTCTGGTTTGTGAAGAAATTCGGCGGGCCCGGCAGCTCGAGAAAGCGTGCGATGGCATCCGACCAGTCGAGCTTCCGATACAGAAACAGCACACCGGTGTTCACAGGTTCTCTCTGCTCGGCGAGGTCGCGCAAGAGCCGTTCATCCGCGGAAAGCTGACAGTCCGCGAGATAACGCGCGGGAGTTTTATCATCCGCCGATCCCAGAGAGCTAAGAGTGGCCGCTCCTGGGAAGAAGAGGACGTCGGAGTCGACGTAAAGGGCTGGCTCGTTCATGGGCAGAGACATTATGAGCGCGAGCTGTTTGCCCGTCGGATGGGCGGTCAAGTAGGGCTGCAGTTCGGCCGGGGAACCCGATGGCATCCAATCCGCGCTTTGCGAGACAGAGACAACAGAATCGATCGCCCGGAGCAACGCCGCGCTGCGTGCAGTATATGTGCCGTCCGAAACGACTACATATTTCGCTGGCCGTCCTGCGTAGCGGAGGAAAGACCGGATCGATGCGATCTGCTCCGGCAAAGCACTCTCGCCAGAATACGCATAGACCTCGAATGGGAGATCGACAGGTGGTCGGAGCTTGCGCCGCACGATTGAAGGCACCAACGCAGCATAGAGCCGCCGCAAAGCTCCGCCTTCGGCGCGCGCGAGATGATATCCGAAGTTCGGCATCCCCTCAGGCTGCGGCCACATGCAAGCTGCGAAATCCGCGGTAACTAAGGACGAAGTTGAGCAGAAGATTCGGAACCGCGGAGATGAGATTGAAAATGAGGACGCTGTGCACGCTCGTGAAATCGATGAACGGGATGAGCGCCGCCTGCGTGGCGAGGGTGAGCGGAATGTAAAGCCACGAACCGCCGATCCAGGCTTTTGAAGCGTTTAGCGCCCAAAATGTACCGGTAAGAGCGTTCACCACTGCGCCCGCTACCATCAGAACCAGTTCGCGCTCGAGGTGTGCGTACTTGCTCCCGAGCACGAAGAGGAAGGCCTGCGGAAAGAAGGCGGCGGCGCAAATCACTGCGAGGCTGAAGGCGGCGACCGCGCCGACAATTCCGGTATACTGCCAGCGCAGCTTGCGAGGGCTTTGGCAGCGCGCGAAGGCCGGCGCGAACACGTTCGTGAGCAGGTTACTTAGGACCGCAAAGATCATCGCCAGGCGGCCAAGCGCGCCGACCTCGGCCACGGAGCTGGCGCGGGTGGCGAAAAAACCGATCAGAAAAACCGTAATCTGACCTTGCAGACAGTAGAAGACGGCGTTTGCCGCCTGGTTGCGAATGAAGCCGCGCATCGCGTGGCGATCCTCGTTATTCTCCGGCGCATCCAGGTCCACCACGCGCGCGACATATCTCCGCAGCATCCAGTACTGCAGGAGCAACGCGGCGCAGCCGGCCGCCACCGCCACGCCCGCGTTGAGGAAAATGAAAAGCAGCGCAGCGAGAAGCACGAGGCGCGCGACAGAGCCGGCGAGATCAATCGCTTGAATGCGCTGAATTTCGGAATGCAAACGTGGAACGACACTGAGCACGCCAACGGTGAGCTGGATGGCTAGGCCGAAAAGGATGATGCCGATCAAGAACACGGCGTAGAAAATGGAAGCGCCGTTCTTCACCAGCATGAAACAAAGAATGGGGGTGACGATCAGAACCGCGATCGCGCCCAGCTTGCGTCGCAGACCGAGCGCAGTGCTGATCAATTGCCCGAAGCGGCTGCGATCCTGCCAGACCCGGCCGCCAATTGAGACAAGGCCGATGCTGATCCCGATATCCGCCAGAACATTGATCGTCCCCTGCATCGTATTCGCGATCGTGAAATAAGCGTACTCGCGC
>JBHENA010000094.1:0-340 GCA_046262275.1 Chthoniobacterales bacterium
CATCGCCCCTTGTTTGACGTTCTGCGTCGGGACTGTTTTGCTCATAAAGAGTGTTTCATAACGATCGCCATCCCTCCCTGTTAAACGCTGCTCCGTTCGGCCGCTCCGCTTACCTCCGCGTACTTGGTTCTTCCGACATTGATCGTGTCGGCAACCCATGCGCGGACGGCTTTGAGGCCCCTGATTACGGTGCTGTCTTGAATATCGACGATCTCGAAATGGGAGGCGATCGCCTGTTCGTGTGAGCGATAGCGAGGCAGGAACATAACGACAATCCGTCGCCGCTGCTGATCGACGCTCTGAAGGAGCGACGGAAACAATAACCCTTTCGCGATCACCA
>JBHENA010000094.1:544-10314 GCA_046262275.1 Chthoniobacterales bacterium
CGAGGAAGGCGTGTGGCTCCGTGGCACGAACCAATCGCCGAGCACGCTTCGGCAGCAAGACATCTATACCGAATAGAGTGCCGAAGACCGTCAGGCGAAAGGCCCAAGGCGCGAGAAGTCCTGCGATGAAAAGAATGACGAGCGACACCGCCGCCCCGAGATATGGACTGATGAATGATGAAATGACGACAGAAGATAAGAGGGATGCCTTGAAGAGCTTGAGAATCCCGTCGACGAAGCCAAACGGACACAAAGCGATCAGAACGTTGATCGCGTGACAGGCCAGCCACACAGTCAAGAAAGCTACAATGGCGAGCGGAATGGTGACGATGCGAGCGTCGAACGTGGCCACTGCCAAGAATGACGAAACCCGCGAATCAGGGACCAACAGAAAGGATGTTTGAAGGGGCGAGTGCCGTCCCATCTCGGAGACAATAAAGGGAAGGAAGGCGGAACACGCGACCAGCGCGCTTATTTTGTTCTCGAACAGCTCGGCTACATCGAGGGGCTTTTTGACGAGGGGCGGAGCAGCCGTTCCAAAGAAATCTTTTAAGAAGCAGAGTCCCAGCAAGGCGAATCCCGCGCCCCAGACGTACGGTAAACAAAACCAGGGCAACTCAGCACGGCGGGCTTCGGGAGTGCGGTAATACTTCCACGCACCCACAGCGCTCACTCCTAACAGCGGCGAGATTGCAACGCCTGTCAGTTGCGTAACGCCCTCGGCAAGATCAACGCCGGGGAGACGCTCAGTCGAGGGAACATCGGGCGGGTTTGGAACAGTTTGCGCAATTACAGGCGAAAACCAGAGGGCGAAAGACAGGAAAATCGGAAGCGCCATTCTCATGCGATGCGTCTAAGCGTTCACTTCCTTGGTTTCGGCAAAAACTGGATCAGCCATCGAGCAAATCCACGCGGATTTCGAGTCTGGAGGTAGACTCGCCCCGGACCGCGAAATCGACAGACGAGCCCTTCTCCTGACGTAATCGAAGACATCCACCCCGAACCTGCCTTCTCAATCCCGTAGTCCATCGACTCCGGCCAGGCTACCAAATGCGAGTTATCTATCAGGATGTCTTTTCTCGACGGAACGTCGATCGAATGAATGGCGCCGTATGAACTGATAAAGAGAGTTCCTGTCCCAGAAGCGCGAAGGATGAAAAAGCCTTCACCGGAAAAGAGGCCCTTCGCGAGACTCTGCGTCTTTGTTGAGAGGGTCAGTGCATCTGAGCCGGCAAAGAAACCGTCCTTCTGCACGAGATATGGAACAGACTCCGTCATGGCAAGATCCGCGATCTCGCCGAGATAGGCAGGCGCGAGAAGGACTTCGCCATCCTCCCCTTTAGCAACAAGGCTCTGCATAAACAGACTCTCACCGGCAAGTTTTCGCGAAAGGCCGCCAAGCAAACCACCCTCCAGCTTGCTTTCGAGAACAATATTATCGGTTTTCGCGACCATCGCCCCAGGCTCCGCTTTGATACGCTCACCTGCTTCCATTGCGACTTTCAACATCGCGAACGCCCCGCGATACAAGACTTCGTATTTCATAGGCGTTCTGTGATGACGTGCGCAAGACTACCCAAATGCGCTTCTCATGCTCTCGCGGATCATGAATAGCGTTCGGGGCAGGGTCGAGCGCATTTAGTGACAACGCTTTTACGCCCTATTGCGCCGTTCACGTCAAGCATGCTTTCACGGCCTAATGGGGCGTGCCGCTTGGGCGAGAAGAAAAGCGAATGCTGGTGGAATTCGGAGCGAACTTGCGCCGCGAACGGCTGGCCCGCGGAATGACTCAGGAGAAGTTCGCCGAGAAAGCGGATCTCAACATCAGGACGGTGCAAAAAATCGAGAGTGGCGCATTAAACGTTCTAATCACGACGGCGCGAAGAATTCAAAGCGGGCTTGGCTGCAGGTGGGATCGACTCCTGCCGCCGTGACGTGTATCTATCAGCGCGGTCCACGGGGACCCCGGGAACATTGGCTACGAGTTGCGCTTAAGCGGGAGCATGGCGTGTAAGCAACTGCGGTATCAATCGTCGCGTAATGAAAAACGCGACTCTTCTTCTTTCACTGCTCGCCGGCGCGATGCTGACGAGCTGCGGGCGTTAGTCCGACGCGCGTCGTTGGTGACACCGTTGCTGCGGCTGGCGGTGTGTTCATCGGCAACAAACTCAGTAACGGAAATCCGTTGATCACAACGGCGGCAGCGGGCGGCGGCGTGCTGCTCAGCGAGTCGCTCCAGGCACAGAGCAACGCCTCAGCGCGCAAGGCCTACGATGCCGGATATGACAAAGCGCGTAGTGACTCCGCGAAGCGGCAAATTCAAACGCTCAACGACCGTCAGCGGTTTGGCCCGCAAGGCGACGATCGCATGTACGTGCGCTCAGTCGAAGTGCCGCTGCCGGAGCGCGAGGAAACGGAGTCATTCTCGCGCCGAGCACCGCAACCATTCGCATTCAGGAGTAACTCACCGATGTCAAGGCGCTTCGCGCTGGAGCGTGAGTTGTTTCTTGGTAGGATTCCTGTTGTCACTGCCAGGGTGGCGAAATTGGCAGACGCGCCAGACTTAGGATCTGGTGGAGCAATCCTTAGGGGTTCGAGTCCCCTCCCTGGCACTCACGTGAGGTGGGTTGAGGGTTGAACGGTTGAGGGTTGAAGGGATCAGCCGCTGCGTTCGATGTTCGGTGTTGGATGTTCGATGTTCAGCGGTTCAATCTCTAACGTGGACGCGCTCTCATGACCTTCTTCCAAGCCTTCATCTATCTCCTCGCGGCGGTGATTTCCGTGCCGCTCGCGAAACGGCTCGGGCTCGGCTCGGTGCTTGGTTATCTGCTCGCCGGAATCGTGATTGGACCGTTCGGCTTGCGGCTGGTCGGCTCGGCGGGCGGCGATGTGATGCACATCGCGGAGTTCGGGGTCGTCATGATGCTGTTCGTGATCGGACTGGAGCTGCGCCCGGCGGTCCTTTGGAGAATGCGCGGCCCTATCATTGGTCTCGGTGGCGCGCAGGTGCTCGGGACCGCGGCGTCGGTCGCACTGTTGGGCAGCTGGCTCGGGCTGAGGTGGCAGGTGGCGATCGCGGTCGGCTTCATCGTGGCGATGTCGTCTACCGCAATCGTGCTGCAGCTATTGAACGAGAAGGATCAGATGCGGACGGCGGGCGGGAAGGCGGCGTTCGCGGTCCTCTTGTTTCAGGACATCGCGGTGCTCCCGATCCTGGCGCTGCTCCCATTGCTCGCGACCGTCGCGCCTGCTGGAGGTGCGGATCACGGCAGGAACGCGCTCAGCGACCTGCCCGGCTGGCAACACGCGCTTCTGGTACTGGCGGCGATCGCAGCGGTGATTTTTGCCGGGCGCTTCCTGCTGCGCCCGTTTTTCCGTTACATCGCGGCGACGCATTTGCGCGAGATGTTCACCGTAACGGCGTTGCTGCTCGTGGTCGGGATCGCGCTCCTGATGCAGAAGGTGGGCCTCTCGCCCGCACTTGGGGCGTTTCTCGCGGGAGTCGTGCTGGCCGAGAGTGAATATCGGCACCAGCTCGAGACCGATATTGAGCCGTTCAAAGGTTTGCTGCTCGGATTGTTCTTCATCTCGGTGGGTGCGGGGATCAATTTCGCTTTGATCGCCGGAGAGCCGGGCACGGTCGCGTTATTGGTGGTGGCGGTGCTGGTGTTGAAGTTCATTGTGCTGCTCGCGGTGAGCCGCTACTCGCGACTGGAACCAACGCAGCGCTACCTCTTCGCGTTTGCTCTCGCACAGGGCGGTGAATTCGCCTTCGTCCTTTGCTCGTTTGCGACGCAAAACGGCGTCCTCACCGGTGATCTCGCGAACCTCCTCGTCGCGACGGTCGCGCTTACGATGGCAGCCGCGCCGATCCTGATGATGATCAACGAACGTCTGGTGCAGCCGCGTTTCGCGAGCGTGCTCCCCGATCGCGAGCCGGACGAAATCGATGAGCGGGATAACCCCGTAATCATCGCGGGTGTCGGTCGTTTCGGCCACATCGTAGCGCGCCTCGTGCGGTTAAACGGCTTTGGGACGACCGTACTGGATCACGACGCGGAGCAGGTGGAAACGCTCGGCCGTTTCGGCATCAAATCCTATTACGGTGACGCTACGCGGCTGGACTTGTTGCGGACCGCTGGGGCGGCGCGCGCGCAGCTCTTCGTGATCGCGATCGACCAGGAGGACCAGGCGCTCCGGATTGTCGATCTGGTGCACGAGCATTTCCCGCAGCTGCGGATTCTGGCGCGGGCGACCAGCCGGCAGCACGCCTATGAATTGCTGCGCCGCGGGGTGGAGGACGTTTATCGGGAGACTTTCGGCAGCGCGGTCGATCTCAGCGTCGGCGCTTTACGTGCGCTGGGTCTTTCGGAACAGCGTGCGCAGCGCGCGGCGCAGATTTTCCGTGAGCACGAGGACGCCTCGGTGCGGGAGATGGCCGGAGTAGATTCAAAAGATCTTGCGACTTACGTGTCGATGGCACGGCTCCACATTGCGAATCTCGAGAACGCCCTCCAATCCGACCGGGAAATGGAAATCGAAGCGGAGGCAGCTGAGATCTCCACGCCTGCGAGCCGTGCATAACTGCGTGGCTCGGGAATTTCTCCTCCTCTGCCTTCTCGCAGCCAGTGTCTGTCTCGACGCGCGCGGCGCGACAGTGTGGATCGATACCGATCCATCCATCGGCACGCCCTGGCGTGAGGTAGACGACGCGTTCGCGCTTGTCTTCGCGTTCCATTCGCCCGAGGTGCGGATTGCAGGAATCAGCACGACATACGGGAACGCGCGCCTCAAGCGCACCACGTTTGTAGCGCGCGACCTCGTGCGGCGGTTCGGCGCGCCGGCCGGGCTGACGGAAAAGCGCGTATTTGCCGGTGCCGCATCCCGGCGGGACATCGCGAAGCGAACTGCGGCGACTGAAGCCCTGGCCGAAGCGCTTCGCAAGGAGCGGCTCACATATATAGCGTTGGGGCCGCTCACGAACCTCGCTGCTTTTCTCACGCATCATCCCGAGCTGGCCAGCCGGATCGACCAGATCATCTTCGTCGGCGGCAAATCCCCGGGAGAACAGCTCGCCTTCGGGCGGACCGGCTGGTTGCGCGTGCACGATGCGAATGTTTTGAAGGATCCGGCGGCTGTGGATGCGGTCCTGCGCACCGGCATTCCGCTCCTGCTCATGCCGGTTAACGTCTCGCGGCAACTTGCATTGGATCGCGCTGACCTGCGCGGACTTCGCGGCGGCGCTACGGCGGGCGAATATCTGTTCCGCCGCACGCGCGTATGGAGCTGGTTTTGGACGAGGCTTCTGCATGAGAAAGGCGGCCCGCTCTTTGACGTGCCGGCAGTGCTTGCAGCGATCCAACCCGGGCTAGTCGTGATGGAACAACGCTTTGCGCGCTGCAATGAAGCCGGTGACCTGATCGCCTCGCGTGAAAAAATCCAAGGCGCACGGCGCGTCCGATTTGCCGTTGCCGTGCACGGAAGGACAAAGGAGAAAGTGATCCGGCGATTGCGACAACGGCCGCCTTCCTAACGCGCGGCCGCGGTTCCACCTGAGCCGGTTCCAAAATATCTGTTTTCCAGCTCCTCGAAAAAACCCTGCTCGCGTAAGGCGAGGATCGCGCGCGTGATTTCTTTTCGGTAGGGGCTGCCCTGCGGCACGCCAACACCGTAACTCTGCATCTCGAACAATTCGCCGACGACGCCGAGTTGCTTGTCGGGATTGTTCTTCGCGTAGTAGAGCAACATCGGCGCGTCGTAGATCACAGCCTTCACATCGCCCTGGGCGAGCGCAGCGCATGCGGCCTCGACATCCGCAAATCCGCGCACCGGCAGCCCCTGCCGTTCGACGTAGGTTTGCGCGGTGCTTCCGGCGACGGTGCCGACGGGCCATTTGCGCGCCTTGAGATCGGCGACGCTTTGGATGTCGCTGTTCAAAGTGTCCACCGTCATCGCACTGGTGATGGTGGCGGTGATGTAAGTAAACAAAGCGGCACCCGCCAGCATCCAGACGATCGCAGTGAGACGACCCGCCACGCCGAGTGGCGCCTTGTTTTCGCAACCGCCGGTGATGATGGTGCAGAGCGACCACCAGATCGCCTCCCACAAGCCTGCGAGATACCCTTCAGGAAACGACTCGGGATTTTTCCTCCGCTCGAGCAACCAGATGATGTGCGAATTGAGGAGCAGCACGACGAACAAGCCACCGAGCAGCCAGAGGATATCGCCTTTGAATACCTGGCCGACGATTTTACCGAATGAACTCCCGGGCTGTTCCTTTGTCAGGATTTGCAGGCCCGATTCTTTGAATGGGTAACTGAAGTCGATACTCTTCTCGCGCTCTGAGGTAATACTGATCGCGGCGACGCCGGCATCCGCGCGGCCGGCACGCAGCTCGTCGAGCATTTGCTGCACGTTTTCCACGATCCGGTAGTCCTTGTCGGGATCGAACGGAAGCCGTGCTTCCCGGACTACGCGCTCCCAAAGCTCGATGCTGTAGCCGCTGAGCCGACTGTTTTTCTCGAAGACGAATGGCGTCACGATACGTGTGACGACGGTCAGATTTTTTCCGGGCGTGGGTGTGCGGTCCTGCCCGTGGGCGGCAAAACAACCGACAGCCGCAAGGAGAACAGAAATAGCGGGAAAGTACGATCGCATGTTGTCGGAACTAACGGCGTAACGCCCGCTTCCGCTGCAGCTCGTTCTCCATTGCGCCCAGCGGCAGGCAATTCACCACGTCGGCTCTGGTCAACCACCCTTTGCGCGCCACGCCGACGCCGAACCAGAGTTCCTGCAGGCGATCGATGGCGTGCGCGTCCGGATTAATGACGCACTTTACTCCTTTTTCTTTCGCGAGCGGCCACCAACGCCAATCCAAGTCGAGGCGTTTTGGCGCGGCGTTAATCTCGATCCAGGTGCCGGTCTCGGCCGCCGCCTCGATGACCGCGGGAATATCGAGGGCGTACGGTTCGCGTTGTAACAGGAGCCGCCCCGTCGGATGCGCCAGCATCGTGACGTATGGATTGCTGATCGCGCGGATGATGCGCGCGGTCATCTCCGCTTCCGCGAGATTGAACGCGGAGTGAATGGACGCGACCACGTAATCCAGTTCGGCCAGCAGCTCATCTGGAAAGTCCAAGCTGCCGTCACGCAGGATGTCGCATTCCACTCCCGCGAAAATGCGGAAGTCCGGCCGCGCGCTGTTACGCTCCCGGATTTTTGCGAATTGCACGCGGAGCCGGGCTTCATCGAGGCCGCGCGCCTGAATCGAGCTGCGGCTGTGATCCGCGATGCCGAGGTATTGCAGGCCCAGCTCCTCGGCGGCGTCTGCCATCTCCTCGAGCGAATTGCGTCCGTCACTCGCGGTGGTATGGCAATGAAAGGTCCCGCGCAGATTCTCTTTTTCGATCAACTTCGGCAGACGCCCCTCCGCCGCGGCCGCGAATTCGCCGCAATTCTCACGCAGCTCCGGCGGGATATAATGGAGATCGAGCGCCCGGTAGAGATCGGCCTCCTCGCGGATCTCCGGAACGCGATCCAGAGCGCGTTTTCTGCGCCCGCGCCCGCGCACGATCGGTAGCACAGGCGTCTCGCCTGTGGGAATACTGGGCATCTTGCCCGGTGTCTCTTCGGCGGGAACCGAGTTTTGCGATCCACCCGGCGAGACGCCCGGTGGCCCCACAGGCAGGATGCCTGTGCTACGCAAATCCGCAGCGTCGCCCGCTGCTAGGCGGTATTCGTTCAATGTCCAGCCGCGCTGCAGCGCCCGGCTGCGCACCACGACGTTGTGCTCTTTGCTGCCGGTAAAGTAGTTCAGCGCAAAAGGATATTCCGCCGGCGCCACGACGCGCAGGTCACACTGAATACCAGAGCGCAGGCGCACGCTCGTCTTGGTAGCGCCCTGCACGAGCACCGATTCCACGAGCGGATGCGCAGCAAAGGCTTTCGTGACCGCCGCGGCCGCGTTTGTAGCGACAATGAAATCGAGATCGCGCACGACCTCCTTTCGCCGCCGATAGCTTCCCGCGATGCAGACATGCAACGCTTCATCAAGCGCGCGCAGATCGCTCTGCAGCGTCTCCGCTTCCGCTGCGATCGCGCCGAACCGAAAAGAGCCGGCATGTTTTGTGCGATTTGCGATCGCGCCGCAAAGCTTCTCCTGGGTCGCTTTTCCAAAGCCAGGCAGCTCCGCGACCCGGCCGTTCTCACAGGCTTGCTGCAACTGCGCGATCGAGCTGACCTTCAGTTGTTCGTAGAGCGCCTTGATCTTCTTTGGTCCCAAACCAGGGAGCGTGAACAACTCCATGATGTCGGCCGGATATTCTGCGCGCAGTTCGTCGTAATACTTGATCGTGCCGGTCTCGATGAACTCGCGAATTTTCGCCGCGATCGCTTTGCCAACGCCGGGGATTTTTTCCAGGACCCCCTCCGCCTTCAACTCGGAAATGTTTCCACCCCAGGTTTCAATCGAACGCGCCGCGTTGGTGTAGGCGCGGACCTTGAAGACGTTTTCGTTTTTCAGCTCGAGAAGAGTGGCGATCTTCTCCAGCGTGGCGGCGATCGCAGCCTTGTCCATGATCTCACCGTTATCAGAGATTCGGACAGCGTCATGTCCGCTATCTTTGAAGAACCGAGACTGGTAGGGACGCCGCGCTGCGGCGTCCGAGCACCGTCGAAAGCGCTTTACACATCGACACAACCGAAAGGCGCGGCTAAGCCGTTTGGACAGCGCGGCGCGCTGTCCCTACCATCCACGCGCTCACTTCGCCTAACCATGTCCTTGCTCCATCGCCGCACTCGCCGTCGCCGCCCTGTGGTGGTGATCGTTTGCGCAGCGGTTGGATTGCTTCTCGCGCTCGTAAATGCGCGCGCCGTCATCCTGTTGCGCACCGCTGACCCGGAGGCGAATACTTTTGGCCCGACAGCGCCTGGGGACGTGGAGAGTGGCTGGGATTATCAAGGGTTTTGGGGCGACTTTCTTGGCACGCCGATCGCGCCGCACTTTTTCGTTTCCGCCGCGCACGTCGGTCACCAGGGGACCTTTGTGTTTCGCGGGGCTAATTACGCCGTCGTGCAGGGATTCCACGATCCCGCGACCGACCTGATGATTTGGGAGGTGGCGGAAGAATTTCCGGAGTTTGCGCCGCTTTACTCGCGCAGGGATGAGGTGGGCCGGCGAATGATCGAATTCGGGCGCGGCACGCAGCGTGGAGCCGCGGTGCGCTTGAACGGCGCGATGCGAGGCTGGTATTGGGGTGCTGCCGACAAGCGGCAGCGTTGGGGAGCAAACATCGTGAGCGCGATCCTGTCCTACGCGCCAGACAACGATCTGCTGGTGGCGAAATTCAACAAACGAGGATTGCCCAACGAATGCCATCTCTCGAGCGGCGATTCCGGCGGCGCTGCCTTCATCAAAGATGGCGACACCTGGAAACTGGCTGGGATCAATTTCGCGGTGGACGGTCCTTTTTACACCAGCCCAGACGAAGGGACGAAATTCGACGCCGCGCTGTTCGACGCGAGAGGCTTTTATTATCAGGAGAACGACACCTTTCAGCGGATAAGCGGGCCGCGTCGTGTGCCGAGTGCACTTTACCCGACGCGCATCTCGACGCGGCTGGCGTGGATCGCATCTGTGCTGGCTGCGCCCAAAGTGACGCGGGAAGGTAATTTCGCCACCATCAGCTACACCAGGCTGCTGCTGCCGGCGGCGGAGGTCTCTTATTCCGTGCTGCAATCGACAGACGCAAAGGAGTGGACCGCCGTGACGC
>JBHENA010000095.1:0-4437 GCA_046262275.1 Chthoniobacterales bacterium
CAGCCGGTGCCGGTATCCATGGTGACAAAGTCGGCGGCGTAAATGTTCGACGCGCGCGGCAGAAAGGGATGTTGGGCGTTCTGGCCATCGAGCTGACTTCCGGGAAACGAGCTGATTGGTTCGCCGGTCGGCTCGAAGCCGGTGGCGTTGCAGAAAGCTTCCACAAGCGAGGCCGCGAGCGCGAGTGTTTCGGAAACGCCTTCCTTCCGGAATTCCCGCGCGACATAGAGTTCCTTCGGATGGACCGCGATCGCGAGATTTGCCGGCAACGTCCACGGCGTTGTGGTCCAGATGACGATATTGGCTTTGCCGGCGAGATCGCCGGTCACGATCGGAAATTTCACATAGACGGCCGTGTCTTCGCGATCCTGATATTCGACCTCGGCTTCGGCGAGTGCGGTCTGCGCGCCGGTGCTCCAGAAAACCGGCTTCAGGCTTTCGTAAACGAGGCCCGTTTCGACGAAGATCGCGAAGGCGCGAAGGATCTCCGCTTCGTAGGCGGGATCGAGCGTGAGATACGGATGCTCCCAATCGCCGAAGACGCCGAGCCGTTTGAATTGCTCGCGCTGCACATCCACGAATTTTCGCGCGAACGCTTCCGATTTCTGGCGTACTGCGAGCGGCGAGAGGCCGCGTGATTCCTTCACGACCTTGTATTCGATCGGCAACCCATGGCAATCCCATCCCGGCACGTACGGCGCGCGGAATCCGGCCATCGTTTTCGATTTCACTACCAGATCTTTCAGAATCTTGTTGAGCGCCGTGCCCATGTGCACATCGCCATTGGCGAAAGGTGGGCCGTCATGCAGAACAAATAGTTCCGCTCCGGCGCGGGCCGCCTGAATCTGCTCGTAAAGGCCGGCGGCCTGCCATTTCTCGAGCATCTCCGGCTCGCGCGTGGCGAGGTTTGCCTTCATCGGAAAATCCGTTTTCGGCAGGTTGAGCGTGTCCTTGTAATTCTGGCTCATGCGCGGAGCGGCGAGGCTAACATCCACCCGACGGCGGCGCAATGGAGCGAACACACCGTCATCCCGAGGCTGGCGAAGCGCGCCGAGTGACCTCGCAGTCGTACCCAAATGCACCGCGCCACGCTTCGCACGCCGCGAATATCTCGTGTCGATCTTGCGCCGGCCGTTTTGGGTGGTTGCTCGAGTTGTGAAAGGTCCCTCGGCGCGCTGTCACCAGCCTCGGGATGACACGCGCTTTTTTGCAAGCGTAGGACAGCCGTTGTCCGCCCATTCTGCTAGGGTAAATGGGTGCAACTGGAACTGGAGCTTCAACCACGGCGCGGACACTCCTTACTGCTCGCCTCCTCGCCGGAAGCAGCATGGCAGGGTGCGGCGCTGGATTGGTTCAAGCACGCCGCTGCGGAGGCTTGGAGAAGCGAACTCCCGACGCTCGTCGTCGTTCCGACCCGGGGTCAAGGTCAGGCGCTCAAAGGCCGACTTCTCGAAGCCGGACTTTCCGCGCTCGGTTTAGAATTCGTCACGCCGCCCTATCTTCGTGCGCTCCTCAGCGCGGAAAGTGAGACGCTCCCAGCCCCCCGCGCGCATCTGCGCTTCCTGCTCGCCCTCGCCGCGGAACAGTTGCTGGCCGACACAAGACTTCCGGAAGCGGAGCGTGTCGCCGCCATTTCTGTCCGCCGCACCCCAGATCATCTCCTGCACCTGCTCGAGCAACTCAGCGGCGCGGGAGCCGATTTCGAGCGGATCGACCTGCCCGCTTTTCGTCCCGTAGTGCGGAGATTTCGCGCGCACTTAAAGGGGACAGCGTTTGAGATTCCTCCGGAGTCTGATCGTCGCGCGCTGACCCAAGCCCGGCAAACTGGCCCGGCGCTGGGTCCGCTTCTCATCACGGGATTTCACGGCGGTCACTGGCCGCTCTGGCATTTGCTCCGCGCGGCGGTCCAGTCTTCGCAACACGCGACTGTCCTTCTACAACATCCGCGCGAACAAGCCCACGATCTCGACTCCGCCTGGATCGGCACCTGGGAGGAAACGTTGGGGGAAACACAGCTTGTCGGAACCGATCCGGAGTCAGTCGCACCCGAGCGCCCGACAATTTTCCTGGCCGGCATGGACATGCGCGAACAGGTCGAAGCGATTGCCGCGACGGCACTGCAATTTCTCGCCGACGAACATTGCACTCGCCTCGGCATCGTTATTCCAGCGGCCTGCTCGCTTCCGCGTCTCGTGTCAGCCGCCCTGATGCGCCACGGCTTGCCGCATTACGACGCGATGGGCCAGATGGCGCCAGGAATTTTCGAAGCGCCTGATTTCTGGAGTTGGATAGAATTGCAACGCACGCCACGACTGAACGTGCTTCAACGATTCCTGACCGCTCTGCCTAACGACCAGTCATTCCTCCAGGATCCGTCACGCGACAAGATCGGCCGCGTGCTGGAACGAGCGCTGGCCGACATTGCCATCGACGATCTCCCTCTTTTGATTGCCGCGGCACGCGCCGGAGATCAGGAGCGCGTTTCCGCCGCGCTGGAAAACATTCTTTTCCTGCCGGACAACGGCACCTTCGCCGATTTCCTCCGAGTCTGTGACAATGCTTTCGCGCTTCTTGGTTGGAAAGAACGCTGGCGCGCGATCGCCCAACGCACGGACTGGACAGCGAAAGTCGACGCTACCTTTTCGCGCACGCTCTTCCTGCAATGGCTCGACGAGCTGGCTGTCAGCGTCCGCGTTACCCGCGATTTGCTCGGCCAGCATCCGTACGCCCGCGTTCAGCTTCTCACCCCCGCGCAAGCAGAGAATCAATCCTGGTCGCATCTCATTCTCTGCGGTTTGAACGAGGGCACGTGGCCCGCGAGCACGCGCGGCGACTTTCTCCCCGCCGGTCAGATCGACGCGCTCAATGAAAGCGTGCGGAAACTCAACCGCGCCACCACCCAGCGCGGCAGCCAGGGCGAAGGCCACGCCGTGGTCCGCGAAGGCGACACGCTTTTTCTTGGCGCGGAGCAGCAACGGCAGCTCGCGCGTGCTCAGTTCGACGGCCTGGTCGAATCCCCGAGCCACGGCCTCGCCCTCACCGTCAGCCTCGTGGAGGAGGCATCCCCGGAGCGCCTCTCCAATCCGGGCGAATTCTTCGGGCGCGTTTATCACGAGGTGCACGGGCGCCCAGTCTCCCACGCGAACCTGCGCTCTTTGCGCGACCAAACCCGCCGCTGGCTGAACGCCCCCAACCTTGCCCCGCCTACCGAGCAATCGGAGACGCCCGGCGTTCGCCAGACGCGCGTCGCTTATCTGGCCCGCCGCACGCCCGAACCGGCGAACGAATACGACTTCGCGCTCCGGACCGCGCCTGACGAGATCAAGGCGTTGAGCGTGAGTGACACGGAGGCACTGCTCAAGTCGCCCGCGCTTATTTGGATGGAACGCTTTCTCGGCGTCGAAGGCACTGAAGACGCGACCTATGTCTGGAATGCGACGATAGGCAAATGGACCCACGCCTGGCTCGCCGCTGTCTTCGGGCGCAGCGACGCCTTCGTAGCTTTTCCGAGTAATGACGAGTGCGCGGCTCGTATTTCGGCCGCGGCGGAACGGAAGCGCGCGGAAGTGCGCGAGCTTTGCCGGCGCGCGGGCCGGACGATTCCCGACTGGTGGGATTCCGGTTGGGAACATGCGCTCTGCCTCGCGCAGACCCTGGGCCGCCTGGTGGGCGCGATCGAGGGCTGGAAATGGGCGGCGACGGAATGGCGGCTCCAGGCGCAACCGATTGCCATTGGCGGGAGTCGCACTCTTCTCCTGAGAGGGCAGGCCGACCTCTTGTTAGGCAAAACGGACGCGCCGCCCACCTCTCTCGCGCTGCCTGATCTCTGGATCGTCGATTACAAAACGGGGAACAAAAAGTCGCTCACTCCGAAGAGCCGGAAAAAAGATGAACCGCGTCCGCCCCGTGTTCTGAAGTCGGTCCTGAAAGGCGACGCACTCCAGCTCGCGCTCTACACTCTCGCCGCCCAACAGCTCGGTGCCCAAGGCGTGGAGGTGAGCATTTTTTCACCGATCGTTGCGAAGCCGGAGCCTCAATTGCGCGAGGGCGATTTCGCCGATTGCGGCCCCGCCTTTCGGGAGCTCGCCCGCATGCAGGCCACCGGAATCTTCGGAATGAAGGGCCGGCTGCGCGAAGCCTTTAGTTTCTCGAAAAATTATCCGCTGGCCACACTCGAGATTGATCCCGAAATCATCGACGAACGCTGGGAACTCACCCACCCGGACCTCGCGTTGGAAGAGGAGAGCTGGTGATGACGGAGCCGCGAGATCAGGCTGCCCGCGATCGTTTTTCCCAAACGCTCGACCGAAATTTTTCCGTGATCGCGGCAGCCGGTTCCGGGAAAACCCGCGCGGTGACGGATCGAATCGCGCAAGTCGCGCAGGCCGGCGATGCCGTGCACAGGTTGCCGCGCCTGGTCGTCCTCACTTTTGCCAA
>JBHENA010000095.1:4604-10178 GCA_046262275.1 Chthoniobacterales bacterium
CGGGCACTACCTCGGCCTTCCCGGACCGCTCGAGTTGATCACGGACGACGACGATCTCTGGAACGAATTCGTCCAGCAGCAAACACGAGTAGGCCGTTCCCTCTCGAGGGAAAACCGCGCCCGGCTGCTGCGGCTCGCTTCCCTGCGACACATCATGGAACTGGGGCGAAAGGCCGGGTCGGCGTTGCTCCGTCCCGGGCAGGAGTGTCCGTGTCCCGACATTAGTTTGAAAGAAGTTTACCGCGCGGCCAGAATGGCGAAGAAGAGCGACACCATCGGGAATTCCATCGCGCAGCTTCAAGCGTGGGAGAATGGCTATCGCGAAGGGACCGGTTTCTTGCGGTGGCCAATTTGCAGCACCAAAGCGCAGGGCATCGATCAACTCTGGGAGCAGGCTTTTATTCCATTGCGCCGCTGGGTGAACCGGACCGCTATCTGCGTCGCGGCCGAGGTGCAGCGCGATTACCGCAATTTCCGCCTTGAGCGAAGCGTCGTTACCTATGCCGACCAGATCGCGCTGGCCGACGAACTTCTGCAACACCCTGAAGCCGCGCGCCGCATTCGCCAGCTCGATCCGATCGTTATCCTCGATGAAGCCCAGGATACCGATCCCGCGCAGTTTTCCGTGCTCCTCGAAATGACGCGGCCGCTTGAGGCGACCGGCCGTTGGCTCGAAACGAAGAGCGATCCACCCCGTCCCGGGCGCTTCTCCATGGTGGGCGATTTCCAGCAGTCGATCTATCACGACCGCGCCGATCTCGCCCACTACGAGCGCGTGCATCAGGCGCTCGTCGCCGCCGAAGCCGGCGAGGCCGTCACTTTTTCCGTCACCTTCCGGCTCGATCAACGACAACTCGATTTCGTCAACGCGACCTTCGGCGAAATCCTGAACGGCGAGGCCGGACAGGTGAAGTTCGTGGAGCTCCAGCCGCGCCCGCACATTTTGCCTGGCCAGGTGATTCGCCTCTCGCTTTCCGCCGCGCTGCGCAATGGCAAAGAGAAATTGAAAGACCGGCAGGTCGCGCGCATCGAGGCGGAGGAGCTCGCGCGCTGGCTGAAGGAGCATGGCCCGGAGAAGTTGCGCGCGCGCCGTTGGCGCGAAGTCGCGATTCTTTGTCCCCGGCGCGATTGGTTGCGCACGATGGCAATCGCGCTGCGAAAAATCGGCCTCCCGGTGGAAGTCCAATCGGAAAGCGAACTCCAGGCGGACTCGCCCGCTTACGCGTGGCTGACCGCGCTTTGCACCATCATGGTCGAGGCGCAGAACCACTATGAGATCGTTGGCGTCCTGCGCGAGATTTACGGTGTGTCGGATCACGACCTCGCGGTGTTCAGCGAAGGAGACGGCGAGCGTTTTCAAATTGAAACTCCCCGCGCCGCGGCGGGTATCGTCTCATCGCAAATCGGTGAACTCGCCGAGATTCGCAGCGCTCTGCAGGACCTGCCGCTCTTCGCCGCGGTCGAGCAACTGATCACTCGCACGGCCTTGCGGGCGCGGCTTGCTTCGCTTCCGCCGGAAGACTTCAAGGATCCACTCGCCGACCTGGATACTCTTGTGACCCTCGCCGCCGAATCGGCCGCATCCGGCGCTACCCTGGCTGATTTTGCGGAGCGTCTTCGTTCCGAAATCGAACGCCAGCGTCCGGCGCGCCTTTCCGATAAGGACGCCATCCAACTCATCACCGCGCAGAAAGCGAAGGGCTCGGAATGGGATGCCGTCATCGTCCCGTTTCTGAGCCGGCGCATTACCGGATTTTCGCCGCGTTATCCCTCCCTCATCCGCGTCCCGGGCAAAGACGAGGTCATTGCCGCCCTCCATAAGGAAGATCGCGAGGAGGAGATCAGGGAAGCGACGAAAATCCTGCGCCGGCAGGAAATGGAACGGCTGCTATACGTCGCGGTCACGCGTGCGCGGCACACGCTCGTGCTGGCGCTCGATCGCAATCTTTTTTCGCCGGTGCACGACCGCCTGGCCGTTGAGTCGCAACTCAAATATCTTCGCGGCGACCAAGGCGAAACGAGCTGCGACGCGCTCGATGCGTTGGCCACGAACGCGGAAGCGTGTTCTGAAACCTTGCGCGCGGCGGCGAAAATAATCGACGCGTCCAAGGCCCCGGAGCTTGGCTTCGCTCCATTTGAACCCGCCGCGCTCGCGGTCGCTCGCGCGCGTGCGTCTGATTTCATCCGCAAACAGAATCCGAGCGGTTACGAAGAGTTACCCGAGCTGCCGTCCGAATCGGCCGATCGTAGCAAAGCTTTCGCGGCGTGTTCCCTGGCGGACAACGCCGCCACGCTCTACGGCAGTTGGTGGCACACCCTCTTCCAATATTTCCCCTGGGCCGGCAGCCCGTCGCAATGGGAAACCGCCTTCACCGCGCTGCAACCGAGCTCGCCTGATCCCAATCGTTCCGCGCGCGAGTGGACACTCTTCACGAAAGCCTCACCGACTTCCGCGCTCGGGAAATTCCTCGCCCGTTCTGGAATCGTCCCGCACACCGAGTTCCCATTCCTCTGGCGCATGAACGACCGGAGCTCCGTCGAAGGCGTGATCGATCTGCTGGTGGTGGATGAATCGGCGGGCCGGTGCCTGCTTGTTGATTGGAAGACAAACCGAATCAAGAAAGGCGAAGAGGAGAATTTGCGGCTCCGGTACCGACCGCAAATCGCCGCATATTGGAAAGCAGTGCGCGCGATAACGAATCTCGAGAGCGAAGCCGGCATCTTCGCGACCGCAACGGGAGAATTCGTAGGGTACGAGGCGAGTGAGCTTGAAGCGGAGTGGGAGCGATTGCGGGCATTGCCGCCGGACCAGCTCGGCGATGCGATTGCGAGCGATTAACTCTCGCGCTTCCCCGCGATGAATTCCTCGACGCTTTGGTAGGCTTCGTCATCCGTCATCTGAAGCGGCGGATGTTTCGAGAAATAGGCGGAGGCGGAATGGAGCACGCCGCCTTGGCCGCGATCGAGCGCAAGTTTGCAGCAACGGATTGCGTCGATCGCGACGCCCGCGGAATTCGGTGAATCTTCCACCGAAAGTTTCACGTCCAGTTCCATCGGCACGTCGCCGAAGAGTTTCCCCTCGACCCGGATGAAACAGATCTTGTTGTCGTTCTGCCACGGAACGTAATCGCTCGGGCCGATGTGGATGTTGTCATCGGACAGGCGCGTCCCAATGACCGATTGCACGGCCTCGGTCTTCGAGGTTTTCTTCGAGCCGAGGCGGCTTCGGTTCAGCATGTTCAGGAAATCGGTGTTGCCGCCGGTGTTGAGCTGATAGGTGCGCTCGACTTTGACGCCACGCTTGCGGAAGAGATCGACGATGGTGCGATGCAGGACCGTCGCGCCCATCTGCGCCTTGATGTCGTCACCCACGATCGGCAGGTTCTTGTCGGCGAAACGCTTCGCCCAGACCGGATCGCTGGCGATAAAAACGGGTATGTTGTTCACGAAACCGAGCCCGGCTTCGAGCGCGCAGGCGGCGTAGAAACGCGTGGCCTCTTCCGAGCCGACCGGCAGATAATTCACCATGATCTCCGCGCCCGATTTGCGCAGCGTCTCGATGATCTGTTCGCGCGACGATTCTTTCTCCAGCGGAAGGAACGTCCGGTCCGGCGCGTACTCCTTCATGTGCTCGGCGAAACCGTCGAAGACGCACCCCATCATGACGATCGCGCCTGTCGGCGTGATTTTGTCACAAAAAACCTTGGTGCAATTGGGTCGGGCGAAGATGGCTTCCGCGACGTCGACCCCGACCTTGCGACGGTCGATATCGAACGCGGCGACGATTTGGATATCCTGCGGCTGGTAGGGCCCGATTTGCCGATGCATCAACCCGACATCCGCGCCGTTGCCGGAAGAATCTCGGTAAAAGTTGATGCCTTGCAGGAGCGAACTGAAGCAGTTCCCCACTCCCACGACGGCAATTCTAATTTTGTTCATTGCGAGAAAAACACGAAGATTAGCGGCGACCTACGGCGGGGGCAAGGCGCAAGGTTGCCCATCATAGAGCAAATGTGCGGGGATGCAATATCGGCGGGTGGTTTCCTGAAGGGGGGCTGCCCAACTGCAGTCCGGATGTCTCGTCATTATGGGAATTGTGTTGATCAAGCGGGCCTTCACACCTGAGGATAGGATGGATGCGCCTTAGTTCTGGGATCGTAATTCTCCTGCTGGCGCTTCAGGTGGCCGGCGCCCGGGCCGGTTCCTATACGGTGGAGGAAGCGGTCGCCGTCGCGAAAAAACAGAACGCCGAAATCCTGATGGCGGCGAAACAACTCGAAGCCGCCAAGGGCGGCGTAGTCGAGGCGCGCGCGGGATTTCTGCCGGGCGTGGTTTCCACTGGCTTGCTCCGGAAACGGCAACGCGAGGAACCTTCCCGGCTCCGGTCGGATGATTACAACGCCTCACTGCGCGTCGTGCAAAATCTCTACACCGGCGGCGCGATCACGAGCCAGTTGGCGATCGCGCGCTTGATTGAGCAGAAGCGCGCCCTCGACTATCAGGCGTTGGTCAATCGCGTGTCGATGGATGTGCGGCTGGCATTTTACGATGTGCTCCTGAACCGGGCGAAGATTCGCGTGCGCGAACAATCGGTGCGCGTATTCCAGGAAGAGCTTAAGACGCAGCGCGAACGCTTCGAGACCGGGACTGTCGGGTCGCTGAATGTCAGCCGCGCCGAAGTCGCGCTGGCGAACGAACAGCCGGAGCTGATTGACGCGCAGAGAAGCCTGCAGAATTCCAATCTGCGGCTGGGACAACTCGTCGGCGTGGATGCTTCCGGGAAATCGTTCACGAACTTCGAAGCCGCCGGGCAATTGCAATACGCGCCGCTTCGTCCCGATTTGAATGAATGCCTCGCTTACGCCGATGGGACGCGGCCGGAAATCAGGGCGCGCCAGATCGATGTCCAGATCGAGGAACTGCAATTGATCCTGGACCGGAGCGAGACGCGGCCCCACGTGGAGGCCTTTGCCGGATACGAACTTTACAGCGAGCGCGATCCGGCCGTGGGACCCGAGTTCAATCACGGATTCATTGTCGGACTAAACGCGACCTGGCATATCTTCGACGGCTTCGCGACCCGCGGCCGAATGCAGGCGACTCGCGCGCGCCGCGATGCCGCTCTCCATGCGCTGGAAGCGGCAAAGCTTTCCGTCGCCTCCGATGTCCGCAATGCTTTTCTCGATCTTGAGCAAGCCGATCGCGTTCTTGAATCGGAAACCGGCAACGTGCAAAACGCCGATGAATCGCTCGAGATCGCGAAAGGGAATTTGGGCGCGGGTCTCGGGACGCAGCTCGATATCCTGCAAGCGGCGGCGGACGTGACGCGCACGCGCACGACACGGCTTGGCGCCATCTATCTTCACAACGTGGCGCTGGCCCGGTTGGCGCGAGCTTGTGCGCGCGAACCGAATTCACTGAGGTTCGCGGCGAAAATTTCGCAAAATCCGCCGGGATCGAAGCCGGTGCTCGAAGTGGCAGCGCCACCTTCGACCTTGGGAGGTGGACGATGAAACGGATTTGGGCTGCCCTCGTTTTTGTCGCCTGCATCGTTTCGTCCGCTCACGCCATTAC